>NZ_JBSGAW010000001.1:151193-548000 GCF_053600955.1 Streptomyces sp. NPDC004838 | reverse complement strand
GCCGTTCTGCTGCTGCTCGCCTCGTTCATCATGCTCGCGGCCATGATCATCGCGTTCGCCGGGGCGGACGCCGTCCGGGGCAGAACCGAGCCACAAAAAAGGGAAATCCCTACTGCGCGCGGTCGAAGTCGATCTGGCTGTACGCGCGCAGCTTCGACAGGCGGTGCGTCGAGTCGATCTGACGGATCGTGCCCGACTTCGAGCGCATCACCAGGGACTGCGTGGTCGCCGTCTCGGCGCGGTAGCGGACTCCCCGCAGCAGTTCGCCGTCCGTGATGCCGGTGGCCACGAAGAAGACGTTGTCACCCCGGACGAGGTCGTCGGTCGTCAGGACACGGTCCAGATCGTGGCCCGCGTCGAGGGCCCGCTGCCGTTCCGCTTCGTCCTTCGGCCAGAGCTTGCCCTGGATCGTGCCGCCGAGGCACTTGATCGCGCACGCGGTGATGATGCCCTCCGGCGTGCCGCCGACCCCCATCAGCATGTCGACGCCGGTGCCGTCGCGTACGGCCATGATCGCGCCGGCGACGTCGCCGTCCGAGATGAACTTGATGCGCGCACCGGTCTCGCGGATCTCCTTGACCATGCCCTCGTGACGGGGGCGGTCGAGGATGACGACGGTGACGTCCTCGGGGGACGAGTTCTTCGCCTTGGCGACCCGCCGGATGTTGACCGAAACCGGGGCGTTGATGTCGACGAAGTCCGCGGCCTCCGGGCCGGTGACCAGCTTGTCCATGTAGAACACCGCGGACGGGTCGAACATCGCGCCGCGGTCGGCCGCCGCCAGGACCGCGATCGCGTTCGGCATGCCCTTGGCGGTGAGGGTCGTACCGTCGATCGGGTCGACGGCGATGTCGCACTCGGCGCCGGTGCCGTCGCCGATGTGCTCACCGTTGAAGAGCATCGGCGCTTCGTCCTTCTCGCCTTCGCCGATGACGACGACGCCGTTCATCGAGACGGTGTGGACGAGGGTCCGCATGGCCTTGACAGCCGCGCCGTCCGCGCCGTTCTTGTCACCGCGTCCGACCCACCGGCCGGCCGCCATGGCGGCGGCTTCGGTGACCCTGACGAGTTCCAGAGCGAGGTTGCGGTCGGGGGCCTCGGGGGAGACCTCCAGCTGGGACGGCATGTTGTGCTCGGTCATCGGAGCGCACCTTTCTGTACGACGACGGCCGGATGAGGGTGAGATGACTCTATCCGCAGGTCGACAAAATGAGCAGAGGGGCCCACGTTTGAGCGCGCGTGCCTGATGCGACCATGGGGGCGTGGCAGGTATGCGAGGCAGACAGACCGTACGGGACATGGTGCTGTCGATGGCGGTCATCGGAGCCGTCGTCGCGGTGATCTACATGTTCATTCCGCACGACGAGGATCAGGACCCGATCCGAGCGGTCGACTACCGGGTCGAACTGGTGACGGCCCAGCGGGCCGCGCCGTATCCGGTGCTCGCGCCGGAGGGACTGCCGAAGGGGTGGAAGCCGACCTCGGTCTCGTACGCGCGGGCCGACGGCAACGCCTGGCATCTCGGATTCCTCGACCCGAACCGCGAGTACGTCGCGATCGAGCAGTCGACCCAGCCCAGCGGCAAGTACATCCCGGCGGTCACCCGGCAGGCCGAGAACACCGGCGAGACGCACCTGGTGAACGGCGAGCCGTGGCAGCGCTGGGAGGGTGAGAAGTACGACGCCCTGGTGCGGGTCGCCGAGGACGCGACGACCGTGGTGACCGGGACCGCGCCGCTGGCCAGCCTGACGGAGATGGCGGAGGCGCTGGAGGCCGGGAAGCCGCCGTCGCCCACGCCGTCGCCCACCGGTTCGTAGGGCGTCCGGATTCCGTTACGCGAGCCGGCCGCCGCACTCCTCCGGGTGCGGTGGCCGGCTCGCGCGCCGTCGGACGGTCAGACGGTGGTCACCACGGACTCGTACGGGAGACGCGGCGAGCGCGGGAAGGCGGCGTCGGGGCCCGGCTTGCCGATGTTGACGATCATCAGCGGGGTGTGGTCGCCGTCGAGGAACTCCTTCTGCACGCCGACGGCGTCGAAGCCGGTCATCGGGCCGGCCGCGAGACCGGCGGCGCGGATGCCGACGATGAAGTACGCGGCCTGGAGCGCGCCGTTGAGGCCGGCGTTCTGCTCGCGGACCGGGCGCTCGGAGAAGAACAGCTCCTTGGCCTGCGGGAAGTGGGGGAGCAGCTCGGGGATGTCCTCGTGGAACTCGTTGTCGGCGGCGAGGATCGCCACCAGCGGGGCGGAGCCGGTCTTGGCCTGGTTGCCTTCGGACATGTGCGCCACCAGGCGCTCGCGGGCCTCCCCGGAGCGGACGAGGACGATGCGCAGCGGGTTCTGGTTGAAGGCGGTCGGCCCGAATTTGACGAGTTCGTAGATCGCCTGGACCTGCTCGTCCGTCACCGGCTCATCGGTGAAGGTGTTCGCGGTGCGGGCATCGCGGAACAGGAGGTCCTGGGCGGTGGGGTCGAGGACGAGGGTCATTCTGGCGGTACCTTCCGGGTCTGGAGCGTGGGGGGATCGAACGACGGATCCAACGCGCACCCAGTAGATTAAATTTCAACTATCCGGAAAGTGTGGATCACCTCACAGGGACCCCGGCAGGTGAGAGAAGGCCGGTCCTCCGCCGCCGACCCAGGTCAGTCCTCTTCCTCGCCCGCCTCCTGGCCGCCGTCCCCGCCCGCCAGCGCCGCGTCGAGCCGGGCGCGGGCGCCCTCCAGCCAGTGGCGGCAGACCTTCGCCAGCTCCTCGCCGCGCTCCCAGAGCGCCAGTGACTCCTCCAGCGTGGTGCCGCCGGCCTCCAGCCTGCGGACGACCTCGATCAGCTCGTCGCGCGCCTGCTCGTAACCGAGCGCCGGCCCGTCCGTCTTGGCAGCCATGTGATTCCTTCCTGTGACAGTGATGAGTGGGTTCCGGTGGGCGGGAGGCCCGGCGGGCTCCTCCATGCCCCGGCGGGCTACTCCATGACGCGTACCGCGAACTCGCCCTCGGACACCCTCGCCCGCAGTTCGTCGCCGGCCGTCACGTCCTGGGGCGAGCGCACCACGGCGCCGTCGGCGCGTTGGAGCACCGCGTACCCCCGCTCCAGCGTCGCCGCGGGCGAGAGCGAGACCACCCGCGCCCGTGTGTGGGAGAGCTCCGACTCCGCACGGTCCAGCAGATGCCCCAGCACCCTTCTGCTCCGGGCGGTCAGGGCGTCGATCTCCGCCTCGCGCTCGTCCACCATTCGTGAGGGCCGCTCCATCGACGGGCGGCCCAGCGCATGGGCCAGCCCACGCTCCTCGCGCTCCAGCATCGCCCGGACCGTCCGCAGCGAACGGTCGCGGAGCTGCCGCACCCGGTCCATCTCCTCGCCCACGTCCGGCACGACCTTCTTCGCCGCGTCCGTCGGCGTGGACGCCCGCAGATCGGCCACCAGATCGAGCAGCGGCGAGTCCGGCTCATGCCCGATCGCCGAGACCACCGGCGTACGGCACCCGGCGACGGCCCGCACCAGCGACTCGTCCGAGAACGGCAGCAGATCCTCCACGCTCCCGCCGCCGCGCGCGACGATGATCACATCCACGTCCGGCAGGTCGTCCAGTTCCTTGACCGCCTGGACGACCTGCGACACCGCGTGCATGCCCTGCACCGCGACATTGCGCACCTCGAAGCGGACGGCCGGCCACCGCCGCCGCGCGTTCTCCAGCACATCGCGCTCGGCGGCCGACGCCCGGCCGCAGACCAGGCCCACGCGCTGCGGCAGAAACGGCAGCGGCTTCTTGCGGTCGAGGGCGAACAGCCCCTCCGCGCCCAGCGCCCGCTTGAGCTGCTCCAGCCGTACGAGCAGTTCGCCGACGCCCACCGGCCGTATCTCCGCCGCCCGCAGCGACAGCTGCCCCCGTGGCGCGTACCACTCCGGCTTGGCGTGCACCACGACCCGCGCACCCTCGGACACCACGTCGGCGACGGCGTCGAAGACCTGCCGGAAGCAGGTGACGCTGACCGAGATGTCGTACGACGGATCGCGCAGGGTCATGAAGACGACCCCCTGGCCCGGCCGCCGTGACATCTGGGTGATCTGCCCCTCCACCCAGACCGCCCCGAGACGGTCGATCCACCCTCCGATGAGCCGGGACACCTCGCCGACGGGCAGAGGGGCTTCCGCGGACGTGTTGAGAGCCATACGGGGGAGCGTAACGGCCGGGTACGACAGCGGAAGCCCGGCGCGGCGTCCGCCGTTCCGGCGCTCCACCCCACCAGGCCCCTCGGACACCCGGGTCACGCCCGGCCGCGCGGATTCGGGCCGCCCGCCGGGAAACCGGGAGCCCGCAGGAACGCCGCGGAGCCCGCCGCGGAGCCCGCCGGGGAACACGTCCGGCGGGTTCCCTGGCGGGGTACGCGCTCCGCGCCCGGAACGCGTATCCCGCCCTACCCGCCCTACACAGGCGTGGCCCGCCGCTTCCTCTGCACCGCCAGGACCACCAGTCCCACAGCCAGCCAGACCGCGCCCACCACCTGCGCGGACCCCGCCGCCTCCACGATCACCGCGACCAGGATCGCGGCGCCCACGACCGGCACCACCAGATGGCGCAGCCACTCCGGCCGCCCCTCCATCCGCCGCACCACGAACCACCCGACCACGCTCGCGTGCAGCAGGACGAACGCCGTCAGCGCCCCGACGTCGACCACCGACACCAGATGGTCCAGCCCGTCGGGCCGCCGCGCCGCCCACACCGCCGCGACCAGGGTGACCACGGCCGCCAGCAGCAGCGCCCGGCGCGGAACACCCGAGTCCGTACGGGACAGGGCGCGCGGCAGCCGGCGGTCACGGGCCATCGCGAACAGCAGCCGACCTGCGGCGGCCTGCCCCGCCAGCGCCGCGAACGCCGCGCCGATCGCCTTGCTGACCGCGATCAGATCGTGCAGCCACGCCCCGACCGAGGCGTCCACGGCGTCGTAGAAGGCCGCGCCCTGCTTCTCGGGCCGCGCGGCCAGCTCCGCCGACGACAGCGGTTCCAGCAACGCCACGAGATACGTCTGCGCCACAAAGAGGAAGCCCGCGAGTACCAGGCAGAACAGCACCGCCCGAGCCACCTTCCGCGAACCACCCGTCACCTCCTCGGCGAAGGAGGCGATCGCGTCGAAGCCGAGAAACGACAGCACGGCCACCGACACCGCGCCCAGCACCGCCGCCAGGGAGAACGTCAGATCACCCGTCAGCGGCGAGAGCCAGTCCCGCTGCGCCCCGTTCCGTACGAGCACCGCCACCGCCGACACCATGAACACCAGCAGCACCAGGGTCTCCATCACCAGCACGGCGAAGCCCACCCGCGCGGCGGCCCGGACACCCCAGAGGTTCAGCAGCGTGGTCACCACCACCGCGATCGCGGTCCACACCCACCGGTCCACCTCCGGAACCAGCGCCTCCATCGCGATCCCGGAGAAGAGATACGCCACCGCCGGGATCAGCAGATAGTCGAGCATCGCCATCCACCCGGCGATGAAACCGGGCCCCTGCCCGAGCCCCTTGGAGGCGTAGGCGAAGACCGAACCGGCCTTGGGCGCGACCCGCACCATCTGCGCGTAACTCACCGCGGTGAACGCCATCGCGATCGTGGCCACGGCGTAGACGAGGGCGACGGCACCATGGGATTTCGCGTCGAGGGCGCCGTAGACGCCGACGGGCGCCATCGGGGCGATGAACAGCAGTCCGTAGACGACGAGGTCGCGGAAGCCGAGAGTCCGCCGCAGCCCGCCACCGCCGTCACCTGCGGCGGCTTCCCCGTTCCCGCTGTTCCCCGGCCCCGGGGCGTGCACCGTCGTCATCCGGCCCTCCGTCCGTCGCGTACCCCCGTGTACCCCCGCGCGGCAGCCCGCCGCCGCGCCCGCACGACCACCCGCACGGGCGTCCCGCATCAGTGTTCCCCCAGGTGGTGATCTTCCGCCTCTTCTACGCGGCCTTACGATGGGAGGCATGACTGCTACGCCTCCGGCCCGTCGCGTCCTGCTCGCCGCTCCTCGTGGTTACTGCGCGGGCGTGGACCGCGCCGTGATCGCCGTCGAGAAGGCCCTTGAGCAGTACGGCTCACCGATCTACGTCCGCCACGAGATCGTTCACAACAAGTACGTCGTACAGACCCTCCAGAAGAAGGGCGCGATCTTCGTCGAGGAGACGGCGGAGGTCCCCGAGGGGGCGATCGTCATGTTCTCCGCGCACGGCGTCGCCCCGGTCGTCCACGATGAGGCGGCCCAGCGCAGGCTCGCGACCATCGACGCCACCTGCCCGCTCGTCACCAAGGTCCACAAGGAAGCGGTCCGCTTCGCGAACGAGGACTACGACATCCTGCTGATCGGCCACGACGGCCACGAGGAGGTCATCGGCACCTCCGGCGAGGCCCCCGACCACATCACGCTGGTCGACGGCCCCGACGATGTGGCGAAGGTCGAGGTGCGCGACGAGTCGAAGGTCGTCTGGCTCTCCCAGACCACGCTCTCGGTCGACGAGACGATGGAGACCGTCGACAAGCTGAAGGAGAAGTTCCCCCAGCTGATCTCCCCGCCCAGCGACGACATCTGCTACGCCACCCAGAACCGCCAGATCGCGGTCAAGCAGATGGGCGAGGACGCGGACCTGGTCATCGTCGTCGGCTCGAAGAACTCCTCGAACTCCGTACGGCTCGTCGAGGTCGCGCTGGGCGCGGGCGCCGGAGCCGCCCATCTGGTCGACTTCGCGGACGAGATCGAGGAGTCCTGGCTGGACGGCGTTCACACGGTCGGCCTCACCTCCGGCGCGTCCGTGCCCGAGGTGCTGGTCGAGGGGGTGCTGGAGTGGCTGGCGCAGCGCGGGTTCGAGGATGTCGAGCTGGTGAAGTCGGCCGAGGAGTCGATCACCTTCTCGCTGCCCAAGGAACTGCGGCGCGATCTGCGGGCGGAGGCGTCGGCGCTGATGGCGAAGGCGGCAGGGGCCGTTGACGAGTGACGGTCGGCCGCTGCCCGTAACGTGGGGTCCATGAGCAACGTGTTCGGAGTGGACATCGGTGGATCGGGCATCAAGGGCGCTCCCGTGGACCTTGAGCGCGGCGAACTGACCCAGGAGCGCCACAAGGTACTGACCCCGCACCCGGCGACGCCGGACGCCGTCGCGGACGGCGTCGCCGAGGTGGTGAGGCACTTCGACTGGTCGGGGCCGGTGGGGATCACTTTTCCCGGCGTCGTCACGAGCGGTGTCACCCGCACAGCGGCCAACGTCGACAGGGGCTGGGTCGACAAGGACGCGTCCCGGCTGCTGAGCGACCGCCTCGGCGGTGTGCCGGTCACCGTGCTGAACGACGCGGACGCGGCCGGCGTCGCGGAGATGACCTTCGGCGCGGGCCGGGGCCGCAAGGGCACGGTGATGATGCTGACGCTCGGCACGGGCATCGGAAGCGCGCTCTTCATCGACGGCCGCCTCGTGCCCAACACGGAGCTGGGGCATCTGGAGCTCCACGGCCATGAGGCGGAGAAGCAGGCGTCCACCAAGGCCAAGGAGGACGAGAACCTCAGCTGGCACCACTGGGCCCACCGCGTCCAGAAGTACCTGGCCCACCTGGAGATGCTGTTCTCCCCGGAGCTCTTCATCCTGGGCGGTGGCGTGAGCCGCAAGGCGGACAAGTTCATCCCCCATATCGAGGGCGTCAGGGCGGAGATCGTCCCGGCGGAGCTCCAGAACAACGCGGGCATCGTGGGCGCGGCGATGGCTTCCACGAGCAGATAGGGCGATGGCTCCCAGGAGCGGATAGCCCGAGCGGATAGTCCGAGCGGGTGGCCACGCGCGGTTACGGCGCGTTCGGCGCGGATCCCGCTGCCGAGCGGCGAGCGCCGCGTCGGCGTCCTCGGGCCGTAAGGACATCGCACCAAGCCCGGTCAGCCCGCGCTCAGCCCGAGTGGACAGCCGCGCTCAGCCCGAGCGGACGGCCCCGGAGCCGCCGAGCCACCGCTTCTCCGCTCCGGCCTCCGCGGTCTCCGGCCCGTGGGGTGCGAACGGGAACGTGCCGTGCCACTCGCCCGTAACCCCATGAGCTACGAGCGAGGGCGGGCCCGCGGGAGCCGGGCAGCCGGGTCCGGAACCGGCCCCGGGGACGTGCCGGGGCCGGACCGATCCGGGGCAGAACGCGCTAGCGGCGGAACGACGGCGAATGGGACGGCGGCTGCGCCGAACGCATACGGCGCTTGCGGCGGCCCCTTTCGCGGATCTTGCGGACGCAGGTGATCACGCCCGCCACCAGCGTGCCGCCGTACAGCCAGCCCGCGTGCACCGCCAGCGCCGTCACCACCGCCATGATCTGACCGCCGATCCCGCCCTCGCCGCCCGAGATCGGAATGATCCCGATGGCGAAGGCGATCGGCACGCTGATCGGCGCCGTGACGAGATCCGCCTCGCGGACCCAGAGCGCGGTCAGCGCGCAGACGGGCACGAAGAGCACGCCGTACACGATGGGGGAGCCGTCGAACAGCAGCCAGTCCAGCGAACCGATCACCAGCATGACGGTGACGGCGAAGAGACCGCCGCCGAGCCCGGTCAGCCGGGGGCTGGGCAGCCTGCGGAAGGCCATGACGACGGGCGGCACGGTCCGCGGCGGCCGTGTCGGCCGCACCCCGTACACCGCCGGACGGTCGGCGAGGGCGCTCTGCGGGGAGAGGGGGCCCGGAGGTGAAAGAGGGGCCTGCGGCCGCTGGCGGCGCTTGGGGTGACTCGTCCTTGGCTGCTCCACCCGACCAACGTAGGTCGCGAGTGGGGAGGAATCCGGCACGGGACACGCGTTTTGGATGACCTTGCCGAAGAGTTCGACTCCTCGGCCCCTCCCGTGGCCTCTCTTCGGCCTACCTCGCCCCGTCCTCCCGCCGCGTCGTATGCCGTTACGGCGCGCTTCGGCCGGACCGTAAACTGGGGGATCGGCCCCCGTCCGGCCGGCCGCGAGTCTCATCACTCCTCACCTCATCAGGAAGTCGCCAACGTGTCGCTCACGATCGGAATCGTCGGCCTGCCGAATGTCGGCAAGTCGACCCTGTTCAACGCCCTGACCAAGAACGACGTGCTGGCGGCCAACTACCCGTTCGCCACCATCGAGCCGAACGTCGGCGTCGTCGGCGTCCCCGACCCCCGGCTCGCCAAGCTGGCGGAGATCTTCGGCTCCCAGCGGATCCTCCCGGCGACGGTCGACTTCGTCGACATCGCGGGCATCGTGCGCGGCGCCAGCGAGGGCGAGGGCCTGGGCAACAAGTTCCTGGCGAACATCCGGGAGTCCGACGCGATCTGCCAGGTCATCCGTGCCTTCAAGGACGAGAACGTCGTACACGTCGACGGCAAGGTGTCCCCGAAGGACGACATCGAGACGATCAACACCGAGCTGATCCTCGCCGACCTCCAGTCCGTCGAGAAGGCGCTCCCCCGGCTGACGAAGGAGTCCCGCCTCCAGAAGGACAAGGTCGCCGTCCTCGCGGCGGTCGAGGCCGCGCAGAAGATCCTGGAGTCCGGCGAGACCTTGTTCTCCGCGGGCGTCACCAAGGGCTCCGAGCAGGGCGACCTGCTGCACGAGCTGCATCTGCTGACGACCAAGCCGTTCCTGTACGTCTTCAACGTCGACGAGGACGAGCTGGTCGACGAGGACTTCAAGAACGAGCAGCGGGCCCTGGTCGCCCCCGCCGAGGCGATCTTCCTCAACGCCAAGATCGAGTCGGAGCTGATCGAACTCGACGACGACGAGGCCCTCGAACTGCTCCAGTCGATGGGCCAGGAAGAGCCCGGCCTCGCCACCCTCGGCCGCGTCGGCTTCGACACCCTGGGCCTCCAGACGTATCTGACCGCGGGCCCCAAGGAGACCCGCGCCTGGACGATCAAGAAGGGCGCGACCGCTCCCGAGGCGGCCGGTGTGATCCACACCGATTTCCAGAAGGGCTTCATCAAGGCCGAGGTCATCTCCTTCCACGACCTCGTCGAGACGGGCTCGGTGGCCGAGGCCCGCGCCAAGGGCAAGGCGCGGATGGAGGGCAAGGAGTACGTGATGCAGGACGGCGACGTGGTCGAGTTCCGCTTCAACGTCTGAGCGGATGAAGTGACACCACGCCGCTGACGTGGCAGACGTGCTGGTCAGAAGGGGTCGGGCTACTGGAAGCCCGACCCCTTCGTCGATCCCGTGCCGGACCTGCGCCGGATGCGACCTCAAAGAGGCATACGCGGGCTGCGGAGTCCGACTCCTTTTTCTCCCGTCGTCTCCCGTGCTGACGTCTCAGCTGCTTCGGGGCGGTGTGAGCTTGTCGAGGTCCAGGCTGATCTCGAAGGGCACCGGGCGCTGGAGGGTACCCCGGAAGATGCCGGCGGGCGCGTAGGCGCCAGTCGGTCGGTCGAGTTCGTAGACGTGCACCACGGGTGCCCCGTCCTCGTCCTCGATGCACCAGTAGTGCGGGATGCCGGCTTCCGCGTACTTGCGGAGCTTCACTGTGCGATCGCGGTGTGCGGATTCGGGGGCGACGACCTCGATGACGAGCTGGACGTCCTCCGGTGCGAACCAGGTGCGGTCACCGTCGAAGTCGGCCGTCGTCACCAGCAGGTCCGGTTCGGGACGGTTGCGCGGGTCGAGCTTGATGGTCATCTCGCGGCCGACTCTGCTGTCGGCGGGCACCTGCTCCATGAGCGCGACCGTGAGCATGGTGACGAGGTGGCCGTGCCACCACCTCTGGGGCGACAACATGAAGACGAGGGCTCCATCGATCAGCTCGGTGTGACGGGGTGCCTCGGGGAGGCGGTCGAGGTCCTCCGCGAACCAGCCTTCCGCGCGCGGCGGGCGCATCCAGTCGGGCAGTGCGGTCATGGCTTCACGTTAGCGGCCCACGGCTCAGGCTGGAGAGCCAACGGTCTCGGCCGGATGATATTCCGTGGCTTTCCGTGCTGTGAGCCGTTGGCCCGCCGCAATGCGTGTATCTCGGTCAGTCCTCCCCAGGCCACGATGGGGCCGAGCGGGCCGCGAAGCTCGATGGTGCTGTCGGCCCACCCGTCTCCACGCTGCCTCCTTGTGCTTCGGTCCCTTTCCCTATGCGCACCGACTCGGTGGAACCCGTCCTCCCCCAGAGCCCCCGGGGAGCCGTTGAGCGACGATGCCGATCACGTGCGACGGTTGTGCTCCCGTGCTGATTCGGTGCTGACTCAGCACGCCGGAATCGGCGTTTTAGCAGGTCACGGCGGTGTGGTCAACGTTTCGGTTCAACCGGTGAGCGGATGCAGTAGCGCCGCGTCGGGCGCCTGGCAATCATGCGGGTCGAAAGAGAGGCGGCGCGGTGCGGGCTCGCCGGGCCCGCCCGTCCCGTCCGCTCATGAACCCGCCGCGTACCGGATCAGGAGGTTGTCCGAGCCCTGTGCGGTACGGGTGGACAGGAGCCGCAGCGGAGGGAAGTCGGTCGTGGAGAACAGGGGGGTTCCGGCTCCGAGAGCGACCGGGCCGATCATCAGATGCAGTTCGTCGACCAGACCTGCGGCCAGCAGGTCGTTCCACAGGACACGGCTGCCGAAGGCGAGGATCTCCCGGCCCTCGCTCTTCCTGAGCGCGGTGACCTCCCGGTGCGCGTCGGCCCGGCGCACGATACGGGTGGTGGCCGGCCAGGGGTCCGTCGCCTGTGGTGTGAGGCTGTCGGAGACCACGACCTTCTCCATCGCGCCCATGAGCCGGGAGATCTCCCGCGAGCGCGCGGTGGCGTCCGGGAGGGTGGCCTGCGGCGGCCAGTAGGCCCGGAAGCCCTCGTATGTCCTCCGGCCGAGCAGCAGAGTGTCCGCGGCCTGCATGCGTTCGAGGTTGTGGATGTCGAAGCTCTCGTCCATGGGCATGACCATGACGTCCCCGCCGGGACCCTCGTAGTAGCCGTCCAGCGTGACGATGTTGGTGACGATCACCTTGCGCATGGTGGTGTCTCTCCTCGCGGTTCGCGTGGGCTCCTGCTGTCGCTCACGTCCTCTGCTGAATGAGAGACGGGCGCGGCGCGGAATTCATCGCTCGCCGCCGGGAATCCTCTCGGGGTGCTCTCCCGCGGGGTGCTTCCTGGAGGGGTGTGCTCCGGACTTCTCTTCGGGAAGCTCGGGCGGGAGTCCGAGACGGCGGTGCAGCTCCGGGTCGAGGAAGCCGGTGATCTCCGCGATCCGGCCGGAGCGGACGGTGAGGATGTTGACCGCGCCGATGCGGTACGCCGACGAGCCCCGCTCCCGCAGATAGCAGGCGAACCCCGGCTGGCCGTTCGCCCGCAGCGGCACCAGGCGCCAGGGCGTGGCGAAGACCCGTTCGGTGAGGAACCGTTCCACATCGTCCCGGCCGTCGAACCACGCGGGCAGCGGCGGCATGGTGAAACGCGCGTCCTCGGCGAGCAGCTTCAGCAGCGCGGGCACGTCCGCCCGCTCCCAGGCGGTCATGAACGCGTCCACCAGCTCCCGCCTCCCGTCGTCGCCGAGCGCGGCCAGCTCGGTCTGCTGGGTGCGGTCCGGGGTGAGCGGTCCGACCGTCCTGCGGGCCCGTTGCAGGGCGCTGTTGACCGACACGGGAGTCGTCTCCAGGACGGCCGCGGTCTCGGCGGCGGAGAACTGGAGGACCTCCCGCAGGATCAGCACCGCGCGCTGGGTGCCCGGCAGATGCTGGAGCGCCGCCACGAACGCCAGCTCCACGCTCTCGCGCCGCAGCCAGCTCGACTCGGGGTCGTCCGCCGCGGCGGACGGCTGCTCGTCGTCGGGCCAGGGCTCCAGCCAGACCGGTCCGGTCACCGGTTCTCCCAGGTCCGCCGTGTTCCGGCGCGGCGGACCGTATTCGGGCGACAGCAACCGCCGGGGACGGCGCGCCGCGAGGCGCAGACAGGCGTTGGTGCAGATGCGGTACAGCCAGGCGCGCGGCGAACTGCGGCCCTCGAAGCCGGAGAGCCCGCGCCACGCCCCGATGAGCGCCTCCTGGAGCGCGTCCTCCGCGTCCTGCACCGAGCCGAGCATGCGGTAGCAGTGGGCGTACAGCTCGCGGCGGTGGGCCGTGACCAGGGCTTCGAAGGCCGCCGCATCGCCTCGGCGGGCCGCCTCCATCAGTTCGTCCACCTCTGCGTCGCTCATGAGGGCATCATGCTGGCCGCCGGCCGTGCGGGTCCGGCTCTTCGCCCGGTCCGGCGTCGGCGAGTTCCGCGATCACCTCGGCATGACACTTCAGCGGTACGCACCGGCATCCGAGGCGGTGTCCGCGCGGCGCGGGCAGCATCTCCGGCAGGTCGGGGCGCGACAGCAGACAGGCCCGGTACCGCGTGACGACCTCCTCGCGGGTGCCGTCGGGCCCCGGGTGGTACGGGCACGCCGGCGGGGACTGATCGAGATGCCGGCCGCCCCGGTGCGTCGACCGGCCCACATAGACGACGTCCGCGTACTCCGGATCGTCGCGGTGGCCCTTCAGGTTGACCACGGTGGTTCGCTTCATGGGGTGGATCCTCCGGCCTCCGACGGCTCCCTGCCAGACGGGGCCCACCGGGTGGCGGATCAGGGGCCCGGACCGGTGACCGCCGGGTGGTGGATCGCCCGATGGTGGATCAGAAGAGGGGGCCGGGCCGTTCGGCGGTCCTCCACCGCGGGACGGCGGAGGGGCGCCGGACCATCGGCTGCGGGTCTGCGGGTCTGCGGGTCTGCGGGTCTGCGGGGCAGCCGGGGCGTGGGTTTGTCGGGTGATCAGGGCGCGGGGCTGTCGGGCGACCGGGCCATGGCTACCCGGCAGCCAGCCCCGTCTTCGGGCCCGCGCCGCAGAGCGGCACGACGGCCGTCCCTTCCAGCCGGTCGCCGGCGGCCGCCCAGCAGGCCACGCCCGTCGACTCCACGAACAGGCCACGGGCCGCCAGATCGAGCTGAGCCGACCGGATCTGTTCCTCCGTCACGGTGAGGAAGTGGCCGCCCGACTCGCGTACGGCCCGCAGAATCGCGCGGGCCCGCGGCGGCCTCGGGATGGCGATGCCCTCGGCGAGCGTCGGGCCGCCCGCCGGAAGGTCGTCCAGCAGATCGTCGGCCCCCGCGTGGAAGGCCGCGGCCAGGGGGGCGACCGCCGCCGCCTGGACCGCGACCAGCGCGGGACGGTGGTCGATCAGCCCGTGGCCGTACAACTCCCCGATGGCGAGCGCCGCGCCGAGCAGCAGGGTTCCGTTGCCGACCGGGACGACGATCGCGTCGGGGAGTGTTCCGCCCAGGTCCTCCCACAGCTCGTAGACGTAGGTCTTGGTGCCGTGCAGGAAGTACGGATTGTGGACATGGCTCGCATAGAACGTGCCGGGGGTGTCTGCGGCGGCGCGGGCGGCCGCGGCGGTGGCCTCGCGGTCGCCGGGAACGAGTTCGAGGCGGGCCCCGTGCGCCCGGATCTGCTCCGCCTTCTTCGCCGAGGTGCCCTCGGGGACGTACACCGTGCAGTCGAGCCCCGCCCGCGCGCAGTAGGCGGCCACCGCCGTGCCCGCGTTGCCGCTGCTGTCGGCGATCACCCGTCGGGGCCCCAGCCTCCGCGCCAACTCGGCCAGCATCACCGCGCCGCGGTCCTTGAAGGAGAGCGTCGGCATCAGGAAGTCGAGCTTCGCGGAGACGCTCGGAGTGAGCCGGACGAGCGGAGTGCGGCCCTCCCCGAGGGAGGCGGCGGGGGATGAGAGGGGCAGCGCCTCCTCGTAACGCCACAGCGAGTTCACCCGGCGGGGAAGCTCCGCACGCGCCACCGCGCCCGCCGTGAAGTCCAGGTCCCAGGGCCCGCCGCAGCCGGGGCAGCGCCAGGCCAACTCCTCGACGGAGGAGCGGATCGAGCAGCCGGGACAGTGGTACGGGGGAAGGTGCTCCGGGTTGTTCGAGGTCATGGTCCGTCAGCATGGCAGCCGGAAGGCTTGTATGGCTTCTGTGTTACGGCAACCCCCGGTCCTCTTGTGGGATTCCTATGGATCCGCCAATCTTTCGCTCGGCAGGTGCGGCATGGGCATGGCAGACCTGGTCGCCAGTCATTGTCATGCACCTGCTAATCATCGAAATGCGCAACCGATCGAGGAGGACCCCCCACATGTCGAAGACGCGTATCCCGCGCCGAAGACTCACTGCGATCAGCGCCACAGCCGTCGCCGCCCTGGCGTTCGGCACCGCCTCCGCGCTCCCGGCCGTCGCCGCCGACGCGGCCGACCGGGCCCCGCAAGGCGTTATCGAGAACGCCGGCGCGCCCGGCTCCGTCAAGGACAGCTACATCGTCACCCTCCACGAGTCGGCGGCCGACGCCGGCTCGCAGGAGGGCAAGGCGCTCGCCGCCGAGTACGGCGCGAAGATCAGGAAGACGTACAGCGCCGCCCTCAACGGCTACTCCGTCCAGCTCTCCGAGGCGCAGGCGAAGAAGTTCGCCGCGGACCCGGCCGTCGCGTCCGTCGTGCAGAACCGGATCTTCAAGGCGACCGGCACCCAGCCGAACCCGCCGTCCTGGGGCCTGGACCGGATCGACCAGAGAGCCCTTCCGCTCAACTCGGGCTACACCTACCCGGACAGCGCGGGCGAGGGGGTGACCGCGTACATCATCGACACCGGTGTCCGTATCACCCACAGCGATTTCGGCGGCCGGGCCTCGTACGGCTTCGACGCCATCGACAACGACAACACCGCGCAGGACGGCAACGGCCACGGCACGCATGTCGCCGGCACCGTCGCCGGTTCCGCGTACGGCGTGGCCAAGAAGGCCAAGATCGTCGGCGTACGCGTGCTGAACAACGCCGGCTCGGGCACCACCGAGCAGGTCGTCGCGGGCATCGACTGGGTGACGCGGAACGCCGTCAAGCCGGCCGTCGCCAACATGAGCCTGGGCGGCGGGATCGACACCGCGCTCGACACCGCCGTACGCAACTCCATAGCCTCCGGCGTCACCTACGCCATCGCGGCGGGCAACGACGGCGCGAACGCCTCCAACACCTCGCCCGCGCGGGTCGCCGAGGCCATCACGGTCGGCTCGACGACCACCGCCGACGCGCGCTCCGGCTTCTCCAACTACGGCAGCGTGCTGGACATCTTCGCGCCGGGCTCGTCGATCACGTCCTCCTGGCACACCGGGGACTCGGCGACCAACACCATTTCCGGTACGTCGATGGCCACCCCGCATGTCGCGGGCGCGGCGGCGCTCCACCTCTCGGCCAACAGGACGGCGACCCCGGCGCAGGTCGCCACCGCTCTGACCGGCGCGGCGACGACCGGCGTGGTGACCTCGCCGGGCACCGGCTCACCGAACCGGCTGCTGTACGTCGGCGGCGGCACCACTCCGCCGCCCGGCAAGCGGTTCGAGAACACCGGTGACTACACCATCAACGACAACGCCACCGTCGAGTCCCCGGTCACCGTCACGGGGGTGACCGGCAACGCGCCCGCGGCACTCAGCGTGCCGGTCGACATCAAGCACACCTACATCGGTGACCTGCGCATCGACCTCGTCGCGCCGGACGGGACCGTCTACAACCTGAAGGCGTACGGGACGGGCGGCAGCGCGGACAATGTGATCACCACCTATACGGTGAACGCGTCGTCGGAGACCGCCAACGGCACCTGGAAGTTGAGGGTCGGCGACAACGCCGCGCGGGACGTCGGCAAGATCGACTCATGGGCCCTGCAGTTCTGAGGTCCGGGGTTCCGAGGTCGCGGTCTCGGTGGCCTGGATTTCTAGATCTGAGGATCTGAACTCCTGGACTTCAGAACTCCTGGGGCCATGGGGTCATGGGGTCACGGGGTCATGAGGTCCGGGTCCGAGGGCCGGGATTTCGGATCCGAGGTCTTCCACGGCCTGATTCCTCGCGGAATCTGCTGAGGGGCGGTCGCCTGAGCGACCGCCCCTCTTCCCTTTTGATCACCGATGCGTGTACTCATCAGGGCAACTGTTTGTACGATTCCGCACTGATCCAGACGAGTTCCGACGAGGAGTACCGCACCTGTGGACCCGACACAGCCCGGCGGACAGCAGCCCCAGCAGCCGGACGGGCAGGGCGGACAGCCTCAGCCGTGGGGCGGGCCACCGCCCTTTCAACCGCAGCCGCCTTCGGGGCAACCGCATCCGGCGTATCAGCCGTACCAGCAGTTCCCGCCGTACCCCGTGCCGCCCGTCACGCCCCCGGTGAACGGTTTCGCCGTCGCCTCCCTCGTGACCGGGATCGTCTGCTGTCTGCCGCCGCTCGGACTGTTCCTCGGGCTCACGGCCTTCTCCCAGATCAAGAAGAAGCGCCATCGCGGCAGGGGTCTGGCCGTCGCGGGCACGGTCCTCTCGGCGATCAGCACGCTGCTGGTGGCCCTCGCGATCACGAGCGGTGCGGCGGGAGACGCGTGGACGGGGTTCAGGAAGAGCATGGACGAGGCGTCCCGCTACCGGGCCGTCGCGGATCTCAACAGGGGCGACTGCTTCAATCTGCCCGCCGGCGGGGCTCCGGAGGAGGGGGACAGTACCGAGGAGGTCGAGGTCGTCGACTGCGAGGAACCCCATGAGGCCGAGGTCTCCGGCACCTTCGAACTCACCGGGTACCGGCCGTATCCCGGTGACTCCGCCTTGGAGCCGGTGGTCGAACGCCGCTGCGAGGACATCGAGTTCGCGTACGCGATGGACTTCTGGGAAGTCCCGGACACGGTCGAGCCGTCCTACCTCGTACCGACCCCGGACAGCTGGAAGCTCGGCGATCGGGAGGTCACCTGCGCCTTCTCCACGGTCGAAGGCGATCGGATCACCGGGTCCGTCCGGAGCGACGCGACCAGTCTGAACCAGGACCAGAAGGTGTATCTGAAGGCGGAGGGCGAGGTGTTCCGCGCCGGCTTCGAAGAGCCCGAGAAGCGGTTCAGCGAGGCCCCCGACAGCAACCGTGCCTGGGCCAAGGTGATGTCCACGGCGTACGCGGACATGGGGAGGATGCTGCGCAAGCACACGTGGCCCACGGACGCGGCGAAGTCGGTCACCAAGCGGACCGACGAGTTCGACCGGGTGAGCGCCGAGTGGGACAAGGCGACGAGGGCCGAGGACGAGGCCACATTCCTGGAGCATGTGAGCCGTGCTGCGGGAGCCCTCGATTCCGGTACGGAGATCTCCATCCGGGAGGCCCTGGACCTCCAGACGACCCGTCCCGACTGGGTCGCCGGGCCCTGAGCTTCGCGAGGCCCTGAGCTTCGCCCGGCCCTGAGCTTCCCGAGGCCCCTCGCTTCGCCCGGCCCTGAGCTTCGCGAGGCTCTGGGGTCCGCGAGGCCCTGGGCCGGTGAGGATCGTCAGGCCCCTGAAGGACAGGCGGGGATCGCCGGGGCGGACAGGGAAGAGGCCGGTGACGGGGGCCACCGACAGCCCACCGTGCACCGGCCTCGACCCGGTCGCGACACCGGCCCCTGCCCGGTTCGCGCCCCGTCCGTCGGCGGTGGCCGGTTCCGTCTCGGGACCGGCCACCCTCCTCAGCCTCCGGATCAGTCCCGTGAAAGCCCGCGGTCGACGGCCGTCGTCAGCTCGCCGTCCGCCGTGTCCGCGTCCAGCGACCAGAACATCGCGCCGCCCAGACCCTTGTCACGGATGTACGAGGTCTTGGCGCGCAGCACCTGCGGGTCGTCGTACGTCCACAGGGTGCTGCCGTCGAACAGCCATGCGGAGCCGTTCTCGCGGTACACCTGGTACTGGCCCGAGGCCGCCAGCTTCTTCAGCGCCTTGTAGTCCTCGTAGCCCGCCGCGAACGTCGCCGGAGCCGGCCGTTCCGCCGGCTGGCCCATGCCGTCGCCGCCACCGGTCACCCCGGTCCAGCCCTGCCCGTAGAACGGCATGCCCATCACCAGCTTGTGCGCCGGCGCACCCCGCCGCAGCCAGTCCCGTACGGTCTGGTCGACGCTGAAGTCGTTCTCGGCGTACAGCGCGGACTGCTGGTTGGTGGTCTTCTCGCCGGAGACGTGGAAGTCGTAGCCCTGGAGGTTCACGAAGTCGAAGTCGCGCATGATCTTGCGTACTTCGAAGCCGGCGTCGATCTTCGCGGGCGCGGTCGGCACGTACGCGGACAGGTCGTAGTGCTTGCGCTTGCCGTGCCGCTGCTTCGCCTCGCTCTTCGCGTACGCGTCGAGCTGGACCCGGAACTCCCTCACCAGCGCGGTGAAGTTCTTCTTGTCCTCCGGCCGGAAGATCGTGTCGTCGTCGCCGGACGAACCGGGCCACTCCCAGTCGATGTCGATGCCGTCGAAGAGCCCGGCGGCCGCGCCCGCGCCACCGCGTGCGCCGTCGACGGGGAGGTTGCCCTTGATGTACAGGTCGATGCAGGAGGAGACGAACGCCTTGCGCTTGGCCTCGGTGAGGACGGCGTTCGAGAAGTGGGTGGACCAGCTCCAGCCGCCGAGCGAGATCATCACCTTGAGGCCGGGGTGCCTGGCCTTGAGTTCGCGCAGTTCGTTGAAGTTCCCCGCGAGCTTCTGGTCGGGGGAGTCGGTGACGCCGTCGACCGAGTCGGCGGCGGGCACCGGGCGGACGTAGTCGGCCCAGGAATCGCCTTCGCCCGCGGGACCGCCGATGAAGCACTTGCCGTCCGGGCTGACGTTTCCGAAGGCGTAGTTGATGTGGGTGAGCTTGGCGGCCTGGCCACTGGTGTCCATGTCCTTGACCTGGAAGTCCCGGCCGTAGATACCCCACTGGGTGAAGTACCCGATGCGCTTGTACGCGGGCTTGTCATCGTCGCTGTCGTCACGGTCCGCGGCAGCGGCAGCAGCGGCGGTGGACGAGAGCGATGTGGGGGAGTCCGCCGAGGCGGCGGGGGCGAGAGTGGCGATGAGCGAGAGCGAACCGGCTGCAACAGCCGTCCGGACAAGGCTTCTTCGACGCATGGGGGCTCTCCTGTGCGTGATTCCGGGCGTGCGCGCAGGGGCGTTTACACGCGCAAGCAGCGCACACGTGTCCGTGACAGTTCCGTGAACGGGCGTCGTGCAGCACAGGACGGTATTGGTCTGGACCATTAGAGGTCAATGGTCTCGGGTGGCGAGATCGGAACTACCCGAGGTAACCGGCCGGTCCCGTGGTGGCGAATGGCCGGTTCGAGGTAAGTCGTCACCTTGGGTGATCTTTTGGCCTATGGTTGCGGTCAACAACCCACCGTTGCGACGCTGTTGCTGTCTGTCAATGTGATGGGAGTGGCCAGTGACATTCGGTGAGCAGCCGGCCTATCTACGCGTTGCGAGCGATCTCCGTCAGAAGATCGTCAACGGCTCGTTGCCGCCGCACACCCGCCTTCCCTCCCAGGCCCGTATCCGGGAGGAGTACGGAGTCTCCGACACCGTCGCCCTGGAGGCGCGCAAGGTGCTCATGGCGGAGGGGCTGGTCGAGGGCCGTTCCGGTTCGGGGACGTACGTCCGCGAGCGCCCGGTCCCGCGCCCCATCGCCCGCTCCGGCTACCGTCCCCCGGCCGGAGCGAATCCCTTTCGGCAGGAGCAGGCCGCCGACGGCACTCGTGGTACGTGGGAGTCCAGCAGCGAGCAGGAGGCGGCGAGCGTGGACATCGCCGCCCGGCTCGGTGTGGGGGTCGGCGCACGGGTGATGCGTACGCGCTATGTCTTCCGGGACGGCGGTGAGGCGATCATGCTCTCCACCTCCTGGGAGCCCCTCGAGGTGACGGGCCGCACTCCCGTGATGCTGCCCGAGGAGGGGCCGCTCGGCGGCTGTGGAGTCGTCGAACGGATGGCGGCCATCGACATCGTCGTCGACAACGTCTCCGAAGAGGTCGGGGCCCGTCCGGGGCTGGCGGAGGAACTGCTGACGCTCGGGGGCGTGCCGGGGCATGTGGTCATGGTCGTGGCGCGTACGTATTACGCGTCGGGGCGCGCGGTCGAAACCGCGGACCTCGTCGTCCCCGCGGACCGGTTCCGGATCGCGTACCGCCTGCCGGTGAAGTGAGCCCCGGCAGCCCTTCCGTCCGGGGTGGGAAGGGTGCGCGGGGTCGGTGGCCGCCGCGAGAAGACCGCCGTCTCCGGTCCGAGCCCATGGGGACTGCCTTCCGCAGGGCCGGGCGGGGCCGGTGCGGCCCGAGCCGGACTGTCCGAGGGCGCCGCGCGCGCCCGCCTGCGGGTGGATCCGGCGAGCCGATCAGACGGGCGGGCCGACGGGGCGGCGAGTCGGCGAGTCGGCGAGTCGGAGGGCTGGGGCTCGAGTCGGCCAAGGCCGGGCACAGAAGCCGTCGTTGGCGCGCGTCGTGCGGCTGCGGGCCCGTGGGCGATCGACCGGACTCCGGCCGGGCCTCCCGCCGATGTCCGCCGGCCGCAGGGGGAGTGCGTCCGTCAGCGCGCGCCCCCTCTTTCCTATCTCTTTGTGTAAATTCGTATCCGCTGAGTGAAGGTCAGGCGTAGGCTCCGGCATATGCGTAATGCGGTTTCCCGGCGATCTTTACCGACGTGTGGACCCATCGAGGGAGGGGTGCGATGAACGACAGCAGTGCTGTGCTCCCCTGGCTCGTCATACGCCAGGACGACAACGGCAACCGCTACCGCGTAGGCCGGTACGCCACCGAGGGCGAGGCCAGGCGGATAGCCGACACCCTCGATGTGAAAGGTCACAAGCAGCTGTACTGGGTGGAGCGCATCGACAGAACGACCTCGTGACGCCAGTACGCTCCCTCGTATGACCGATCGTGTTGTGGTGGCCGGGGCCGTGTACGACCGGGGGCGGCTGCTGGCCGCGCGCCGCAGCGCCCCCGCGGAGCTGGCCGGCCGCTGGGAACTGCCCGGCGGCAAGCTGGAACCGGGGGAGCGCCCCGAGGAAGCCCTCGTCCGCGAGCTGCGCGAGGAACTGGGTGTCGAGACGGAACTCCTGGACCGCATCCCCGGCGAATGGCCACTCAACCACGGCTATGTGCTCCAGGTGTGGACGGCCCGCCTGATCTCCGGCGAGCCCAGGCCGCTGGAGGACCATGACGCCCTCCGCTGGCTGGCCCCCGACGAGACCGGCACTGTGGACTGGCTGGACCAGGACCGGCCGGCCGTGGCCGAGGCCGCGCGGCTGCTGGGTCAGGGCTGGTCGGACGGCGTACGCGACTGACGCCTACGCCGTTCGTATCAACGATGCGCCCCTAACCGGTTCCGACGGGATACCTCTAGTCATATTTCGGGTATGTCCTGATTGACCACCCGAAAAGGGATATGGGTCTGCTGCTGGTCCGGGAAGTGAGCGGCGTGATCGACACTGACGGCGCTCGCGCCGAATGGGCCTTCCCCGCCGAGCCCGGTGCCGTACGAGCCGCCCGTCATGCTGTCCGGGACACTCTTCGCGACTGGGGACTGGAACCTTCGGTGCGCGATGTGACGGTGCTCCTCGTCAGCGAGCTGGTGACCAACTCTTTGCGGTACGCCTCCGGCCCCATCGGCGTACGACTGATCCGGCAGGAGACGCGCGACCGCCACCCCGCGCTGCGCGTCGAGGTCTCCGACCCCCTCCCGGATCCCCCCACCGAGCGGATCGCGGCCCCCGGCGACGAGGGGGGACGCGGATTGCAGCTGGTCGCGGGATCCGCCCGCAGATGGGGAACCCGGCTCGACAGCACGGGCAAGACCGTGTGGTTCGAGCTGGCCCTCACTGGTTAAAAGTGTGAAGGGGCAACGATCACGGTCCCGTCGGCGCAAAATGAACGAGACCGTGCTGTGATCGTGAACGCCGTGTGCGTCAGAGCCGTAGTGCTGAATACTGCGGTCATGGCCGGTCCGGTGAGGTGAGCTGGAGGGGACGGTCGCGTGAGCGAGATACCTGGGACGACGGGCGGTGTCGTATGGCAGAGCAGCCCGCCTGGCTCGATCTATGACTACATCAAGGTGGCCTCCTTCTCGATAGGCCCCGATGGCCTGGTCGACCAGTGGAGTCGGCGCGCCGCCGATCTCTTCGGCATCACAGCGGCCGAGGTCAGAGGCAAGGATCCCGTCGAGGTCTTTCTTTCCACGGAATTGCGCCCGCGCGGGCACCGCCACCTGGAGGAGATCCTCGACGGCAAGGAATGGACGGGCCTCGTTCCCTTCCGGATGCCGGACGCGAGCGGAGCCCACGGCGTCGCCGAGGTCTATGTCATGCCGAGCGAGACGGAGACCGGCGAGCGGGCCGCTCTCTGTATCGTCGTGGACGTCCGAGCCCTGCACCGGATCGAGACCGACATCGCCGCCTCGCAGGCGATTTTCGGCCAATCCCCCTTCGGCTTCCTTCTCTTCGGCACCGACCTCAAGGTGCAGCGCGCCAACCGGCGTTTCGCGACCGTCTTCGGCGGGAGCGTCGAGGAACACCGAGGGCGGACCGTATACGACTACCTCTCCCGGTCCGAGGCCGAACGCATGAACGCCTCGCTCCGCCGGGTCCTGGAGACCGGTGAGTCCGCGATTGACCTCCAGCTCATCGGAGCGCCCCCCAACAGCACGGACCGCCGGCACTGGTCCGTCAATCTCTACCGGGTGCACAGTGGGACCGGCCGGCCCATCGGCGTGGCCGGAGTCGGCACGGATGTGACCCGTCGCCATATCGCCGCCCGAGAGGCCGCCAGCGCCCGGCGCAACCTCGCCCTCCTCAACGAGGCGAGCGCCCGCATCGGCAACTCCCTCGATCTGGAGACCACCGCCCGCGAACTTCTCGACGTCGCTGTCCCCGGCTTCTGCGACCTCGCCTCGGTCGACCTCTACCAAGGGCTGCTCACCGGAGACGAGGCCCCGCCCGGACGGTGGGACACCCCGCGCTCCGACGGCTACGCGGGCGGCAGCGCCGAACTGCGCCGGGTCGCCTTCGCCAGCGCCGTGTCCGACTCCCCGCTGATCACCACGCCCGGCTGCGGCTCCCAGGGCAACACCCCCACCGCGGTGGGCGAGGTTCACCGCTACCCCTCCAACTCGCCCTGCGCCAAGGCCCTGCGCACCGCCCGAGTCGAATCCATAGCGGCCGAGGACGGCAGCCTCGTCCAGTCCACGCTCGCCGTACCGATGGTCGCGCACGACGCCGTCGTCGGACTGGTGCAGTTCTCCCGGACGAAGGGGAGCGAACCCTTCGGAGAACGCGACCGGGCGCTCGCCGTCGAACTCGCCGCCCGCGCCGCGGTCTGCATCGACAACGCCCGGCTGTACCGCCGGGAACACGAGCGCGCCCTGATCCTGCAGCGCAGCCTGCTCCCCCCCGGCGACCCCGAAGCCGCCGGCCTCGACATCGCCTGCCGTTACCTCCCCGGCAACACGGCCACGGAAGTCGGCGGGGACTGGTTCGACGTCATCGAGCTGCCCGGCCACCGGACCGCGCTGGTCGTCGGCGACGTCATGGGCCGCGGACTGCGCGCCGCGGTCGCCATGGGCGAGCTGCGCACGGCCGTCCGCACCCTGGCCCTGCTGGACCTCGAACCGGCCGAAGTCCTCTCCGCGCTCGACGAGATCGCCCGGGGCCTCGGCAGCCCCAGCGGCACCCAGCAGGCGTCCCGCGTGGCGCACAAGGACCGCGAGGCGGACCTCTCCGAGGTCTACCTGGCGACCTGCGTCTATGCCGTCTACGACCCCGTGACCCGCCGCTGCACCTTCGCCAACGCCGGTCATCTGCCGCCCGTCCTCGTCGATCCCGGCGAGGAGGCGCTGCTGCTCGACGTCCCGCCCGGAATGCCGCTCGGCGTCGGCGGCGAACCCTTCGAGGAGGTCGAGGTCGAGTTGCCCGAAGGCGCGCTTCTCGCCCTCTACACCGACGGGCTCGTCGAGTCCCGTGACCATCCGCTGGACGAAGGACTGAGGGCCTTCCGCACGGCGCTCACCGCCCCGCCCCGCCCCGCCCGCTCCCTGCCCGGCCGCCTCTCTCCGACGACGGCACCGCACGGCGACGTCTCCCGGTCGCTGGAGGACATCTGTGACCATGTACTGAGCACACTGGACACCCGGCACGGCGAGGACGACATCGCCCTGCTGATGGCACGGGTCCAGGGACTTCCCGCCGAGGCGGTCGGTGACTGGCGACTGCCCCGCGAGCCCCGCTCGGTGGGCCGGGCCCGAGAACTGGCCCGTGCCCTGCTGGTCACGTGGGGCCTCGAAGCGCTCGTGGACACGGTCGAACTGCTCGTCAGCGAACTGGTCACCAACGCCCTCCGGTACGGCGAGGGCGAGATCAGGCTCCGGTTGCTGCGGGATCGCACCCTGGTCTGCGAGGTGTGGGACTCGGGCCTGGTCCAGCCCCGCCGGCGCCGTGCGCGGGACACCGACGAGGGGGGCCGTGGCCTCCAGCTCGTCGGCCTGCTGAGCGCGGCATGGGGCTCCCGTCGGACCCCGCGAGGGAAGACCGTCTGGTTCGAACTCGCCCTTCCGAACGGTGATTCGGCGTCTGAACCCACGGTGGAACAACTGCTGAGCATGTTCTGACCCACCACCCCCAAGCGCTCCGGCCCACAGAAAGCGATCATCTGCCACCAACCCCGGAGCCCCGGACGGAGGGCCCATTCCTGCGCGGCGGCCACAGCCTCCGGGGGGTCCTGCTCCGTCAGCCGCTGATTGCCGATCGTGCCCGCGACCGCCTGCCCCGCCCTGCCGCTGTTGTCCGTATAGTCCCTGGTCGGCTGGTCGAGCGGGGCATCGATGCCGGCCTTCGCCGGCCGGGTGACCCGGTCGAGGACGGTCTGCCCGGTCATCACGCGTCTCCTCGTGGAAACGGTCGTCGTGAGTGCGCCGGGCGTGGTCGTCAGAACCGGCCACCCCCCATACGGCCGCGGGTACTCTTGCCGCCGAAACGACCCGGCCCGCCGTCGAAACCGCCGCCCCCGAAACCTCCACCATGGCTCCCGCCCCTTCCCCCGTCGAACATTCCGCCGAGGATGATCCCGCCGAGCACCGCGCCCCCGAGCCCACCCCCCGCGCTTCCTGCTTCTTGTACACCGCCCGGCCCGAACCGGTTCCCGAATCCCCGCACGTCTTCCTCAGCCAGGTTCTGCGCCTGCCGTGCCAGCGCGTCCGCCTGCAGCACCTCCGCGAGCGCACCTTGCACATCCCTTGAACCGGTCGCCGAACCGGCCACCGGTCCGATCGCCGGACTCGCCCCCGAACCCGAACCTGAATCCGAGCCCGCACCGGCCCCGGAACCAGGACCCGCCTCCGTGGGCTCTTCCGCCCTCGGCAGCCGGCGCTGCGCCTCCGCCAGCCGGGTGCGCGCCTGGCTGCCGACCGCACCCCGGTGCGTACCGATGTAGTCGGCGGCGGCTCCCACAGCGGAACGGGCTCCCAGCGTCGCCCGGTCCAGCCGTGCCCTCGCCCGCCGAGCGGCCTCCTCGATCTCGCGTGACCCGGCCAGTGCCTCTTCCAGCGCGGCGTCCGTCTCCTCGACCCGTCGCAGCGCGTCGATCGGGTTGTAGAGTCCCGACTCCATCCGCCCGCGTACATTCGCCACCACGGACTCGGTGCGGGTGATCCGGCCCCGGAGACGGGCCGTCCACTCCGGCCGCGAAGTCTCGGTCAGCGTGCCGCGGGCCTCCGCCAGATCACTGTCCGTCTCGGTGAGCGCGCCCGGTAGCCTGCCTGCGGCCTCAGCCAGCTCCTGAGCGCGTCGGTCCACCGCCTCGATCAGCTGTGCCGCCTGGGACAGCGCACTCTCCGCCGCCCGTATCTGCACGGCGGCGGTTCCGCGGTCGGACGCCCCGATCGCGGTCCGGGCCCGATCGAGGCCGGTCTTGGCGAAGACCAGCCGGTTCCTGAGCTGCTCGGCGCTGTCGGCGACGGGCCCGGCGGCCGAAGGCGTGTATCTCCGGTGCAGCACCGACAGCGTCGCCTCCACGGTGATCACCCGTCCGTTGAGATCGGCGAAGGCGTTCCGCGCGGTCGCGAGCGCCTGCGGGGCGTTCTGTTCGAGCGCGCGCAGCCGGTCGAAGTCCTCCGACTCCGAGTCCAGTCGCCGATTGGCCTCGGTGCATCGCGCCACGATCTCGTCGAGCATCCGGCGGCGCGTCACGTCGTCCGCCGCGTACGCGTCGTCGAGCTGCTGGCGCAGCCGGAACGCCGTCGTCAGTTCGTTCTTCGCGTAGGCGACCGCGTCCACGAAAGGCTTCGCGGCCTCGTCGCCGAACTGCGCGGTGGCGAAGCCGAGTTCCTCCTGACTGGTCCGCAGGGCGTCATCGGTGTCGACGAGCGCCAGCCGGGCCCGGGCGTCGAGTTCGGACAGAGAGGGCCCGGACGCTGCCACAGGCTCGCCGCCCCATCCTGCCCGCCCACCCTGCGGGGTCGTGCGGGTCCGCATCCGTCTTCTGCGCTTGGCGAAGCTGTACGCGGCGACCGCGCCGGCCCCGACGACGACCGCGACGGGCGGCACCAGGTTCGCCGCTCCCGTGTTCTCCGCCCCGGCGGTGCGGCCGGAGGAGTCCTTTACATATACGGCGGACAGCTGAAGCCGCTCGTCGCCGTAGAGCCGGCCGGGTGATCGGGCGACCTCCGGCCCGCGGTCGCCGGGCGCGTCCACCCGGTCGGTGATCCGACCGTCGCGGGAGAGGGGAACGGGATCGTCGGCGAGGGTGCCCGGAGCGGTACCGCCTGCGAGCACGCCCGGAGCGGCCGGCGCGACCAGCCACCACGCCGCCCCCAGTGCGGCGACGAGGATCCTGGAGGCTATTCGCGTCACATTTGGGAGGCTATGTCCGCCCACACATATGCGCGACCTGGCGTGAAGTCGCCAGAAGATGGTCACTGACAGTGATCGCGCCTACGGTTGAAGAAGCCAGGACACCGCCGGGGGCTGAGTGCCGAAGCGGCCCCGGCCGAGGTCCGTGCGCCCGGCTGGGACTCGGGCGCACGGACGGCACGGCACTAACCGGATGGAGCGTGATGCACGTGATGCGGCAGATGAAACAGATAGAGCAGATAGAACGGACAGGACGGACGGAGAGCACGGAAAGGTGGAGAACGCGGAGAGCGGTGAAGACGTGAAACGCGCAGAGGGCACCGGCTCAGGGGGAGAGCCACGTGCGCGCACAGAGAGTAGCTAGTGGCTAGGACTCGCTCCGACGCGTGATCTTGCTGCCCAGCCAGACCAACGGATCATACTTACGGTCCACCGCCCGCTCTTTCAGGGGGATGAGCGCATTGTCAGTGATCTTGATGCCCTCCGGGCACACCTCTGTACAGCATTTGGTGATGTTGCAGTATCCGAGCCCATGCTCGTCCTGGGCCGACTTCTTGCGGTCGAGACCTGTCTCCGCCGCCGCGTCCAGGGGGTGCATGTCCAGTTCGGCCACCCGCATCAGGAAGCGCGGGCCGGCGAAGGCCGCCTTGTTCTCCTCGTGGTCGCGGACCACATGGCAGGTGTCCTGGCACAGGAAGCACTCGATGCACTTGCGGAACTCCTGGGAGCGGTCCACGTCGACCTGCTGCATACGGTAGTCACCGGCGGCGACTCCCGGCGGCGGTACGAAGGCGGGCACCTCCCGTGCCTTCGTGTAGTTGAAGCCCACATCCGTCACTAGGTCCCGTATCACGGGGAACGCGCGGAGCGGTGTCACGGTGATCGTCTCCTCCCTGGAGAAGACGGACATCCGGGTCATGCACATCAGCCGCGGGCGACCGTTGATCTCGGCGCTGCAGGAACCGCACTTGCCCGCCTTGCAGTTCCAGCGGACCGCGAGATCGGATGCCTGGGTGGCCTGGAGGCGGTGGATGATGTCGAGGACCACCTCGCCGTCATTGACCTCGACGGCGAAGTCCTCCAGCTCCCCGCCGTCCTGATCACCCCGCCACACTCTGAAGCTGGCTTGGTACGAACTCACTCGTAGAGCTCCTCTTCGGCGAGGTACTTGACCAGCTCCTCCTTCTCGAAGAGAGCGAGCAGGTCCGGACGGATGGGGTCGGTCGTCTTCCGTACGAGGGCGATCTGGTCGGCCACCGGATCGGTCGCCGCCAACCCGCCTGTGGGATCGACCAGTTGGCACAGCAGATTGACCCGCCGCCAGTCGCGTTCCATCGTGGGGCAGTCCTCGCGGGTGTGCCCGCCGCGGCTCTCGGTGCGCTCCAGGGCGGCCCGCGCGATGCACTCGCTGACCAGCAGCATGTTCCGCAGGTCGAGGGAGAGGTGCCAGCCGGGATTGAACTGACGGTGGCCCTCGACCCCGGCGCGGCGGGCGCGGACCCGGAGACCGGCCAGTTTCTCCAGCGCCTGGGCCATCTCGCCCTCGCGCCGGATGATGCCGACCAGGTCGTTCATGGTCTGCTGGAGTTCCTGATGGAGGGTGTACGGGTTCTCCGAGGGAGCGCCGTCCGATGGGCCCTCCGCGCTGAACGGCCGCAGTGCCTCCGCCGCTGCCGCGTCGATCTGGGCCTCGTCCACCACGGGCGGAGCGTCGAGCCCGTCCGCGTACTCCGCCGCGTGCAGACCCGCGCGGCGGCCGAAGACAAGGAGATCCGAGAGTGAGTTTCCGCCGAGCCGATTGGAGCCGTGCATACCGCCCGCGACCTCGCCCGCCGCGAACAGACCGGGGACCCCCACCGCGGCGGCGCTGTCGGAGTCGACCGCGATCCCGCCCATCACATAGTGGCAGGTCGGGCCGACCTCCATGGCCTCCGCGGTGATGTCGACGTCCGCCAGCTCCTTGAACTGGTGGTACATCGACGGCAGCCTTCGCCGGATCACCTCGGCGGGCATCCGGGTGGAGACATCGAGGAAGACACCGCCGGCCGGGGAGCCGCGGCCCTCCTTCACCTCGGTGTTGATGGCGCGCGCCACCTCGTCACGAGGCAGTAGCTCGGGCGGACGCCGGTTGTTGTCCGGGTCCTCGTACCAGCGGTCGGCCTCCTCCTTCGTCTGCGCGTACTTCTCCTTGAAGACGTCGGGGATGTGGTCGAACATGAACCGCTTGCCCTCGGAGTTGACCAGCACCCCGCCGTCGCCCCGGACGGACTCGGTGACGAGGATGCCCTTCACCGACGGCGGCCAGACCATTCCCGTCGGGTGGAACTGAACGAACTCCATATTGACCAGCGGCGCACCCGCCAGCAGCGCCAGGGCGTGCCCGTCGCCCGTGTACTCCCAGGAATTGGAGGTCACCTTGAAGGACTTGCCGATGCCCCCGGTGGCGAGGACGACCGCCGGGGCCTCCAGGACGAAGAAGCGCCCGGACTCGCGCTCGTAACAGAAGACCCCGGACACTCTTCCGGCGTCGCCGTCGCTGTCGCCGGGAGCGGTCTCCTTGAGGACGCGGGTGACCGTGCACTCCTGAAAGATCTTCAGCCGGGCCTCGTAGTCCCCGAACTCGGCCTTGTCCTCCTGTTGCAGTGCGACGATCTTCTGCTGAAGGGTGCGGATCAGCTCCAGGCCGGTCCGGTCGCCGACATGGGCGAGCCGGGGGTACTCGTGTCCACCGAAGTTGCGCTGGGAGATCTTGCCGTCGGCCGTGCGGTCGAAGAGCGCACCCCAGGTCTCCAGCTCCCACACCCGGTCGGGGGCTTCGCGGGCGTGCAGTTCGGCCATGCGCCACTGGTTGAGGAACTTCCCGCCGCGCATGGTGTCGCGGAAGTGGACCTGCCAGTTGTCCCGGGCGTTCACATTGCCCATGGAGGCGGCGATGCCGCCTTCCGCCATCACCGTGTGGGCCTTGCCGAAGAGCGACTTGCAGATGATCGCCGTACGGGCGCCCTTCTCGCGGGCTTCGATCGCGGCCCGCAGGCCGGCGCCGCCCGCGCCCACCACCACGACGTCCCACTGCTGGCGTTCGAGTTGGGTCATGTCAGAAGAACCTCGGATCGTCGAAGGCGCCGGATGCGACCAGATAGACGTAGAAGTCGGCCAGCGCGACGCTGATCAGGGAGGCCCAGGCGAGGAGCATATGGCGCTCGTTCAGTCTGCCGACCCAGCCCCACAGCCGATAGCGCACCGGGTGCTTGGAGAAGTGCTTCAGCCGGCCGCCGATGATGTGCCGGCAGGAGTGACAGGAGAGGGTGTACGCCCAGATCAGGGTGATGTTGATCAGGAAGATGACCGTGCCGAGACCCATATGGCCCCATGCGTAGTGCTCGTCGCGGAACGCGAGCACGGTGTCGTAGGTGAGTACCCCGGCGACGGGGATGGCCGCGTAGAAGAAGTAGCGGTGGACGTTCTGGAAGATCAGCGGGAAGCGGGTCTCACCCGTGTACTTCTTGTGCGGCTCCGCGACCGCGCAGGCGGGCGGCGAGGCCCAGAAGCCCCGGTAGTACGCCTTGCGGTAGTAGTAGCAGGTGAGCCGGAAGCCCAACGGGAAGATCAGGACCAGCAGCGAGGGGGACAGGCCCCACCAGCTGCCGAAGATCTCCCAGTTGGGACCGTTCTTCATCGGCTCGCAGTTCTCCGCGAGACAGGGTGAGTAGAACGGCGACACATACGGCGCGGCGTAGTAGTCGGCGTTCGAGAACGCCCGCCAGGTCGAATAGACGATGAAGGCGAGCAGTCCTCCGGCGGTCAGCGCCGGCGACAGCCACCAGCGGTCCGTCCGTAGATGACGGGGGGCGATGGCGGCGCGCGTGGCGCTGTGCACACCCGTATTGATTTTCGGTGGTTCCGTGCCAGTGGACAACGAAGTTCTCCTAGGGAGCGTGCCGGTCTCGGACGCCCAGGCCCTCGTCGTCCGAGTCCGTCCACAGTGCTTGGTTGTACGGAGCATCGGGGATGGTGACCAGCTCCTGGCGTGCTACCGGTTTCCGCCCGGTCGAAGCGGCCGGGCCCGCGCCGCGGTGCTGATCGCCTGCGCCACGGAGCTGATCGACGGTCTGTTCCAGTTCTGCGACGCGCTGAAGCAGCTCGTCGAGGCGGTTCTGGATCGTGGTCAGATCTACCTGCTGGGACATGACTTGCCCTCACTTCCGCAGGGTGCGGTGGCGTCGTTCATGCGCCTGCGAGTGTTGCGCGTCACTTCCCCACTTGTGAAGGGACGTGCAGGGGATTCCCGGCGCATGCGTTGCCTGTGCGCCCCTTGTTGTCTGGTTCTCGCTCTATCCATTTTCACCATGTTTATGGATTTGTGATCTGTTTTCTTATGGTCTGCCTGGGTGACATTGCTGCGGGTCGCGCTGTGTCTGCGCCGCCACGCGCACTCCGTCCACTTCAGTGGTTCGGAATCGGTGTGATCATCTCCAAATTCCGTGAAACGGAATGAACAGGACGAAGAGGTAGACCCATGGCCCAGGCCCGGACCTCCACGACCTTCCGGACCCGGAGGCTCCGCTCGGTAGCGCTGCTCACCAGCGGGGTGCTCACGATCCCCGCCCTGGCCGCGTGCAGCGCGGACGAGTCCGAGAACACCGGCCGGGCCACGGCCCAGGACGTCGCGGCGACCGTGAGAAACCAGGTCGGCAGCGGTGGCACCATGCGCTGGGCGGTCGACGCGATGCCGACCACGCTCAACGCCTACCAGGCCGACGCCGACGCGGCCACGACCCGGATCACCGGAGCCGTGCTCCCTTCCCTCTTCACACTCGACAAAGACGGCCGACCGCAGCGCAACCCCGACTATCTGGAGTCCGCCGAGATCATCGAGCGCGAACCCAAGCAGGTGGTGCTCTACAAGATCAACCAGAAGGCGGTCTGGAGCGACGGCCGGGAGATCGGCGCATCCGATTTCGTCGCTCAGTGGCAGGCGCTCAGGGGGAAGAACAGCGCGTACTGGACCGCTCGCAACGCCGGATACGAACGGATCGAGAACATCCAGAAGGGCGCCAGCGACCTCCAGGTCAAGGTCACCTTCAACAAGCCCTACGCGGACTGGCGGTCTCTCTTCTCGCCCCTGTATCCGAAGGATGTGACGGGGACCCCCAGCGCGTTCAACGACGGGGCCCGCAACACGCTCAAGGTAGTGGCAGGACCGTTTCAGCTGCGGTCACTCGACCGTAAGGGCGGCGAAGCGACCCTCGAACGGAACCCCCATTGGTGGGGTGACCAGGCCAAACTGGAGAACCTGGTACTGACCGCCGTGCCCAGGGAGAAGCGGGCCGCCGCGCTCGCCGGAGGCAGGGTGGACGTGGCCGAGATCGACCGGAGGACCGCGGACCGCATCACCCTCGCCGTACGGAACAAGGGGACCGGCGGCCAGCAGCCCGGCCACGGCCCCGGCGCCGCGCAGCCCCCGTCGGCCGCCCTCAGAGCCTGGGCGCAGGCCAATGGCTCCGATGAGGAGCAGGCGAGGGTCGCGAAGGCCGCGCGGATCCGGACCGCAGAGGCGATCAAGGTCTACGCCGCCGAGCAGGCGGGGCTGCGCGGCTTCGAGGTGCGCAAGTCACTGGAGCCCGCCTACACCCAACTGGCGCTCAACGGCGAGTCCGGGCCGCTCGCCGACGACCGGGTGCGCCGGGCGGTGGCCCGCGCGCTTGATCGCACGGAATTGGCCGAGACCGTACTGCGTCCGCTCGGTCTTCCCGCGAACCCGCCCGGCAGTCATCTGGCGCTGGCGGGCCAGAGCGCGTACACCGACAACAGCGGAGCGCTCGGAGAGCAGAACACCCAGGAGGCCCAGGCACTGCTGGCCGACGCGGGCTGGACGACCGGCGGGGCGCTGAAGAAGCCCGCCCCGGCCAAGGCGGGCGGCGAGGCCGGCGCGACCCCGAAGAACGGAGCCTCCCCCTCGGCCGGCTCGGACGAGAAGGGCGCCACGGACGAAAACAGCGAGAACGGCGCGAACGGCACGGATAGCGCGGACAGCACGGACAGCGCGGACAGTACGAACGATGTGAACAGCACGAACAGCGTGAACGAAACAAGCGGTGCGAACGCGGACGGTACGAACGCGGACGGTGCGAACACGGACGGGAAGAACCAGTCGCAGCGCTCGCAGCCGGACAGTCCGTCCAATGAGGGGCTGTACGTCGTCGGCGACGAGAAGTCGGCCCCCGGCCAGGGCTCCAACGGCTCCCAGATCCTCGCGCCCGCCCCCGTGGTCTTCGAGGACATGTCCCGCCAGCGCCAGGCGGACTCCCCGACCCCCGACGCCGACAAGGACGAGAAGGGGAAGATCGCCGAAGCGAACGCGCCGGCCGGCACCGCCGCCCCCGTCGCCGCGGGCGGACGGCTCGGCAAGGACGGCAAACCGCTCTCCCTCCGCTTCGTCCTCCCCGCCGGCCCCGGCTCCGAGTCACTGCGCGCCGTAGGCGAGAAGATCGCGCGGATGCTGGACAGGATCGGCATCCAGACCCAGATCAGCAAGGTCGCCGACGACAGCTACTTCAAGGACCACGTCGCCTCGGGCAACTACGACCTGGCCCTCTACTCCTGGCCCGCCACCGCCTATCCGGCGACCGACGCCCGCCCGATCTACGCCAAGCCCGAGCCCGCCAGCGACGGCTCCCTGCTGGTCGAGCAGAACTACACCCGTGTCGGCACGGACTACATCGACCAGCTCTTCGACCAGGCGGCCGCGGAGCTGGACGAGGAAGAGGCCCGTGACCTGGTACGCCGCACCGACGCCCGGATCTGGGCCGCCGCCGGGTCCATCCCGCTCTACCAGCGCCCTGAGCTGGTGGCGGCCAAGTCCTCCGTGCTCAACGTCGGGGCTTTCGGCTTCGCCGCTCCCCGCTACCAGGACATCGGCTTCAAGAAGTCGGCCATCCCGAAGGCGGGTCCCGCCCCGGCGACGCCCAGCCCCTCGGCGACGGCGTCCGGTGCTTCCGGGGCCCCAGGCGCCCCCGGCGCGCCCGCCGCATCCGATGCGGCGAGTGAGTCCGGCGCCCCCGCCGCATCCGAAGCCGCATCCGAAGCCGCGAGCGAGTCCGGCACGTCCGACGCATCCGGCACGCCTGACGAGTCCACCGCATCCGACGGAGCGAGCGCGCCCGAGGCATCCGGCGCATCCGATGCGACGAGCGAGTCCGGCACGTCCGACGGGTCCGGCTCATCGGACGGGTCCAGCTCATCCAGCTCATCCGACGGGTCCGGCACGTCCGACGGGTCCAGCTCATCCGACGGGTCCGAGGGTTCCCAGACACCGGACGGTACGGCCGAAGGCACCGACCCCAGCACCTCCGCCGACGAGTAACCGCAGCGGCCTCGCGTAACGCCCACCTCATGTGCCCGCCGGGCTTCCCCGGCGGGCACGATCCTGCCCAGTCCTCCGACCCGGGCACACCCCCCACACCCCACCCGCACCCCGCGGTCCCTGTCTCTCGCACCGGACGAGGAAGCCCGGTATCCCACGGGCCCGTACCATGGGACGAGCCGTGGCGTGTCCGCCGCGGCGGGGCGTACGAGGAATTCGAGAAGGAAACCGCGCCTCACGAACGCCGCATCCCACGATCGAGAGAAGCGCCAGCCAGCATGCCCACGCGCCACGACATCCGTAACGTCGCCATCGTCGCCCACGTCGACCACGGCAAGACCACCCTGGTCGACGCCATGCTGAAGCAGGCCGGAGCCTTCGCCGCCCACCAGCACCTCGACGACCGCATGATGGATTCGAACGACCTGGAGCGTGAGAAGGGCATCACGATCCTCGCCAAGAACACGGCGGTGAAGTACCACCCCAAGGAGGGTGGAGCCCCCATCACGATCAACATCATCGACACCCCCGGCCACGCCGACTTCGGCGGCGAGGTCGAGCGCGGCCTGTCGATGGTCGACGCGGTCGTGCTGCTCGTCGACGCCTCCGAGGGTCCGCTCCCGCAGACCCGCTTCGTGCTCCGCAAGGCCCTGCAGGCCCGCATGCCGGTCATCCTCTGCATCAACAAGACGGACCGCCCGGACGCCCGTATCGACGAGGTCGTCAACGAGACCTACGACCTCTTCCTCGATCTGGACGCCGACGAGGACCAGATCGAGTTCCCGATCGTCTACGCCTGCGCCCGCGACGGCGTCGCCTCGCTGACCAAGCCCGCGGACGGTACGGTCCCCGCCGACAGCGACAACCTGGAGCCGTTCTTCTCCACCGTCCTGGAGACGGTCCCGGCCCCCGAGTACGACGAGTCCGCGCCGCTCCAGGCGCATGTCACCAACCTGGACGCCGACAACTTCCTCGGCCGTATCGCCCTGCTCCGCGTCGAGCAGGGCGAACTGCGTAAGGGGCAGAACGTCGCGTGGATCAAGCGTGACGGGACCATCGCCAATGTGCGCATCAGCGAGCTGATGATGACCGAGGCGCTCACCCGGAAGCCGGCCGAGGTCGCGGGCCCCGGTGACATCTGTGCCGTCGCCGGCATCCCCGACATCATGATCGGCGAGACCCTGGCCGACCCGGAGAACCCGATCGCGCTGCCGCTGATCACGGTGGACGAGCCGGCGATCTCCATGACCGTCGGTACGAACACCTCGCCGCTCGTCGGCCGGGGCGGCACCGGCAAGGGCGCCGACAACAAGGCCGCGGTCAAGGACCGCAAGGTCACCGCGCGCCAGGTCAAGGACCGTCTCGACCGTGAGCTGGTCGGCAATGTCTCGCTCCGTGTCCTGGAGACCGAGCGCCCCGACGCCTGGGAGGTGCAGGGCCGCGGTGAGCTGGCGCTCGCCATCCTGGTCGAGCAGATGCGCCGCGAGGGCTTCGAGCTGACCATCGGCAAGCCGCAGGTCGTCACCAAGGAGGTCGACGGCAAGATCCACGAGCCCGTCGAGCGGATGACGATCGACGTTCCCGAGGAGCACATGGGCGCGGTCACCCAGCTCATGGGCGTCCGCAAGGGCCGGATGGACAATATGTCCAACCACGGCTCCGGCTGGGTCCGTATGGAGTTCGTCGTGCCGTCCCGCGGTCTGATCGGCTTCCGTACGGAGTTCCTGACGAACACCCGCGGCACCGGCATCGCCCACTCCATCCACGAGGGCCACGAGCCCTGGTTCGGCACCCTGACGACCCGGAACAACGGCTCCCTCGTGGCCGACCGCTCCGGCCCGGTCACCGGCTTCGCGATGACCAACCTTCAGGAGCGCGGCGTGCTGTTCGTCGAGCCCGGCACCGAGGTGTACGAGGGCATGATCGTCGGCGAGAACTCCCGCGCCGACGACATGGACGTGAACATCACGAAGGAGAAGAAGCTCACCAATATGCGCTCCTCCAACGCGGATGTCGCCGAATCGATTGTTCCGCCGCGGAAGCTCTCGCTGGAGCAGTCGCTGGAGTTCTGCCGTGACGACGAGTGCGTCGAGGTGACCCCCGAGGCGGTCCGTATCCGCAAGGTGAACCTGGACGCCCGTGAGCGCGCCCGGGCGGCCTCGCGCGCCAAGCACGGCTGATCCGCCCGCACGACTGATCCGCCCGTCCTGCACGGCTGATCCGATCCGTACGGCGGACCCGCCCGCCCTGCACGGCTCGTCCGACCCGCAGGGCGGACCGCCCCGCCGACACGCGCACGCACCACGCCAGAGGGCGCGGCTCCGGAACCGGAGCCGCGCCCTCTGCCTGTGCGGCTGACGGCCCACGCACGGCGCTGACAGCGCGCCGAGGCGCTTGGGGTCCGCAGGACCCACAGAACACGCAGAACACGCAGAACACGCAGAACGCGCGGGAGACGCATCGGGTACGCGCCACCGACGCACGGGCTCCGACACGCGCTGGGACATTTACCCGACACGCGCCTCCAGTCCCCGGAGTACGCCCGCGTGCGCCGAATCGCACCGGCGCGCACACGCCCGGCATGCACCGAAAAGTCGATATCGCGCGACCCGTCGACCGGACCGGGAGACGGAAGCCCCGGTGCGACGCGGCGACCCCGGTACGGCGCAGTGACCCCCGATGCGCCGCGGAAGATCCCGATGCGATAGGGAAGACGCCGGTGTGACGCACGAGACACGAATCGGCTCGGGCGACCCCTGCAAGTTGGGGCCGCCCGAGCCGTTTGCGGCTCTCCGAGCGGTGGAAAACTGTGGGATTGGAGCGTCGGCGCGACCCGGCCGTCAACGGGTTTTCCTGCCCGCCCCGTCCGACTATCGGGCGTAGCTCACCGGAAACCTGTATTAACAGTCCGTTTCGGGGGTGTCTGTCTGCGATCCCTTTGTCCGGATTGTGGTCCCGGGGGGTCCGCTGATGTTGCCAAAACGAGATGCTTTAAGTGTGGTTTACGGCTCGAACTTACCCAATAGTTGGCTTCACTGAGCTCGGGTCAACGGGTCATGCGCTGTGGGGAGCGCCGACTCACGAGCACACGGGGCACATCATCTTCGCCTTCAGGGGTGTTGGCGGATGCGATGTGCCCGCCCTGCATTGAACACACGTGGACTCTTGAGGAGGAACCCATGCGTGGTGCCGTGAGCGCCAGTGGGGCCGAGTCGTCACAGATGACTTGGGTAGTCGGTTTTCAGTGCATTTCACCCGGTCATGCCGCCGGTGGCGGCGGACAGCGACTCTGAGCCCCGGTCAACCGCTCGGCTCGCGCTCCTGAGGGTGAAATCAATCCCTATTGACGACCTTTTGTGCCGATTTGTCCGTGGGTGAACCCACCGGCATGAGGTAGGTACGGCCGTGCCCGTTCGCGGGGCATGGCCGACGCCGGGAATCGTCATGCGGCAGTCCAGACGGTACGAGTGCGTGCACTCGGCCGTCCTCACTGCCGTGCGCAGGACCGCGGGTCACCCGACACCCGTGAATGGACACACCATGACCAGTCCAATCGAGACCGAGGGCGCCGACGCCTCTGTCGCCTTGGACAAGAAGACCGCGACCAAGGCCGAAGCGGCGGACGGCAAGGGCCTCACCGGCCGCTCGCCCGGCCAGCTGATGTGGGCGCGCTTCAAGCGCGACCGCACCGGCGTGGCCTCCGCCATCGTCGTGCTCCTCTATTTCGCCGCCGCGCTCCTCGCCCCGGTGATCTCCGCCCTGTACGGCAAGGACCCGTACACGCTCTACGCGAACGACCGGCCCGAACTACTGGACGACTTCTCGATGCCGACCGGTTCCTTCGGCGGCGTTTCCGGGGAGTTCTGGTTCGGTATCCAGCCCGAACTGGGCCGTGATGTGTTCACGATGCTGCTCTACGGCATGCGGACCTCGCTTCTCATGGCCCTCGCCGTGACGGTCCTGAGCGTCGGCACGGGTGTGATCATCGGCATGGTCGGCGGGTACTTCGGCGGCAAGGTCGACTACTGGCTGGGCCGGACGACCGACTTCTTCCTGGCCTTCCCCCAGCAGCTGTTCTTCATCGCCTTCATGCCCGTCGTGACCGCGATGTTCGTCTCCCCGCAGGACGAGACCCCCACCTATCTGCGCTCGGTCGCGATGCTCCTGGTGCTGTGGTTCCTCGGCTGGATGGGCATGGCCCGTCTGGTGCGCAGCTCCGTACTCTCCCTGCGCGAACGGGAGTTCGTGGAGGCGGCCAAGGTCTCGGGCGCTTCGCGATGGCGGATCGTCCGCAAGGAGATCCTGCCGAACATCGTCACGCCGATCCTGGTGCAGGGCACCTACATCCTGCCCGGCTCGATCCTGACCATCGCCTTCCTCTCCTACATCGGCGTCGGCTTCGTGGAACCGACCCCCGACTGGGGCCGGATGTTCGCCATCGGCGCCGACATCTACGAGCAGGACCCGGCGTTCATGTTCTTCCCGGGCGTCGCCCTGGTGGTTTTCGTTCTCTGCTTCAACCTCCTCGGTGACTCGGTCCGGGACGCGTTCGACCCCAAGACCGGACGGTGACGTCCCTGGGCGGGGGCCGCTGCCGTCCCCCGCGCCGGGCAACCGGATGGTCAGGCAGCTCTTGTTGATTAACAAAGGACAGGTAGGTGCAACGAGCATCATGAAGCCCACTCGATCGCGCTCGGTGCGCGCCATAGTCGTTGCCGCAGCGGCCGGCTCCCTGGCGCTCACCGGCTGCTCCAAGGACAACGGCAACACCAAGGACCAGTCCAAGTCCAAGCAGGACGCCGCCGCTCAGTCGAAGCCGGTCGTCTACGGTGACGCCGCGGCCTCGAACGGACCCGCGGCCGAGGTCCCCGGTGCCAAGCCCGGCGGCACGATCAACGTCTACATGGAGTCCGACCTGAGCCATATGGACCCGGCTCAGATCTACGTCAGCGACGCGGGTCAGTTCTCCAACCTGATCCACCGCGGTCTGACGAACTTCCAGGAGGACGAGGACGGCAACCTGACCGTCGTCGGCGACATCGCCACCGACTCCGGCAAGTCCTCCAACGAGGGCAAGACCTGGACGTACACGCTCAAGGACGGCATCAAGGACCAGAACGGCAACGCCATCACGTCCGCCGACGTCCGCCACACCATCGAGCGGATGTACTCGAAGGTCATCTTCGACGGCCCGACGTACGTCCAGAGCTGGCTCTCCGGCTCCGACTACCGCAAGGCGCTGCCGGACGGTCCGTACAAGGGCAAGCACCTGCCGGACACCGTGCTCGCGACTCCGGACGCGAAGACCGTGGTCTTCAACTTCAAGGAGGCCCAGCCCGACCTTCCCCAGGCGCTCGCCATGGCCGGCTACAGCATCGTGCCGGAGAAGGCGGACACCAAGGAGAAGTACGACAAGGCCCCGGTCGCGCTCGGCCCCTACAAGCTCGCCGAGTACAAGTCCGGCAAGTCCATGACGCTGGTGAAGAACACCAACTGGGACGCGAAGACGGACGCCGTGCGCCACCAGTACGTGGACGGCTACAACTTCTCCCTCACGATCGACCAGGCGAGCCAGACCAAGCGCCTGATCGCCGACAAGGGCGAGGCCAAGAACGCCATCCAGTTCACGGACTCGGTCGACCCGGCCCAGATGCAGACCGTGATCGGCGACGAGGCGGTCAACAAGCGCACGGTCAAGGGCTACCAGCCCTACGTCTGGCAGCTGACCTTCAACCTCGACCGGATCAAGGACAAGAAGATCCGTGACGCCATCACCTACGCCATCCCGAACCAGCGGATGGTCGGGGCCGACGGCGGCAAGTACGGCGGTGAGGTCGCCGGCGGTCTGTTCGCCCCGACCCTGCCCGGCTTCGACCCGGAGTACGACCCGTTCGGCAAGCTGAAGAAGCCCAACGGTGACCCGGAGAAGGCCAAGGCGCTGCTGAAGGAGGCGGGCGTCGCCAAGGGCACCAAGCTCACCTACGCCTACTCCAACACCCCGCGCGGCCAGAAGCAGATGCTCCTCATCAAGGACGCGCTGAACTCGATCGGCTTCGACGTCCAGGCCAAGGAGATCGAGCGCGCGACCTTCTACGAGCAGGTCGGCAAGCTCGACAACCCGTACGACATCTACATGACCGGCTGGGGCCAGGACTGGCCGTCCCCGTCCACGATCGTGACCCCGGTGTACGACGGAACGCTCGTCGCCGACGGCGCCTCGAACTACTCGCACATCAACGACCCGAAGGTCAACGAGGGCATCCAGACGGCCAAGAAGCTGGAGCCGTCGGTCGCGGCCAAGGAGTGGGAGAAGACCCACCACCGGATCGTCGAGGAGATCAACCCGGCTGCCCCGGTCTACTACTCCAAGCAGATCCAGCTGTCCGGCTCCAACGTCGGCGGCGTCAAGTACAGCACCGAGTCGAGCTACATCGACATCAACGATCTGTTCCTGATCAACCCGTAGGACCGACCCACGGCTGACCCGTGGGGGTGCGCGCCAGGCGGAGCGCACCCCCACGGGCCCCACCTCTCGAACCCCGAGCCGCCTTCCGAAGAGAGCAGCCTCACCCGATGCTTCAGTTCCTCATCCGCAGGTTGACGAGCGCCGTCGTCATCATGTTCTTGATCGGCGCCTTCACGTTCTTCCTGTTCTATACGATTCCTCAGGACTTCGCCGAACTGGCCTGCGGGAGGACCTGCACGCCAGACAACATCGCGGTCATCAGGGAGAACCTCGGGCTCGACAAGCCCATCACCACCCAGTTCTGGGAGTTCATGAGCGGCATCGTGACCGGCCGCGACTTCGCCACCGGCCACTGCTCCGCCCCCTGTCTCGGAGTCTCCTTCGACACCCGCGAGTTCGTCTGGGACTCCATCGTCGACCGCTTCCCGCTGACGCTGTCGCTGACGGTCGGCGGACTGGTCATCTTCCTGATCCTGGGCCTCGGCTCCGGCATGCTCGCCGCCTGGAAGCGCGGCACCCCGGTCGACAAGATCGTCAGCGGTTCCTCGATGGTGCTCAGCTCGTTCCAGATCTACTTCCTGGGCCCGATCGTCCTCGGCATCTTCGTCTACGGCCTCGGCTGGATGGAGAACCCGAAGTACGTTCCGTTCCTCGACGACCCGGCCGCCTGGGCCCTGGGCATGCTGATCCCCTGGGCCGTCATGGCGACGATCTTCACCGCCCAGTACACGCGTATGGCCCGGTCGACCATGATCGAGCAGCTTCAGGAGGAGCACGTCCGCACCGCCCGCGCCAAGGGCATGAAGCAGCGGTACGTGTTCTTCCGGTACGCCTGGCGTGGCTCGCTCACGCCCATCGTCACCATCCTGGGCATGGACCTCAGCGCCCTGCTCTCGGGCGCGGTGGTCACCGAGTTCACCTTCGACCTCGCGGGCCTCGGCCGTCTCGCGGTGGATTCCTCGCTCAACAAGGACCTGCCGCTGACCATGGGCGTGATGCTGTTCGGAGCCTTCTTCATCCTGCTCCTGAACATCGTCGTGGACCTCGCCTACGCATACATCGACCCGCGCGTGCGCCTCGCCTAGGAGAACGACCGTGACCACTGAGACCAAGACCGAAGACACACCGGCCCCGACCGGGCCGGGCGCCTTCCTCTCGGTTCGCGACCTGCGGGTGCGGTTCTCCACCGAGGACGGCGTCGTCAACGCTGTCGACGGGCTCTCCTTCGACGTAGAGCGCGGCAAGACGCTCGGCATCGTGGGCGAGTCGGGTTCCGGCAAGTCCGTCACCAACCTGACCATCCTCGGGCTGCACAACAGCAAGACCACCGCCATCGACGGTGAGATCTACCTCGACGGCCAGGAACTGGTCGACGCCCGCGAAAGGGACATGGAGAAGCTCCGCGGCAACAAGGTCGCGATGATCTTCCAGGACCCGCTGACGGCGCTCTCGCCGTACTACACGGTGGGCCGGCAGATCGCCGAGCCGTATATGAAGCACACCGGAGCCTCCAAGAAGGAGGCGAAGGCCCGTGCCATCGAGATGCTGGCCAAGGTCGGCATCCCGCAGCCCGCGACGCGCTTCGGCGACTACCCGCACCAGTTCTCCGGCGGTATGCGCCAGCGCGCGATGATCGCCATGGCGCTGATCTGCGACCCCGACCTGCTGATCGCCGACGAGCCGACGACCGCGCTCGACGTGACCGTGCAGGCCCAGATCCTCGATCTGCTCAAGGACCTCCAGCAGGAGTTCGGCTCGGCCATCGTCTTCATCACCCACGACCTGGGCGTCATCGCCAACATGGCCGACGACCTCCTGGTGATGTACGCGGGGCGGGCGGTGGAGCGCGGCACGGTCCGCGAGGTCCTCCAGACACCCCGGCACCCGTACACCTGGGGGCTGCTCAGCTCGATGCCGCGCCTCGGGGGCGACCTCGACGAGGCGCTCACGCCGATCCCCGGATCTCCGCCGAGCCTCCTCAACCCGCCGTCCGGATGCGCCTTCCACCCGAGGTGCGCCTTCACCGACCAGGTGAGCGGGGGGCGTTGCTCGGCCGAGCGCCCCGAGCTGGCGTTCGGACGGGCTGCCGCGTGCCACCTCTCGGCACAGCAGAAGCAGACCATCTTCATCGATCAGATCAAGCCCCGGCTGGGCTAGGGAGACGCGGACACATGAGCGAGAACGTCACTCTGCCGCTGCAGCAGGGTTCGGAGACCGGCGGGGGCGAGCCACTGCTCACCGTCGAGGGAGTGCGCATGCACTTCCCCATCTACGGAGGGTTCCCCTTCAAGCGCAAGGTCGGCGCGGTCAAGGCGGTGGACGGGATCGACCTCACCGTCCACGGCGGTGAGAGCCTCGGCCTCGTCGGCGAATCCGGCTGCGGGAAGTCGACCACCGGACGACTGGTCACCCGGCTGCTGGAGCCCACCGACGGAAAGATCACCTACGCCGGGCGTGACATCACACACGCCGGCCGCGGGGAACTGGCGCCGATCCGGTCCGAGATCCAGATGATCTTCCAGGACCCGTACTCGTCGCTGAACCCGCGCCAGACCGTCGGCACCATCATCAAGAGCCCGATGGAGGTCAACGGCATCAACCCGCCCGGCGGGCGGGACAACCGGGTCCGCGAACTGCTGGAGACGGTCGGCCTCAACCCCGAGCACTTCAACCGCTTCCCGCACGAGTTCTCCGGCGGCCAGCGGCAGCGCATCGGCGTGGCCCGCGCCCTCGCGCTGGAGCCGAAGCTGATCGTCGCGGACGAGCCGGTCTCCGCGCTGGACGTGTCGATCCAGGCGCAGGTCGTCAATCTGCTCAAGAAGGTCCAGGAAGAGATGGGCATCGCCTTTCTCTTCATCGCGCACGACCTCGCCGTCGTACAGCACTTCTCGCAGCGCGTCGCCGTGATGTACCTCGGCAAGATCGTGGAGATCGCCGACCGCGACTCCCTCTACAACCGGCCCCGCCACCCGTACACCCACGCACTGCTCTCGGCCGTGCCCGAGGCGAACGTGGACAGCGACAAGGAGCGGATCCGGCTCGCCGGGGACGTCCCCTCGCCGATCATGCCGCCGTCCGGCTGCCGCTTCCGCACCCGCTGCTGGAAGGCCCAGGAGAAGTGCGCGACGGAGGAGCCACCGCTGGTGCAGCTCTCCGGCAACCGCGAGGGTCATCTCACGGCGTGCCACTTCCCGGAGGACCCGTCGACCGAGGCACGTACGGAGGACATCGTCCTGGACCCGGCGCTCTCGGCGCTGGAGAACGAGCACGACGGCTGATCCCCGGCCGGATACGAAAGGCGCCGGACGCGCATCGGATCCGTACGGCATCGAACGCGGAGTGGTTCCCCGGACGCCTTGACGGTGTCCGGGGAATTCCCGTTCCGTGCCTGTCCGGCGATCTCGCGGTCCGTCCCGCCGCTCCCGAGAACGCGCCCGCCGGCTGCGCGCTGCCCGACGCCGTCGACGTCATCGGTGAGGGGCGACCCGTGAACGGGGGAAACGACCGGCCCATCCGTATGCCCAAAGCCGCCGTCGGCTCCTCCGGACGGGCGAGCGTGCATGCGTTTTGCCTCGTTATGGGGAGATATTCGGTCCTGGACGGGACTCAGGACCGAGGAGGCAGTACATGCGTGGAGCCACGCACGCCAGAGGAGCTGTATGCGTGCTGGCCGTCGCCCTCACGGTGACGGCCTGTGGAGGCGGCGACGACGGCGGAATCGGCGCCGACGGCATCGTCAGCTCCTCCTGGGGCGACCCGCAGAACCCGCTGGAGCCCGCCAACACCAACGAGGTACAGGGCGGCAAGGTCCTCGACATGATCTTCCGCGGCCTCAAGCGGTACGACCCGAAGACCGGCCGCGCCGAGAACATGCTCGCCGAGAAGATCGAGACCTCCGACTCGACCGACTTCACCGTCACCGTCAAGGACGGCTGGACCTTCAGCGACGGCGAGAAGATCACCGCGAAGTCCTTCGTGGACGCCTGGAACTACGGCGCCAACCTCGAGAACAACCAGAAGAACGCCCACTTCTTCGGCTACATCGAGGGCTACTCCCAGGTCCACCCCGACAGCGGCCCGCCGACCGCCCAGACCATGTCCGGCCTGAAGGTCGTCGACGACAGGACCTTCACCGTCGAACTCACCCAGAAGTTCGCCGCTTGGCCCGACACCCTCGGTTACGCCGCCTTCGCCCCACTGCCCAAGGCGTTCTACGACAACCACGCGGCCTGGCTCTCCAAGCCCATCGGCAACGGCCCGTACACCGTCGACTCGTACACCGAGGGCTTCCGGATGTCGCTCCGCACATGGGACGGATACCCCGGCGACGACAAGGCGGAGAACAACGGTGTCGAACTCAGGGTCTACACCGACAACAACACCGCCTACACCGACCTCGTCGCGGGCAACCTCGACCTCGTCGACGACGTACCCGCCTCCCAGCTCGAGAACGTGCGGGCGGACCTCGGCGACCGGTACATCGACACCCCCGCGGGCGTCATCCAGACCCTCGCCTTCCCCTTCTACGACCCGGCGTGGAACACCCCCGGCGGCGGCAAGGTCCGCACCGGCCTCTCCATGGCGATCAACCGCCGGCAGATCACCGACACGATCTTCCAGAAGACGCGCACCCCCGCCCAGGACTGGACCTCACCCGTACTCGGCGCGGACGGCGGCTTCAGCGACACGCTCTGCGGCGACGCCTGCGCCTACGACCCCGTCCGGGCCAAGAAGCTGATCTCCGAAGGCGGCGGCATCCCCGGCGGCACCATGAAGGTCTCGTACAACGCGGACACCGGCTCCCACAAGGAGTGGGTCGACGCCGTCTGCGACAGCGTCAACAACGCCCTCGGCAACGACAAGGCGTGCGTCGGAAACCCCGTCGGCACCTTCGCCGAATTCCGCGACCGGATCACCCAGTACAGGATGCCCGGCCCCTTCCGGGCCGGCTGGCAGATGGCCTATCCGCTGATCCAGAACTTCCTTCAGCCGCTCTACTACACCAACGCCTCGTCCAACGACGGCAAGTGGAGCAACAAGGACTTCGACAGACTCGTCGACCAGGCCAACGCGGAGAGCGACAAGGCGACGGCCGCGCGGACCTATCAGGACGCCGAGAAGGTCGTACGGGACCAGATGGCGGCCATCCCGCTCTGGTACCAGAACGGCAGCGCCGGGTACTCGCAGCGGATCTCCAACGTCTCGCTCAACCCCTTCAGCCTCCCGGTCTACCACCGGATCAAGGTCGGCTGACGGCGGAGGACGACCGGTCCGGAGCACCCCGCACGCCGGGCCCGACCACTTCCGCCGGCTCCCTGCGCACGGTTTCGCGCCCCGCGTTCACGCCCTGCTTTTACGTGCAGGCAATGTGCCCGTCGCGGATCCGATATACGGACACGGCAGAGTCGGTGCTTACGGCCGTGCGGGTGCCGTAGACCGGCCGGGGTCTCACGCGAACCCCGGCCGGCTTTTTTATTTCGTGGCTCGGTTCTCCCCCGGACTCCGTCCGGGGGAACCCCTCGGCGCTACGTCACCTTCAGGACGCGCTTCAGGAAGGACACCTGGAGCAGGAGCAGGTTCTCCGCCACCTGTTCCTGAGGGGTCATGTGGGTCACCCCGCTCAGCGGGAGCACCTCGTGCTCGCGGCCGGCCGCGAGCAGTGCGGAGGAGAGACGGAGGGCGTGGGCCACCACGACATTGTCGTCGGCCAGCCCGTGAATGATCATCAGGGGCCGCGACGGGTTCTCCAGCGCCGTCAAGCCGTCCTCCGTGACCAGGGAGTTCCGCGCGTAGACCTCCGGCCGCTCCCGCGGGTCACCGAGGTACCGCTCGGTGTAGTGGGTGTCGTACAGCCGGAAGTCCGTCACGGGCGCGCCCGCGATGCCCGCGTGGAAGACGTCGGGGCGGCGGAGAACCGCGAGTGCGGCGAGATAGCCCCCGTACGACCAGCCGCGGATACCGACCCGGCCGAGGTCCAGCGGGAACGACGAGGACAGCGCGTGCAGCGCGTCGATCTGGTCGTCGAGGGTCAGCGGGAAGTCGTCCTTGATCGCCTTCTCCCAGCCGGGAGACCGACCCGGCGCGCCCCGCCCGTCCGCGACGATCACCGCGAAGCCCTGGTCCGCGAACCACTGGGAGGTGAGATACGGATTCCGCGCGGCGAACACCCGCTGGCCGTGCGGCCCGCCGTACGGATCCATCAGCACCGGCAGCGGTCCGTCCGACTCCCGGTACCCGGACGGCATCAGCACGGCGCACGGAATCCGCCGTACCCCCGCCTCGCACAGCCGCGGCCGGGCCGTCAGCACGGGCCGCTCCGCGTGCGAGGCGAGGACGGCGACCGGCTTGCCGTCCCGCAGGACCTGAACCGTCGCGCCGTCGGCGTCGAGACGGGACGACGCGAGTACGGTCACCGCGCCGGAGCGGACCGCCGAGTGAACGCCCGGACCTTCGGAGATCCGTTCGACGCCCAGCTCGTTGACCCGGTAGACATGGATCTCGCCGACCTCGGGCGCCGCGGCCTCCTCACCGGCCGCCGCCGACACCAGGACGTCGTTCTCGCCGATGTCGAGCACGGCCCGCAGCTGAAGCCCGGCCCCGGTGAGCGCGCGGTCGGCGACCGCCAGCACCCGTGCGCCGCCCTCGTCGGCGATGCGTACGAGACGGCCGTCGGGCGCCCACGCGGGCACCCCGGAGAAGAGATCGAGCCATGCGGGATCCTCGTCGACATGGACCGTCCGGGTCGTGCCCGTAGCGGCGTCCACCGCGAGATATCGCTGCGTCCGCTGATCACGGGACTGCACGAGAAGGAGCGGAGCGCCTGCTTCCGACCAGTGCACACGGGCCAGATAGGGATACCGGGACCGGTCCCAGGCGACCTCCGTGCGTTCACCTTCAAGGGTGATGAAGGAGAGACGTACCTCCGCGTTGGGCGTTCCCGCCGCGGGATACGCCATCTGCTGCGGCTCCCGGTCCGGATGAGCGGAGTCGGAGATCCACCAGCGCGACACCTCACGCTCGTCCACGCGCGCGACCAGCAGCCGGTCGGACTCCGGAGACCACCAGAATCCGCGCGCCCGCCCCAGTTCCTCCGCCGCGATGAACTCCGCGATCCCGTACGCGACATGGTCGCCGTCCGGCTCCGCGAGCGCACGGTCGCCGTCGCCCTCCGCGCCGGTGACCCGGAGCGCGCCCCGCGCCGCGTAGGCGATGTACCGGCCGTCGGGGGACGGCCTGGGGTCGATCACCGGCCCCCGTGCCGGGAGTTCACGCGCGGTTCCGGCCCGCAGTTCCGCCGTGAACAGTCGCCCGGAGAGTGCGAAGGCCGCCAACTCGGCCGCCCGGTCCACCGCGTAGCCCACGATGCCCGCCGAACCCTCCCGGCTGCGCTCGCGCCGTGCCCGTTCCCCGGCGGAGAGCCGCTCGTCGCTCCCGCCGAGCAGAATGGCCGGATCCGCCGCCAGCCGCTCCAGGGGCCGCCCCTCGGGACCGTCGAGATCGAGAACCCAGAGAAGCCCGGTGCGATCGGTGCCCGACGCGGACCGGATGAAGACCACCCGCGATCCGTCCGGCGAGACGGCGAAGGACCGCGGTGCGCCGAGCGTGAAGCGCTGGGTCCTGGCGAACTGGCGCGGGAAGGAGAGCTGCATCCTGGACGTCATGTGACCGAACCTAGCGGTCGTGCGCCCCCGTGTGCTGCTGTGCACCGACTGATGCGTTCGTACGGATAGTTATGATCCGTAGCGCAAGGTGGGTATGAACCACCTGGCACATGCAACCTGCCCGTCCCCAACGAATATCCATGGAGGTGAACCGCCGTGGCAACACTTTCGATTTCGGCGGTGGTGCTGCTGGCGATCGTCGTCTTCCTACTGGTCCGGAAGTCCGGGCTCAAGGGTGGGCATGCGGCGGTCTGCGTGTTGCTCGGGTTCTATCTCGCAAGCTCGTCGATCGCTCCCACGATCACCGACCTGACCACGAACGTGGCCGGAATGATCGGTGACATCAAGTTCTGACAGCAAGGCCGTCCCGTCCCCCCGCGCGCCCCCGTCTCCGCACCGCGCGCCCCCTTGCTCAGCGCTTCGCACGGACCGTCCCGTCCCCCCTGAACCCCTCGGCCCGCGGAATCCTGATCTGATGGCCGGGGGACATCTCATTCGAGCACGGCGGCATGCCCTTGCCTCGTAGGCTGTGCTGTATGAAGGATCTTTCCCTCCGTCGTCTGCTCCTGGTGCACGCGCACCCGGACGACGAGTCGATCACGAACGGCGCCACGATGGCCCGCTATGCCGCCGTCGGTGCCCGGGTCACCCTGGTGACCTGCACCCTCGGGGAAGAGGGCGAGGTCATTCCGCCGAACCTCGCGCATCTCGCGTCCGACCGCGAGGACCGGCTCGGCCCTCATCGGGTGGGCGAACTCGCCGCGGCGATGAAGGAACTGGGCGTCACCGATCACCGCTTCCTCGGCGGTCAGGGGCGTTACCGGGACTCCGGGATGATGGGCGTCGAGCAGAACCGCCGCGAGGACGCGTTCTGGAGTACGCCCGTCGACGACGCGGCACCCGACCTCGTCGAGATCATCCGCTCCGTGCGTCCCCAGGTGATGGTGACGTACGACCCTCGCGGCGGGTACGGACATCCCGACCACATCCAGGCCCACCGGGTCGCCATGCGCGCCGCCGAACTGGCCGCCGAGCGGGCCTTCCGCCGGGATCTCGGCGATCCGTGGGCCATCGCCAAGATCTACTGGAACCGGGTGCCGCGCTCGGTGGCCGAGGAGGGCTTCGCCCGCCTCCGGGCCGCGGGCGGGACGGACTTCCCCGGTGTCGCGGAGATCGACGACATCCCCGGTGTGATCGACGACGCGGAGATCACGGCCGAGATCGACGGCGCCGACTACGCGGAGCGGAAGGCGGCGGCGATGCGCGCCCATGCCTCCCAGATCGCCGTCGACGGCCCGTTCTTCGCGCTCTCCAACGAACTGGGTCAGCCGATCTTCGCCACGGAGTACTACCAGTTGGCGCAGGGGGTCTCCGGCGCTCCCTCGGGTGAGCGCGAACGGGATCTGTTCGCCGGGGTGTCCGGATGAGAGGGCAGGACGCCCCCGGTTCCTGGCCGGCGGGGCCCGTCAGGCCGGGCCGGATCGCCGCGTATCTCGGCCTCACGCTGCTCGGCGCGGTGGTGGGCACGGCGGGCTCGCTGGTCCAAGCCGCCTGGTTCCCCGGCGGATTGCTGCTCGCGCTCCTCGCGGCGGCCGGGCTGTTCCACGGCTCGCTGCGGGCCACCGGAACCCAGATCGGGGTCGCGGCGCCCGCCGTGGGCTGGCTGGGCGCGATCCTGGTGCTGAGCACGGGACGGCCCGAGGGCGACGCCCTCTTCGGGGCCGGGATCGGGCCGATCGTGTTCATGCTCGGTTCCATGGCGGTGGCTGTGATATGCGCCACCATGTCGCGTTCCGTGCAACCGGGGGGCGGAACCGGCCGACTTGACAGATAAAGGGCGAGTGAGCCGAAGGGGCGCGCAGGTATCGAAGGGGAGAGCGCGCGGAGGTCCCGAGGTACGAGGGATCGAGCACGGTCGACCGTCGACACACGCTAAAAGCGCCCCGGAGGCAAACCGAGCTCACTAAAAGGGGACCTGTGGGACCCCCGGCCGGACGCGGGTTCCGCGGACCCCTATCGTGGGTCGCCCCGGAGTGTGGAACACCCCCAGCCGGCTCTGTGCCCCACGGTCGACGGAATGGCGCTTTCCACAGTCGCGGGATGAGTGTCCGTGGCGGACAGTATGGTGGTGCGCGCCGCCGAGCCGCCCTTAGCAGCAAGAGCTTCAGTGAGAAAGCGGGCGGCGAAGCCAACCGGGAGATCCTGCTTTGAGTCGTGAAACCGACAGTTCGTCCTCCGGGCCCCAGGGGCGCGGCGGAGCCGCGTACCCCTCGGGGACGCCGCCGTACGGATCGCGCCAGTATCCGTCGCTGCACCCGGGACAGGAAGCCCCTCCGGGCGCGGCGGCCGCCGCCGGTGAGGAGAAGCCGGACGAAGCCAAGTCCGAGCCCAAGACCGAGACGACGCTGACCACGCGGATCCGGATCAACATTCCCGGATCCCGTCCCATCCCACCCGTGGTGATGCGCAAGCCGATGAGCGATGTGGACACCGCCACGCCGTCGGCCGGTGTCCCCGTCGCGCCGGAGGCGGCCGAGAGGGACAGCGAGCGGACGGCCGCGATGCCGGTGATCGGTGGACCGCAGGTTCCCCCACCCGCCGCCGAACCGGTCGGCGATCAGGACCCCGAAGGGAAGGACAAGGAGGCGAGCAACTGGTTCGCCCCCCGTAAATCCTCCCAGTCCGGTACGAATGGGGCGGGGCTGAAGGTTCCCGGCACCCCTGCCGGCGGTGCCGCGACCGGCACTCCGCCGAGAGGCACGCCGGTCGGTTCCACCGCCCCCTTCTTCTCCGAGACCCCGGCGCCCGGTGCGGCGGCCCAGCCCCGCAGTTCGCTCAGCGAGTTCGCGGGCGAGGGCGCGGCTCGGACGGCGGGCGGCCCGAACGGATTCGCGCCCGGCCCCCGGACACCTCCCCTGGGCGTCCGCCCGCCCGCCGGACCCGACGCCGGGCCCGCCGGGCCCACCACGGGACCGGCCCAGGGCAGCATGCCGACGGGAGTGGGACCGGTCGCGGACCGGGCCGCCGCTCCGGGCGCACCGGCCGCCGGACATGGCCCCATGGCCGCGGGCCCCGGAGCGGCCACCGCGCCCCGGCTGTCCGACGACACCGCCGTACTGACACCGCAGAACCCGGCCGTCCATCCCGGCAACGGCTCCGCGCCCGGCGCGGTGGGCCGCCCCGGCCCCGGCGGCAATGTCTCCGGCGACACGCTCACCAGCGGCATCCCGGTCGTCCGGCCCGAGCCCCGCTCGCCGTTCCCGTCCGGGCCCGGCCCCCAGACCCCGCCCGGCGAGGCGGACTTCTCCACCGCGGAATTCCCCGGCGCCCCCGTCGGCGGTCCCGTCGGTCCCGGCCGCGGTCCCTCCGGGCCGGTGCCCCCGGCCGACCGGTCCGCACCGGCCGCCACCCCCGTAGCCGACCGGCCCGCGCCCCCGCAGCCCGCGAAGAAGGGCCGCTCCAAGCTGGTCCTCGCCGGAGCCGGTGTCGTCGTCCTGCTCGGCGTCGCCTACGGCGCGGGCCTGCTGATGAACCACTCCGACGTCCCGAAGAGCACCACCGTCCTCGGCGTCGACATCGGCGGCGGCACCAGGGACCAGGCCGTCGGCAAACTGGAAGGGGCCCTCGGCAAGCGGGCCGCCACGCCGCTCCGGCTCTCGATCGGCGGCAAGGAGGTGGAGCTGGCCCCGGACAAGGCGGGGCTCGGACTGGACAGCCAGGCCACCGTCCGCAAGGCGGCGGGCAGCGACTACAACCCCGTCTCCGTGATCGGGTCGCTCTTCGGCGGCGAGCGCGTGGTCGAGCCGGTGATGCTCGTCGACGAGGAGAAGCTGGGCGTCGCGCTCACCGACCTGGCGGGCACCTCCAGCTCGGCCGTCGAGGGCACGATCGAGTTCAAGCCGGACAAGGTCGTCGCCGTCCCCGGCAAGCCGGGCCAGGCGCTGGAAGTCGGCCGTGCCCTGATCTCGGTCAAGGACGCCTATCGCGCCCAGGTCGAGACCGGCAGGTCGAAAACGGTCGCCCTGCCCGTCACCACCCGTGAACCGACCATCGACCAGGCCGAGATCGACCGGGCGATGCGGGAGTTCGCGGAACCCGCCATGTCGGACCGGATCACGATCAAGGCGGGCGGCAAGAGCATTCAGTTCGGCCCCGCCAGATCGCTGCCGAGGATCCTGTCGATGAAGGCGGTCGAGGGCAAGCTGGTCGAGGTCTACGACAAGAAGGCGATCGACCAACTGCTCGAAGGCGTCTTCAACGGCATTCTGATCACCAAGGGCGACGGGAAGAAACACCAGCTCGGGCCCGACGATGTCGCTCAGGCGATGGGACCGGCACTCCGCGGCGCGACGCCCGCCGACCGTACGGCCGTGATCGAGCTGAACCCCAGCTGACCCCTGCCGCCGTCGGCTGCCGCCGCCATCCGCTGTCGGCGGCGGCGGACTTCCCGCACGTCAATGCGTACGACGCCCGGTTCACTCTTCGGAGGGACCGGGCGTCGGCCATGTCCGGGTGAGGCCCATGTCCCGGCGAGGCCCATGTCCCGGCGAGGCCCGGAGGACGATGTCACCTGGCGTTCCTCCCGGCCCCCTCGCCACTCTTCCCGTCTTCCCGCAGTCCGCCAGGGTGGAGCCCGTACGCATCGGCGGCCTCGGCGACGGAACACCGACCCTCCGGTACCGGTGTCTCGCACCGTCCAGCCAGTGATCCCGCTCCGGCCGAGACCGGGACGGGGAAGGGGGCCGAGACAAGGACCGAGCCGAAGCCGCGCCCACGCCGTGTACGGCACGCCGCAGCGCGCCCCCCGATCAGTTCAGCATCGCCCGCGCCGCCCGCGCCCGCCCCCTGATCGCCTCCGCCGTCGCCGGCTCGACCGCCGCCACCACCTCCGCGTACGCGTCCAGCTCCGCCGCCCCGGCGAGGAAGTCGCCGCGCTGTACGAGCAGTTGAGCCCGCTCATAGCGCAGCCGCGCCGGATGGGAGGGCAGTAGCAGGGACAGCTCGACCGCCCACAGCGCGACGGCCGACTGCTCGGGGCGGGCCGCGGCCCAGGCGCGGATGTTGTTCAGGATCCGTACCACCACCTCCAGCGGAGCCGCGGGCTTCAGCATCGACGGATCCAGCGGCGCGCCCGTCGCACCCGCCACCATCAGCGCCGCGTCGGACCCGGTCAGCACCCGCCCGCCCGCGAAGGGATCCGCGAGCACCTGCCCACCGGACGCGTCACCGGGCTCGCCGGGTTCGCCGGGTTCGTCATCGGCCCCAGGCGGGTCGCCGAACCCGACGACGAAATGACCCGGCAGCGCCACCCCGTACACGGGCGCACCCGCCCGTCTGGCCACCTCCACCCAGACCACCGACAGCAGGATGGGCAGTCCCCGGCGGCGGTGCAGCACCTCGTGCAGCAGCGAGGACTCAAGACGCTGGTAGTCGCCCGCGGTCCCGTGGAAGCCGCAGCGGTCGCCGAGCAGATCCGCCAGCGCCGCCGCCCAGGCGCGCGGGCTCCGCAGTCCGTACGGAAGCAGCCCGGCGAGGCGGTCCAGCTCGATCTGGGCCGCGTCCACCCCCGCGTCGTCCAGACCCGGATCCGCCACCGCGCCCATCAGCAGACAGAGCAGCGAGAGATCGGGCCGCTCGGAACGGGCCTCCTCCGCGAACCGGTTCCTGGGGTCCGCTGATTCGTCGTGCATACGCCACTCGTACCCGTCCGTCCGTGCCCAGTCCACTCATTCCGCCGTCCGCGCCGCCGCCGGTTCACCCCCGTGGTCCGGTTCGTTCGGTTCCGCCCGGTAGTGGTGGTAGCTGTGGTGGGTGGTGAAGCCCATACCCCCGTACAGCGCACCCGCCTCCCGGTTCTCCGCCTCCACCTGAAGCCAGGCCGCCGACGCGCCCTCCTCCAGAGCCCGCCGCGCCAGCGCGGTCATCACCGCCGTGGCCAGGCCCTGCCGGCGGTACGCCGGATCCACCTCCACCGTCATGAACCCGGCCCAGCGCCCGTCCACCACACAACGCCCGATCGCCGCGGGCACCTCACCGGTGCCCGGCACCGAGGCGAACCACACGGAAGGCCCGCTTCCCAGCACCTTCAGCACATGCGGCCCCGGCTCCCCGGACCGCTGGTACCGCAGCAGCCAGCCCCGCCCCAGCTCGTCGAAGGAACGCCCCAGCGCCACCCGTGCCACGTCCGCGTCCAGATCGGCGACGGGCGCCAGGCCCCCGATCCGCACCTCCGCCGAGACCTCACGCGTCCAGCGGCGCGACTCCAGCTCCGCGCAGAGCAGTTCCTGGGTGCCCGCCGCGCCGGTCGCCGCCTGCACATACGCGGGCAGGGAGCGTTCCCCGTACCACATCCGCACCCGGGCGAGGGCCTCGTCCAGCGGCAGCCCCGGATCGCCGAGCGGCAGCACGGAGTTCGCCCGCCGGGTGAATCCGGCGGAGGCCCGTAGCTCCCAGTCCCCGAGCCGCTCGCTCTCCACCGGCTGCCAGGCACGTGCCATCACTCTCGCGAGTTCCCCGAAACCCGCCGCCGGACCCCGGCGGCGGGCCGGCGCGGCGGGCACCACCTTGCCCGCGACCAGCGACGATTCCGCGATACGGACGGTCTCCCCGGTGCGGCGCGTGATCAACAGCACACCTTTGTCCCAGGATGTGAGAACTCCGACCGTGTCGGTGAACTTCTCGCTTCCGCCCCCTGGGTCGGCAAGACGTCGGATTGATACCCGTTTACCCACATCAAGGGGTGTAATACGGACGTCAAGGCGTCCGGCACCGGTGAATTCCACAGCTCTGCGAGCCCCTCATGTTCGGATCGTCTCCAGGAACGGAGATACTAGGGGCGGGCATCGACGACGCCGCGCTCCCGCGCAATGCCAGCCCTACCGAGGAGGAACGACAGCGTGACCTACGTCATCGCGCAGCCTTGTGTCGACGTCAAGGACAAGGCGTGCATCGAGGAGTGCCCCGTCGACTGCATCTACGAGGGCGCCCGGTCCTTGTACATCCACCCGGACGAATGCGTCGACTGCGGGGCCTGTGAGCCCGTCTGCCCCGTCGAGGCGATCTTCTACGAGGACGACACCCCGGAGGAGTGGAAGGACTACTACAAGGCGAACGTCGAGTTCTTCGATGAGCTGGGCTCGCCCGGTGGCGCCTCCAAGCTCGGGCTTATCGAGCGGGACCACCCCTTCGTCGCCGGACTGCCGCCGCAGAACCAGTAGGCGGCCGGACGGCCGAGCATTCCCGGTCCCGTGCGGTCGTCGTCCGTACGGGACCGAGGCGTTTTCCCGCCCGCCTCGCGCGCCGTTTCCCCCGTTTCCCGTTCTTCCGGTCCGTCCGTCCCCTCAGCCCTCGCTGTCCTCGCTGTCCCCGCTGTCCAATCCTGTTCCAGCTCTCTCACGTACCAGAAAGAGAAAGCCCGTGTCCGCAGTCTCTTCGCGCCTTCCCGTCTTTCCCTGGGACAAGCTGGAGCCGTACAAGGCGACGGCCGCGGCCCACTCCGACGGTCTGGTGGACCTCTCCGTGGGCACCCCGGTCGACCCCGTTCCCGACGTGATCCAGCAGGCCCTCGTCGAGGCCGCCGACTCTCCGGGCTACCCGACGGTCTGGGGGACCCTCGCACTGCGGAACGCCCTCACCGCGTGGGTGGAGCGGCGGCTCGGCGCGGTCGACGTCGCGCACACCAACGTCCTGCCCGTCGTCGGCTCCAAGGAACTGGTCGCCTGGCTGCCGACCCAGCTCGGCCTCGGCGCGGGCGACCGGGTCGCCTATCCGCGCCTCGCCTATCCGACGTACGAGGTCGGCGCACGGCTCTGCGGAGCGACCCCCGTCGACTACGACGACCCCACCGCGCTGGACCCGGCCGGGCTGAAGCTGCTCTGGCTCAACTCGCCCTCCAACCCCACCGGGCGCGTACTCGCCAAGGACGAGCTGATCCGTACCGTCGCCTGGGCGCGTGAGCACGGCGTGCTGATCTTCAGCGACGAGTGCTATCTGGAGCTGGGCTGGGAGGCCGAACCGGTCTCGGTGCTCCATCCCGACGTCTGCGGCGGCACATACGAGGGCCTCGTCGCCGTCCACTCGCTCTCCAAGCGCTCCAATCTGGCCGGCTACCGTGCCGCGTTCATCGCCGGTGACGAAGCCGTGCTGGGCGAACTGCTCCAGATCCGCAAGCACGGCGGAATGATGACTCCGGCCCCGGTGCAGGCGGCGACCGTCGCGGCCCTGGGCGACGACGCCCATGTCATGGAGCAGCGGGCCCGTTACGCCGCCCGGCGCACCGCGCTGCGCACCGCCCTCCAGGGGCACGGCTTCCGGATCGAGCACAGCGAGGCGAGCCTCTACCTCTGGGCGACGCGCGACGAACCCTGCTGGGACACGGTGGCGCATCTGGCGGAGCTGGGCATTCTGGTCGCGCCCGGCGACTTCTACGGGACGGCCGGGGAGCGGTTCGTCCGGGTGGCGTTCACGGCGACGGACGAGCGGGTCGAGGCGGCTGTGAAGCGTCTCGGCTGAGCGGACGTACGCCAAGGGCCCCGGGAGCGGAGAAGCTCCCGGGGCCCTTGGCGTCACCGTACGGTCATCGGCCCGGCTGGTCCGGCGGCCAGCCGGAGGCTGTGGGCTAACCGAGCGGCAGGCCCTTCGTGGGCAGCTGGCCGGTGGGGAGGCCGCCGCCGAGCGAGTCGGTCGGCAGGCCGCCGGCGGGTGTGCCGAGGGACTCGGTCGCGGTGCCCGCGGTCTCGCCGAGGACGTTGCCCGCGCTGCCCGTCGCCTCACCGGCGACCTGCTGGGCGGCGGGGGCCGCCGTCCTGCCCGCGCCGCCGACGGCCTTGCTCGCGGCGGGGACGGTCTGCTTCACGGCGTTGCCCCCGGTGTCGCCGGCCAGTTCGGAGGAGTTCTGTGCGGCGCCGTCGACGGTGTCGCTCAGCCCGCCCGCGTCGAGCGCGGTCAGCCCGCCGAGCGGGTTGGCCTGCTGGAGGTCCACGGCGCTTGCGGAGCCGGCCGCACCGACCACGGGAGCGGCACCCGCCGCGATGAGCAGCGCGGCACGGGCGATCCGACGGGTCAGGGGGAGGGACATGATGCTCCTTGAGACGAGAAGACGTTGTCGTGTCCATCGGCGTCTGACCTCCGGACGCAGTGACAACCGCTCGGAGGGTGGGGGAAGTTGCGGTGCCCCGAGGTAAAGAATGCGCAATGCGTCGCATTATCGGTTCGGGACAAAGGCGGATGATCGCCACACCGCCTTGACCTGAGCCGAACCGTCACTTCCCTTTGCTCGCAGGGGATCCGACGATCAGGGCGCGATCGGGTGCCACCATCGGGCGAGGCATTCGGGTGATGTCGGGGAACACTCCTCGCGGGGGAGCGCTCGTATCAGCGTGCGAGCCGGATCCGAACCTCGGCGAGGGGGGACCCGACCGCGGGGACCGTGGAACCGGCCGCGGTCATCGTGTCCGTGGGGTCCTCCGTGCCCTGCACATACCAGCCCTTGATGGATTTCTTGGCGTTCCAGACCCGGCCCTCGTACGACACCTCCTCGATCCGCAGCCCCTCCGCGCGTGCGACCGCCCAGTGGGCCAGCTCCCAGCCGCGTTTCCCGCCGGGGTCGCCGGTCACCGGCACGGACACCTCCAGCGTCTTCGCCGCTCCGGGGTCCTGCGCCGCCCCGGGGTCCTGCGGCGCCCCGGCCGCCTTGGGCAGCACTCCGGGCCCGAACGCCCGTACCAGCTCGGCCCGTACCTTCGCCGGATCGCCCGCCTTCTCCACCCCGCTGCCCGGAGTGCAGGTCAGCGCGGCGTCCGCCCGCCCCGTGAGCGCGGCGGCCAGCAGAGTCGCGTTCGGCTCGTGCTTGGCGTACGCCTGCGGGAAGCCGCTGCGCTGTACGCGCTGGGCGGCCACGGTCAGCGGCAGTCGCGAGTAGCCGGGAACCTCGGCGAGATGCTCGTAGAACTTCCCCGCCGAGTACACCGGGTCGAGGATCTGCGACGGCGTGCCCCAGCCCTTCGAGGGCCGCTGCTGGAACAGACCGAGCGAATCCCGGTCCCCGTGGTCGATGTTGCGCAGCGCCGACTCCTGGAGAGCCGTCGCCAGCGCGATGGTGACGGCGCGTTCCGGCAGCCCGCGCGTGGTGCCCACGGCGGAGATCGTCGCGGCGTTCGCGGCCTGCTCGGTGCTGAGTTCGTACGTCGGGCCGTCCTCGCCCGACATCGCGCGAACCGTGCAACCGGGGGCCGCGGAACGGGTGACGTAATGCACCGCGACATAGCCGGTCAGAGCGAGCAGCACAGCGAACGCGGTCGTGACACGCGGGGAGCGACGGCCGCGCCGGACGGGGGAGGACGTCTCGGACACAAGTCCACCGTACTAGGGCCCCTCGTTCGGATCAGGCCGGGTTCGCACGCCTTCGGCGGCGGGTCCTTTTACGGGACGGCTCTTACCCGGAGCCTCTGCTCAGGTCGTTCACGTAACCCATGAACCGGATTCGCCGAACCGAATTCGCTGAAGTGGGGTCCCTGAAACCTTCCATGTCCCGAGCCGTTCCCTCAGCCCGGCTCCCGGACGGCCGGGCCCGGTGGGCGCGCAGGGGACCGCGCTAAGGTCGACGCATGTCCGACACCGCGCTTGACCTCACACTCGACGCTCCGGCACTCACCGCGGCCCTGGTCGACTTCCCCTCCGTCAGCGGAGACGAGAAGCCCCTCGCGGACGCGATCGAGCGGGCCCTGCGCGGACTGCCCCATCTCACGGTCGACCGGCACGGCAACAACGTCGTCGCCCGCACTCACCTCGGACACGGTGAGCGGGTCATTCTCGCGGGGCACATCGACACGGTCCCGATCGCGGACAACCTCCCCTCGCGGCTCGACGACGACGGGGTGCTGTGGGGCTGCGGCACCAGCGACATGAAGTCGGGCGTCGCCCTGCAACTGCGTATCGCCCGGACGGTTCCCGCCCCCAACCGCGACATCACCTTCGTCTTCTACGACAACGAGGAGGTCGCCGCCCACCTCAACGGCCTCGGACACGTCGCCGAAGCACACCCCGAGTGGCTGGCGGGCGACTTCGCCGTCCTCCTCGAACCCTCGGACGCCGAGGTCGAGGGCGGCTGCCAGGGCACGCTCCGGGTCCATCTGCGGACGGCGGGGGAGCGGGCCCACTCCGCCCGCGGCTGGATGGGCTCCAACGCGATCCACGCCGCCGCCCCGATCCTCGCCCGCCTCGCCGCGTACGAGCCGCGCCGTCCGGTGATCGACGGCCTCGAATACCGTGAGGGCCTGAACGCCGTAGGGATCGAGGGCGGCGTCGCCAACAACGTCATCCCGGACGCGTGCACGGTCGTCGTCAACTACCGATACGCGCCCGACCGCACCGAGGACGAGGCCGTGGCCCATGTCCGCGAGGTCTTCGCCGACTGCGGTGTCGCCGAGTTCGTGGTCGACGACCACACCGGCGGCGCGCTGCCCGGCCTCTCCCACCCCGCCGCGGCGGCCTTCATGAAGGCCGTGGGCGGAAGTGCCCGGCCGAAGTTCGGCTGGACCGACGTCTCGCGCTTCAGCGCGCTCGGAGTGCCCGCCGTGAATTACGGCCCCGGCGACGCGCTCTATGCCCACAAGAGGGACGAACATGTCGCGATCGCCAAGATCACACACTGTGAGCAGCGTTTGCGGGAGTGGCTGACGTCCTGAATTTCCTTCCTTGTCGCCTTCGCCGTCCTACTCTGGCTTCCAGCAATGATGATCGGCGGAGGGAGCAGGCCATGGGCAACCCCGAGGGTTCGCGGGCGCCGGCGGAGCAGCGGCAGGGACCGGTACTACGCCGCAGGGACCAGGTTCAGCCCGGTACGACCGACCAGCGGCTGCTGGACACCGAGGGTGACTCCGAGTGGGTGCACACCGATCCCTGGCGGGTCATGCGCATCCAGTCCGAGTTCGTGGAGGGGTTCGGGGCGCTCGCGGAGCTGCCGAGCGCGATCAGCGTCTTCGGCTCGGCGCGTACCGTCGCCGGCACACCCGAGTACGAGGCGGGCATCCGCATCGGCAAAGCCCTGGTCGGCGCCGGTTTCGCGGTGATCACGGGCGGTGGTCCCGGTGCGATGGAGGCGGCGAACCGCGGGGCGCGGGAGGCGGGCGGGATCTCCGTCGGCCTCGGTATCGAGCTGCCCTTCGAGCAGGGGCTCAATCAGCATGTCGACATCGGTGTCAACTTCCGCTACTTCTTCGTCCGCAAGACGATGTTCGTGAAGTACGCCTCCGGTTTCGTCGTCCTGCCGGGCGGCCTCGGCACCCTCGACGAGCTCTTCGAGGCGTTGACGCTCGTTCAGACGGGCAAGGTGACGCGCTTCCCGATCGTGCTCTTCGGCACGGAGTACTGGGGCGGGCTCGTGGACTGGCTGCGGGGCACGGTCATCGGCCAGGGCAAGGCGTCGCAGAAGGACCTGCTGCTGTTCCACGTGACGGACGACGTGGAGGAGGCCGTGGCCCTCGTGACAAAGGAGACGAGCCGCTGACGCGGTGACCGGGGGACCTCCGCTTCTTCCGCTGTCCGCGGGTCGACGTTCGTGAGGTACGCCTCCGGTCTCGTCGTCCTGCCGGGCGCGGGCCCGGCCGCGGGCGACCGGGCCGTGGCCCCGGCGGACGGCGACCGGAACATAGTCCCGGCTCCGGCTCCGGCTCCGGCGGACGGTGTCACACCAGCCCCCGCCGGGCCACCGTCGGTGGCCGTCGGCCCGCGATCGTGGCGACCATGTCCAGGACCTGCCGCGTCTCCGACACCTCGTGGACGCGGTAGACCTGCGCCCCCAGCCACGCGGACACCGCCGTCGTCGCCAGCGTGCCGATGAGGCGCTCCTTGACGGGGCGGTCGAGCGTCTCGCCGACGAAGTCCTTGTTGGAGAGGGAGACGAGGACCGGCCACCCCGTGTCGACCATCTCCCCGAGGCGGCGCGTCGCCTCCAGTGAGTGGCGGGTGTTCTTCCCGAAGTCATGGCCGGGGTCGATCATGATGCCGTCCCGCCGCACCCCGAGCGCCACCGCCCGCTCGGCGAGCCCGAGCGTCACCCGCAGGATGTCCGCCATGACGTCGTCGTACGTCACCCGGTGCGGCCGGGTCCGCGGCTCCGCGCCGCCCGCGTGGGTGCAGACCAGCCCGGCGCCGTAGCGCGCCGCGACCTCCGCGAGCCTCGGATCGACCCCGCCCCACGCGTCGTTCAGCAGATCCGCGCCCGCTTCGCAGACCGCCTCGCCGACCTCGTGCCGCCAGGTGTCGACGCTGATGACCACGTCGGGGAACCTCCTGCGCACCTCGGCCACGAAGCCGACCGTCCGTCTGGCCTCCTCGGCGGCGGTGACCTCCTCCCCGGGACCGGCTTTCACCCCGCCGATGTCGATGATCGCGGCGCCCTCCGACACCGCCTGCTCGACGCGGTCGAGCGCGGGCGCGTCGAGAAACGTCGAGCCCTGGTCGTAGAAGGAGTCAGGCGTACGGTTCACGATCGCCATGATCACCGGCTCGTGCGCGTCGAATTCGCGCCTTCCCAGCCGCAGCATCAGGGGTTTTCCTCTCGGGTCGTCCGGCTGCGACCCTAACTGTCACACCGGCGTGGCACGATCAGTACGGGATTGTTTTCCGCTCCGGGAGGGTCGCTCGTGTTCTTGTTCTTGCTGATCGCGATGGTCGTGGTCGTCGGAGCGGTCACGCTCGCCGTGGTCGGCGGCGGCGACAGCGCGGCCCTCCCCGAGGCCGCGCCCGAACAGCTGGTGGACCCGCTGCCCCTGACCCGGCCGCTGGGGCGGGCGGATGTGGAGGCGCTGCGGCTGCCGGTGGCCCTGCGGGGCTACCGGATGGCCGACGTGGACGATGTGCTGGGCCGCCTCGGGGCCGAGCTGGCCGAGCGGGACGCCCGTATCGCCGAGCTGGAATCGACGCTGGCCGGTGCGCGGGCCACCGCCGTGAGCAGGGCGGATCTGTTCACCGAACCCGGCGAGGAGCAGGGACGGTGAGCGGGGGGACCGTGGCCGGGCCGGACGGGAAGCTCCGTTGCCCCTGGGGACTGTCCACCGAGGACTACACCGCCTACCACGACGACGAGTGGGGCCGTCCGCTCCACGGGGACGACGTGCTGTTCGAGCGCCTGTGCCTGGAGGCGTTCCAGTCCGGGCTGTCCTGGCTCACGATCCTCCGGAAACGGGAGAGCTTCCGGCGCGCGTTCGCCGATTTCGAGATCGCGTCGGTCGCCGGGTTCACCGACGCCGACAGGGACCGGCTCCTCGCCGACGAAGGCATCGTCCGCAACCGCGCCAAGGTCGACGCGACGCTCGCCAACGCGCGCGTCCTCGCCGACTGGTCGCCCGGCGAGCTGGACGAGCTGATCTGGTCGTACGCGCCCAAGGCGGCGAGCCGCCCGGCACCGCGGACCGTCGCCGACGTGCCCGCGGTCACCGACGAGTCGACGGCGCTCGCCAAGGACCTCAAGAAGAGAGGGCTGCGCTTCATCGGCCCGACGACCGCGTACGCGCTGATGCAGGCATGCGGCCTGGTCGACGATCACCTCGACGGCTGCGTGGCACGCGGAGCGCCCGCCAAGGTCTGACGCCCGCGCCGACGGGCGGCGGTGTCCCGCGCCGGCGGGCGGCAGGTGAAGCGCCGCCGGTGACCGAGGGCGCGGGGACCCGGGCGGAGCCCCGGAGGCACCGCACCAGGTTCCGCGGCGGACCCCCGCCGGGCCCGGTCGCCGCTATCGGCCGAGATACTTCGGCTTCTCCTTCGCGATGAACGCCTGGACCGCGATCTCGTGATCCTCGGAGACCCCTGCCCGCCCCTGCAGCTCGTCCTCCTTGTCCAGCGTCTCGTCCAGCGAGTGCGCGGCCCCGAAGGCGAGCGACTCCTTGATCGCCGCGTAGGCGACGGTCGGGCCCTCGGCCAGCGAGCGGGCCACCGCGGCGGCCTGCGCGGCCAGCTCGTCGGCCGGGACCACCTTGTTGACGAGGCCCAGGTCGTACGCCTCCTGCGCCGAGAACGAACGCGGGAAGAGCAGCAGGTCCGCGGCGCGGCTCGGGCCGATCAGCCGGGGGAGCGTCCAGGACATCCCGGAGTCGGCGGTGAGCGCCACACCCGCGAACGCGGTCGTGAACGTGGCGTTGTCGGCGACGACCCGGTAGTCCGCGGCGAGGGCGAAGCCGAGGCCCGCGCCCGCGGCGACCCCGTTGACCCCGGCGACGACCGGCTTCGGCATCCCGGCGAGGGCCCGGACGATGGGGTTGTAGTGATCCCGCACGGTTCTCAGGGGGTCGCCGTCGCCGGCCGCCTTGCTCTGCGCGAGCTGCGCGATGTGCTCCTTGAGATCCTGCCCCACGCAGAAGGCGCGCCCGGTCGCCGTGAGCAGTACGGCTCGTACGGCGGTGTCCGCGGCGGCCGTCTGAACCGCCTCCCGGAGTGCGACCTTCGCCCCGGTGTCGAGCGCGTTCATGGCCTCGGGCCGGTTGATCGTGATCGTCGCGAGTCCGTCGCTCACGTCGTACAGCACGGAGTCGGCCATGTCGGGTCCCCTTTGCGGCTCTTCGATGGATGTACCAGCTCAGCATGGCGTAGATCCACGAGGCCGGGCATGTGACCTGGGTCAAAGAATCCGGGCTCGCCGATGTCATGCGAGGCGGCGGAGTATCGCAGCCGGATCGCCGAATTGGGTGGTTTTGGGAAAGCGCGTTGCCTAAGCGATGCCGACTGATGTTGGTCATCGGGTCCTACCATGCGGGATAATGACCTGGAAGCAATGTGTTCGATGCCGGTACGCGTTCCTGTCCAGGGGCCGTCGGCGGACGATGAGCTGGTTTCAGGAAGGGGAACGAGCATGGCGGCCATGAAGCCGCGGACGGGTGACGGCCCGCTCGAGGTGACCAAGGAGGGGCGGGGCATCGTCATGCGCGTTCCGCTCGAAGGCGGCGGTCGGCTCGTCGTCGAGCTGACGCCGGACGAGGCCGACGCGCTTGGCGATGCCCTGAAGAAGGTCGTCGGCTGACGCTGAAGTCACCCTTTACTTCATTTCACTGCCCCGGTACTTCAAGGTGCCGGGGCAGTGACGCATTTCGCGGGACTTCAACGGACTTCCCCGTCGGCGCCCCGCACTTCACGGGAGTCGGCGAGACCTCGGGCCGTCCCAGGGGCATCTCGAGAAGCGGGCGGAACTTCACTTCACAAGATCGCGACCGGCCGCGCCGGACGGTGGTTTGCGTCGCTCCGCAATCCGCCGGCCGCTATCCGGCAGCCGCTATCCACCAGCGGTCATCCGCGGCGGACCGCGCAGAGCAGACCGTCGCCCACCGGCAGCAGCGACGGCAGCAGCTCCCGGCTCTCGCGCACCGCGCGCAGCAGTTCCCGCAGGCGCAGCACCTCCGCGGGCTGGACCGCCGAGTCGACCGTGCGACCGCGAGCGAAAACACCTTCGAAGCAGACCAAACCCCCTGGTCGGAGCAGGCGCAACGATTCAGCGAGACACTCCAGGGACTCCATCCGGTCGCCGTCGCAGAAAACGAGGTCGTAACCGCCGTCCGCCAGCCGCGGAAGCACGTCCAGGGCGCGCCCGGGAATGAAACGCGCCCGGTTTCCCGTGAAGCCCGCCTCCCGGAACGCCTGCCGGGCGAACTGCTGCCGCTCGGGCTCGGGATCCACGGTGGTCAGCACCCCGTCGGGCCGCATGCCCTGCAGCAGATAGATCCCCGAGACCCCGGTGCCCGTACCGATCTCCGCCACGGCCTTCGCGTCCGCGGTGGCGGCCAGCAGTCGCAGCGCGGCGCCGGTGCCTGGCGACACCGAGGGGACACCCGACTCCCGGGCCCGGTCACGGGCCCAGCGCAGCGCGTCGTCCTCGGCGACAAAGGCGTCGGCGAACGCCCAGCTTGTCTGCCGATTTGCGGTAATGAGCCTCTCCTGTCCCCGTAGTTGGACGCGACGTCGACTGTATCCGCTGTGCTCGGGAACCCGCAGATGGGACCGTGCGTTAAAGGCAAAGGAGGGGAACAGCGGGGGAGTGCATGGATCAGGGCCGTAAGCAGCATCCAAATTCGCGTAAAGATTCTTATCCGGAGCTAACGGGCGAGGTGGCTATGGTAGGGGCTCCGCTGGACACCACCAGAGCCGACAGGGGAGGTGCGGCTGCACCCGCGGATCGGAGAGGAGTGCTGAGGCGCTTCCTCAGGTCACCGGGTGAGCCGAAATCCGTGACCGACATTGCTGACCGTTCCCCCGCCCCCGACTCCGCAGCTACCGCGACGTTCGCATCGGATGCGGAATCGCAGGCGTGGACACCCCCTTCATGGGAGGAGATCGTCAGCACGCACAGCGGCCGCGTCTACCGTCTCGCGTACCGCCTCACCGGCAATCAGCATGACGCCGAGGATCTCACGCAGGAGGTCTTCGTCCGCGTGTTCCGCTCGCTGTCGACCTACACGCCGGGGACCTTCGAGGGCTGGCTGCACCGCATCACCACCAATCTCTTCCTGGACATGGTCCGCAGGAAGCAGCGCATCCGATTCGACTCCCTGGGCGATGACGCGGCCGAGCGGCTGCCCAGCCGTGAGCCGTCTCCGCAGCAGGTGTTCAACGACACCCATTTCGACGCCGATGTGCAGCAGGCGCTGGACACCCTCGCGCCGGAGTTCCGTGCCGCCGTGGTCCTCTGTGACATCGAGGGTCTTTCGTACGAGGAGATCGCCGCGACTCTCGGTGTCAAGCTCGGCACGGTGCGCAGCCGTATTCACCGTGGCCGGTCCCATCTGCGCAAGGCGCTGCAGCACCGTTCTCCGGAGGCCCGTGCCGAGCAGCAGCGGATGCTGGCGGGCGCGGTCGGACTGGCAGGGGAGGGTGGACTGGCGTGAGCGGCTCAAGCCCGACATCCCCGACCCCCGCCGAGCAGCATCTGGGGGATCGGCTCGCCGCCCTGGTCGACGGTGAGCTGACGCATGACGCCCGCGACCGGGTGCTCGCGCATCTGGCGACCTGTCCCAGGTGCAAGGCCGAGGCCGACGCCCAGCGCAGACTCAAGGACGTCTTCGCCCGTACCGCGCCGCCGCCGCCTTCCGAAGGGCTGCTCGCGCGGCTCCAGGGGCTGCCCGCGGGGCCGGGGCTGGTCTCCGGAGGGGATGACGACGGCCGCGGGGGGCCCTTCGACGGGGGGCGGGTCACCGATGCCGTCTTCGGAGCGCTGAGCCCCTCGGCGGGAAGATCCGGCGACCCTCGCCCGGAGCTGTTCGGATACGTTCCGGGCCGCTGGGGCCACCGCCCCGGCGCGGCGCTGGGAACCGGCGACGGCACCTCGGTGCTGCCGGGCGCTTCGGGTGGTTCGGGTGGTTTCCGTATCCATGAGGTAGGTCGTCAGGAGGCCGAGCGCTCGCCCTGGCGGGGCCGCCGGTTCGCCTTCGCCGCCGCCAGCGCCGTCTCGTTCGCCGCGATCGCCCTCGGCGGTGCGCTCCCCGTGGACTCCTCGGTGCAGCCGACCGCCCGGGGGGCGAACTCGGGGAACAGCAGTGCTCCCGCGCGCGCCGCCGCCACGACGGGAACGGCGAGCGGGAGCGCCGGGACGGGTTTCGGTATCGGTTCCTCGGCCACCACCGCGAGGAGTGGCGCCTCGTCCACCACCGCGAGGAGCACGGAGTACGAGCGCCGCCGCAGCGGAGGCAACAGCCCCACCAGGTCGGACGGCAGGCCCTTCGGCCTTTCCGAGCCCGCTCTGGGGGTCACGCAGGCCCCGCTGAACCTCGCCGCCCAGTCCGCCCCCGCGGTGATCGAGTCCGGTTTCACCCCTCCGCCGCTGATACGTCCCGCGGGCTCGGTCTTCCAGCTCGCGACCGCCCCCGGTCTCACCCCTTCGGCGACATCCGCCCCCTCGCACCTCCTCGCTCCGCCGCAGCACGTTTTCCCCGGCGTGTCCCAGCGCTGACAGCCCTGCGCGGAGATTCGCAAACCTGGTTGAATCTCTGACAGGGCGCACGCAGGGGTGCGCGCCGGGTCGGCAGTCTGCGGGGAGAGCATGGAAGACGGGAAGTCCACCGGACCGACGGCCAAGTGGTGGAGCCGGCCCGACACGGGCCGTGCGGCGCACCCGGAGCCCGAGGCGCGGCAGCCGGAGCCGGAGCGGTTGCCGGGACCGGTGGTGGATCCCGTGTCCACCGAATCCGCCCGGACCGATGGCATACGGACTGATTCCATACGGACAGATCCCGCGCCGACGGAAACCGCGCCGACGGAACCCGCACCCGTCGATCGTGCGCCCGAGGACCGCGTACCCGTGGGCCCCGCCCCCGTGGACGCCGCCTCCCCGCCGAAACCCGCTTCCGCGACGCCGATGACAGGAACCGATCCCACACCGGAGTCGGGGCCCGCGCACCCGGAGTCCGCCGTCACGGACAGCGCGCCGGGGCCGACGGCCGAGCGGACCGGGCCGGAGCCCCTGCACCCGCCCGACCCGTACGGCACCCCGCCCTACGGCGAACCCGGCCCCTGGGCGCCCGCCCCGCCCGTGGAGCGGCCGGTGCCCACCCCCGCCCAGGGCACCCCCGTACCGCCGCGGCACACCGCGTCCGACGGCAGGGGCCAGGCCACGGACGGCGAGGGATTCGCCCCGCCGCCCGCCTATCCGCCGCAAGCCCTTCAGCCGCACCACCCGCATCAGGCCCCGGAACCGGGTCCCGGTTTCCAGCAGCACGGCCCCGCCCACCACGGAGCCCCGCACGACGGGTCCCCGCACCAGGAGTCCCCGTACGCGGGAGCCCAGCACCCGGCCCAGGGTCAGCATCAGACCCAGGGGCATCAGTGGCCCCAGCCGCAAGGCGGCGAGGCGCCTTCGCCCCAGTGGCCGCGGTACGACCCCTGGGGCGTCCCCGGTGCCGCGCCGCTGACCCAGCCCGGCGAACCCGCGCGCAAGAAGAACAGACGCGGCGCGTTGCTCGCCGCGGCACTGCTGCTGGCCCTCGTCTCCGGCGGCATCGGCGGCGGTGTCGGCTCGTACATCGAACGCAACGGCGGCATCGACCGGATCGAGCTGGACCAGACCCCCCGCGAGAACACCGACCGGGCTCCCGACACGGTCGCCGGCATCGCCGCGAGCGCCCTGCCGAGCGTGGTCACCCTGCATGTCGGCGGCGGCGGTCAGCAAGGCACCGGCACCGGCTTCGTCCTCGACCGACGGGGTCACATACTCACGAACAACCATGTCGTCGATCCGGCCGGCGCCTCCGGCGAGATCTCGGTCACCTTCAGCGGCGGCGAAACCGCCAAGGCGGTCCTCGTCGGCAAGGACAGCGGATACGACCTCGCCGTCGTCAAGGTCTCCGGCGTCTCCGGCCTGACCCCGCTGCCCCTCGGGAACTCCGAGAACGTCCGGGTGGGCGATCCGGTCGTCGCCATCGGCGCGCCCTTCGACCTCCAGAACACCGTCACCTCCGGCATCATCAGCGCCAAGGAGCGCCCCATCACCGCGGGCGGCGAGAAGGGCGACGGCAGCGACGTCAGCTACGTCAACGCGCTCCAGACCGACGCCCCGATCAACCCCGGCAACTCCGGCGGCCCCTTGGTGGACACCAAGGCCCGTGTCATCGGCATCAACAGCGCCATCCGCGCCGCCGACACCGGCGGGGGAACCGACCGCGGCCAGTCCGGTTCCATCGGCCTCGGCTTCGCCATCCCCATCAACCAGGGCAAACGGGTCGCCGAAGAGCTGATCAACACCGGCAAGGCCACCCACCCCGTGATCGGCGTCAGCCTCGACATGAAATACACGGGCGACGGCGCGCGCGTCGGCGACGAGAACAAGGACGGATCCTCGTCCGTCGTCCCCGGTGGGCCCAGCGCGAAGGCCGGTATCCGGCCCGGTGACGTCATCACCGAGGTCGACGGCCAGCGGGTCCACAGCGGCGAGGAGCTGATCGTCAGGATCCGATCCCACCGTCCGGGGGATCAGCTGAAGCTGACCCTCGTCCGGGGCGGCAAGGAACGGACGATGACACTGACCCTCGGCTCGGCGAGCGGAACGTGAGCGGTGAACGCGGACATGAACGATGGATGCACGTTGCATTCAACCTGAGATGACCGGTCACGGGCACGTGACTCGTGGAAGCGGTGGCGGGTACGGTGGATCGGGCCCCGAAACCCATCCGACCGGTGGGCCATGGAGAACACGAGGAGCGGCAGGGTGTTCAACGACATAGGCGCACTGGAGTTGGTGACCATCGTGGTGCTCGCCGTGCTCGTCTTCGGCCCCGAGAAGCTGCCGAAGGTCATCCAGGACGTGACGCGCACCATCCGGAAGATCCGTGAGTTCTCCGACAACGCCAAGAACGACATCCGCAGCGAACTGGGTCCCGAGTTCAAGGACTTCGAATTCGAGGATCTGAACCCCAAGACCTTCATCCGCAAACAGCTCAACGACAACGACGATCTGAGTGAGCTGAGGGAACTCCGGGAGTCTTTCGACCTCAAGAAGGAGATCGCCGAGGTCACGGACGCTGTCAACGGGAAGGATTCCACCCATTCGGTCCCGGCGGCGGTCAAGGGCCCCAGCGGGACGCCCGACCTGCTGAAGAAGCGCGAAAGGGCTGCTCAGGACGAGCGTCCGCCCTTCGACGCGGACGCCACCTGAGCCGGATGCCGAGCCCGGTCGCACACGCCACCCGATAGCGGTCAATCCCTGTGAGCCGGGGCCGGGTGGTTATTCTCTCCATCTGTCCGGACGCGAGGACGCCCGAGGGGGGCGGGTCCGCTCCGGACTTCGGACACAGAGGAGGCGGCCGGGTAGATGGAGACGACCAGTCGAACAGCGGCCCAGAGCACGGTCGACGATTCCCCTGCTCAATCCGCTCGACCCACGAACCAGCACGCCGAGGCGGCGGCCCGGAGCCTGGCCGACGGCTATGCCCGTGCCTCGTTCCCGTGGTACGGGCTGGACGAGGCGTTCACCGGCGCACGCCGGCTGATGCATGTCGGCTCGGCCGCCGACGGCGTCGTTCAGCACGGATCGCTGGGGCACGGCGACGAGCCGTCGATAAGGACGGAGACCACGCCGGTGGAGAAGGAGCGCTTCGCCGTGGTCGTCACCGTCGCCGCGAGCCCCGTCCGCCGCAGTGGTGACGGTACGGGGGTGCTGGAGGCCACCACGGTCTCCTCCGCGGCCTGGCTGGCCGGCTCGGGCCTGCTGGCCCAGACCTGGCCGCCCCAGCTCGACCACTCACTGCGGGACGACTGGCTGGACCAGCAGACGGAGACCGCGTTCGAGCTGGCGGACGATCTCGACGGACCGGCCTGGTCCACGCTCTCCCTGCCGGTCGACGGCGAGCCCACGTCCTTCCACTACCGCGAGTCCGAGTTCGGCTGGGTGCTGGCGGGATCGACACCGGCCGGGGCGCACATCGGGGCGTACGGGCGCGGGATGAGCGCGTACGGGCTGGGTTTCGCGGTGGTCCAGGACCTCGGGTCGTACCGCTGAAGGCCCTACCGCTGAGCGCTGAACCGCCGAGGGCCGTACCGCCACGGACTGCACGGACTGCACGGGCTGCACGGACTGCGGGACGGCTCTGAGTCGTATCGGTACGGAGAAAGGCGCCGCGAGGCACCCCTCGGCACGCCCGGCCGGGACCCACGGCCGGTTCCGCCGCACACCGGCGGCCGGCTGCGGTCACCCGTTCCGCGGGCCGCCGGGAGCGCCGGGAGGCGGGTCCGCGACCGGCCGGGGCACGGAACGGGCGTCCGCGCCCCGCCGGTGTGTCAGAACTTGTTCCTCGGGGTGATCCCGAGGCTCATGCCCGAGAGGCCGCGCTGGCGGCCGCCCAGCTTGCCCGCGATGGCGCGGAGCGCGGAACCGGCGGGGGAGTCGGGGTCGGTCAGGACGACCGGCTTGCCCTCGTCGCCGCCCTCCCTCAGCCGTACGTCGATGGGGATGGACCCCAGCACCGGCACATGCGCGCCCGTCGTCTTCGTGAGGCCCTCCGCGACCCGCTGGCCACCGCCCGTGCCGAAGACGTCGACCATCTCGTCGCAGTGCGGACAGGGCAGCCCCGACATGTTCTCCACGACGCCGACGATCTTCTGATGGGTCTGCACGGCGATCGACCCGGCCCGCTCGGCGACCTCGGCCGCGGCCTGCTGAGGCGTCGTGACGACCAGGATCTCCGCGTTAGGCACGAGCTGCGCCACCGAGATGGCGATATCGCCGGTGCCGGGCGGCAGGTCGAGCAGCAGAATGTCCAGGTCCCCCCAGTACACGTCCGCGAGGAACTGCTGGAGCGCGCGGTGCAGCATCGGGCCGCGCCACACGACCGGCGTGTTGCCCGGAGTGAACATGCCGATCGAGATGACCTTCACACCGTTCGCGGACGGCGGCATGATCATGTTCTCGACCTGGGTGGGAAGGCCGTCCGCGCCGAGCATCCGGGGCACCGAGTGGCCGTAGATGTCCGCGTCGACGACGCCGACCTTCAGTCCGTCGGCCGCCATCGCCACCGCCAGATTGACCGTGACGGACGACTTTCCGACACCGCCCTTGCCGGACGCCACCGCGTACACCCTGGTCAGAGAGCCGGGCTGGGCGAAGGGGACCTCGCGCTCGGCGGTCGTGCCGCGCAGCGACGCCGCCAGATCGCGCCGTTGCTCGTCGCTCATCACGTCGAGCGTGACGTCCACGCGCGTGACGCCGTCGACGCGCGCGACGGCCTCCGTGACACTTTTGGTGATCGTCTCGCGCATCGGACAGCCGGAGACGGTGAGGTAGACGGTGACGGCGACCGCGCCGTCCGTCCCCACCTCGATCGATTTCACCATGCCGAGGTCGGTGATCGGTCGGTTGATCTCGGGGTCGTTCACCGTCGCCAGCGCTTCGAGCACCGCGTCTTCCGTAGCCATACCGACGATGGTACGGCGCGGGCCACCGCCCTCGGGCAGCCCGTCAGTGGTCGGCTTCGTCACGCCCCGAGCCGCCGTCGTACGGGAGGGTCGCCCGACGCTCTTCCATGTCTCTGACGAGGTCCTGGAGTTCCGAGCGGATCCAGTCCCTCGTCGCGACCTCGCCGAGGCCCATGCGCAGCGCCGCGATCTCACGGGTCAGATACTCGGTGCCCGCGATGGAGCGTTCGTTCTGTTCGCGGTCCTGCTCATGGGTGACCCGGTCCCGCTGGTCCTGGCGGTTCTGCGCCAGCAGGATCAGCGGGGCCGCGTACGAAGCCTGTAGCGACAGCATCAGCGTCAGAAAGATGAAGGGGTACTCGTCGAAGCGGAGCGCGGACGGCGCGGAGACGTTCCAGACGACCCAGAGGATGATGATCACCGTCATCCAGACGATGAACCGGCCCGTGCCCAGGAAGCGGGCGATCCGCTCCGACAGACGGCCGAACGCCTCGGGGTCGTACTCCGGCAGCACGGTACGGCGGGGCACCTGCGGCATGTCGATCCGGGCGCGGGCGCGCGAGGCGCTCGCCCCGGCGGGCCGCTCCTTCTGCTCGCCGCGCTCGGTCAGCCCGTACTCGTTACCCATGGGCGGACCCGCCCGCGTCCCGGGGCTCGTTCCCGTTCCGGGCCTCCGGGCCCTGCCGTATCTCGGCACTGTTCAGGGCGGACTCCTCGAACTCCGTCTCCCGCCAGTCGCCTGGGAGCAGATGATCGAGTACGTCGTCCACGGTCACCGCGCCCAGCAGCGACCCGCTCTCGTCCACGACCGGCGCCGCGACCATGTTGTACGCGGCGAGATAGCTGGTCACCGCAGGCAGCGGAGTGTCCGGCGCGAGCGGCGGGAGATCGCTGTCCACCACCGAGCCGACCAGGGTGAACGGCGGGTCCCTCAGCAGCCGCTGAAAATGCGCCGTCCCCAGATACTTGCCCGTCGGCGTCTCGTCCGGGGGCCGGCACACATACACCTGCGCGGCGAGCGCGGGCGACAGATCCTCCTGGCGTACGCGGGCCAGGGCGTCCGCGACCGTGGCGTCCGGCCGGAGCACGATCGGCTCGGTGGTCATCAGGCCGCCCGCCGTCCGCTCCTCGTACGACAGCAGCCGGCGCACATCGGCGGCGTCGTCCGGGCGCATCAGGGTCAGCAGCCGCTCCTTGTCCTCCTCGGGCAGTTCGGAGAGCAGATCGGCCGCGTCGTCCGGGTCCATGGCCTCCAGTACGTCCGCCGCGCGCTCGTCCCGCAGTTTGCCGAGGATCTCCACCTGGTCGTCCTCGGGCAGTTCCTCCAGCACGTCGGCGAGCCGGTCGTCGTCGAGGGCGGCGGCGACCTCCGCGCGGCGCTTGGGCGAGAGATGGTGCATCACATTGGCGAGGTCGGCGGGGCGCAGCCGTTCGAAGGTGGCGACCAGGTTCTCCGCGCCCTGGGCGTCCTCCTCCAGCGAGAACCCCGTCACCGCCGACCACGGGACGGTCAGCGTCTCGCCCTTGCGGCGCAGCGCCCCGACCCTGCCCTTCCGTACGAAGACCCGGTCGATCTCCCATTCCCGGCGGGCGGGCAGCCGCCGTACGGACACATCGAGAACGGTGGCCTCCTCGTCCCGGTCCACGAGCCGCACACGCCGGTCCAGCAGTTCGCCGAGGACCAGCCGCTCGGTGGGGCGCTGTTCAAAGCGGCGTACGTTCACCACGCCCGTGGTGACGACCTGGCCCGACTCGATACCGGTGACCCGGGTCATCGGGAGGAAGATCCGGCGGCGGGTGAGCACCTCGACGACCAGGCCGAGAAGCCGGGGCGGGCGGTGGCCCACGCGCAGCATCGCCACCAGATCGCGGACGCGGCCCACCTGGTCGCCGTTGGGGTCGAAGACGGGTACGCCGGCGAGATGGGAGACGAAGACGCGGGAAGTGCTGGCGGCCATGATCCTCTTTCGCGCGGGGCTCTCCGTCGGATGTGTGCCAGGGCTCTTATGTCGGGACTTGGCCGGAGAAAGCCGCTGTTCAGGAGTTTCAGGCTAGCCCGTGCCGATCCGCGCCGCCGATGATCGGCCTCCGGATGGCTGCCGCAGGGGCGCTCGGAGGGCACCGGTACGCTGCCCACAGCCACCCCCCATGAGAAGCAGATGAGAGGCAGTGCGCCGGTGACTCTTCTCCCCTCGGCTCCCCGCGCCCGTCGGGCGGCGCTCGCCGTAGCGCTGTGCGTGGGACTGACCGCAGGGCTGTCCTCCTGCGGTGAGGACCCCGACAAAGGGACCAACGGAATCGGGAAGCTCTCGGCGACCGAGATCGAGGACAAGGCACGGGAGGCGGCGGACGCGGCCGGCTCCGTACGGCTCTCCGGATCCCTCGTGAGCAAGGGCGGCACCTACACGCTGAACATGCGCCTCAAGCAGGACGGCGGCACCGGCTCCGTCACCTCCAAGGACGACACCTTCGAACTGCTGCGGGTCGGCGACGATCTCTTCATCAAGGCCGACGCCGCGTTCTGGATACACCAGGACGAGGACAACAAGAGCGGCGAGCCCACGAGCACCGACACCGAGGCGGCGGGCAAGCTCGACGACAAGTATGTGAAGGTCCCCGAGGGCGATCCCGCGTACAAGCAGTTCCGCGGCTTCACGGACATGGACGTCATGCTCGACGGCTTCCTCGGGATGGAGGGCAAGCTGAGCAAGGGCGACCGGACGAAGGTCGCCGGCATCCGCACGATCAAGGTGAAGGCGGAGAACGGAGACGGCGGCGTCCTGGACGTCTCCCTGGAGGGCGTCCCCTATCCCCTCCAGTTCGCGCGCGGGGGCGGAGCGGGTGTGCTGACGCTGGGGGACTGGGACGTGGACTTCGCGCTGGCCGCGCCGGCGAAGGAGGAAACGGTCGACTACGGCCGCCAGCTCCCTCGGTCGGTCGACTAGGGCCTCCGGGGCCGGTAGCCCCTCCAGGGCCCGCAGGGGGTGCTTGCCGTACGTCGCCGCGTACCCCGCCCGTCCGGTGTTCCGGTGTTCGAGGACGGACCCCGGGGGTGGGGCTACCCGCGCTTCCTCTTGCGGCCCAGCAGCAACCGCGGCAGCGCCGCGGGCGCGGTGTACCGGGTCGTCGCCGCGGTCGGCAGCGGCACGGCCGCCAGTGATGTGTCGGGGTGGGACGTCGTGGAGGACACGGGCTCCAAGCGCAGAACACGGCACTCCCGCGCCCACCTCTCCACCAGAGTGTCCGTGTCGAGCGCGTTCAGGCGCTTGGACTTCAGCTCGGGGGTGACCGAGTCCCACGCCTCGGAGTGGGGCGGGACCTGTGTCACCGAAGCCGTCCAGGCGACGAGACGGCCGCCCTTGTCCTTGCTGCGCACGGTGACCTCGGCCGTGCCGCCGGGCGTGAGGCCGGGCAGGGGCTGCTCACCGGGCCCGTCGCCGACGACGTACACCGCCCCTTCGTGCCATACGTGCCAGAGCGCCCGCTCGACGCCCTCGCCGCGTACCCAGATGAGGCCGGACTTCTTGGTGGCCTCCTCGACGAGGGCTCGGCCGAGCAGGTGTTCTGTCATGGGCGCAGCCTATCCGCAGGGCGCGCGACGCCCGGTTACAGCCAGCCGTTGCGCTTGAGGGTGCGGTGGATGGTGAAGCAGATCGCGGCGATCGCGGTGAGGACCATCGGATAGCCGTACTGCCAGCGCAACTCGGGCATGTAGTCGAAGTTCATGCCGTACACCCCGCAGACCGCCGTCGGCACCGCGATGATCGCGGCCCAGGAGGTGATCTTGCGCATGTCCTCGTTCTGCGCGACGGTCGCCTGCGCCAGATTGGCCTGAAGGATGGAGTTCAGCAGCTCGTCGAAGCCGATGACCTCCTCCTGGACCCGCGCGAGATGGTCGGCGACGTCCCGGAAGTACTTCTGGATGTCGGGGTCGATCAGCCGCATCGGCCGCTCGCTGAGCAGTTGCATCGGCCGCAGCAGCGGCGAGACGGCCCGCTTGAACTCCAGCACCTCGCGCTTGAGCTGGTAGATCCGCCCGGCGTCGGTACCGCGTGAGCTTCCCTTGGAGGGCGCGGAGAAGACGTCGATCTCGACCTCGTCGATATCGTCCTGCATGGCCGCGGCGACCGCGATGTAGCCGTCCACGACATGGTCGGCGATCGCGTGCAGAACGGCTGACGGCCCCTTGGACAGCAGCTCGACGTCCTTCTGGAGGCCGTACCGCAGCGCCCGCAGGGAGCCCTTGCCGCCGTGCCGGACGGTGATGACGAAGTCCCGGCCGGTGAAGCACATGACCTCGCCGGTCTCCACGACCTCGCTGGTCGCGGTGAGTTCGGCGTGCTCGACGTAGTGGACCGTCTTGAAGACGGTGAAGAGGGTGTCGTCGTACCGCTCCAGCTTGGGCCGCTGGTGGGCGTGGACCGCGTCCTCGACGGCGAGCGGGTGGAGCCCGAACTCCGCCGCGATACCGGCGAATTCCTCCTCCGTGGGCTCGTGCAGCCCGATCCACGCGAAGCCGCCGCCCTCCCGCACCCGCAGCATCGCCTCGCGGGGGGTCTGGCAGGCGCCGCTGTCCAGCCGACGCCCGTCGCGGTAGACCGCGCAGTCGACGACGGCGCTGGACGCGGAGGGGTCGCGGGTGGAGTCGTACGAGTTGTAGGGGGCGCTGCTCTTGCGCAGGGACGGGCGGACCGCCGCACGCAGGTCACGGATCATCGACATGGCTTCGGCTCCTCACGGAGAGGCCGTCGGCGAGTGGTGTGGCGCAGCCCGGAATGGGGACGTGGACTCACGTCCGCAAAGCGGGCGGCACCGCGGCATCGCGGTGACGGCGTTCGCTACAGACAGACAGGCAGAGAGGACGTGCTCTTCCGTCGTGCGAAACGCCCCGACGCCGAAAACCCGCATACCGGCATCCGGGCGAACGGAATGCCGTGAGCCCTGTGCGTGAAGGGCTTCAGATCACCAGAGCGGGCTGGTGGCGCCGTACGGAAGAGCGGTTGGTACTGCACGGTCGACTTCGATCCACCGCAGACCCCACCTCCTCCGGCCAGTCCCCCGTAGGGGAGAGACGTGATGTTCGGAACCGGAGGGCAGCGCTTCCGCATGCCGTCCTGTGTGCCGTCCCGACCAGCGGCCAAGACTATCAGCACACAGCGGCCCGGCACCTTGCTTTCGCGGGTTCGGCCCTTCTGTACGTGCTCCGTACGCGATCTGTACGCTTTCCGGCCGCGTTCCACGCGCGCTCTATGCTCGCCGTATGGCAGATGTTCTCGCTCTGGTGGAGGCGCGGCTGTTCACCGCGTTCGGTGAGCCGGACGCCCGCGCTGCGGTGACGTTCCTGGGCACGGACCGTATCGAGGTGCTCCGGTTCCGCGGCGAGGGCATGACGGGTCCGGACGGCGCCGACGCCGGCGCCGGTGTCACGGGCGATGGGGGCGCCGGCATCGTGCGGTACGCCACACTCGGGATGTCGGCCCACCCGATGACCGATCCCGCGGCCGCCCTCGCCGACCCCGTGAAGGGCCCGCGCGCGGAGCTGATCCTCTCGGTGCGCGACGGGCTCGCGGACACCGCCAAGGTGCTGCGGCCTCTCGCCGTACTGGCCGCCTCCCCCCAGGTCGAGGGCGTCGTCGTGGCGCCGGGGGCCTCGCTGGACGTCGGCGAACCGCTCTGGCCCTCCGCGCCCTTCACCTCGGTGCTGGTCGCCGAGCCGGGCGGGCAGATCGAGGATCTGGAACTGGACGACCCCCTGGACCCGGTGCGTTTTCTGCCCCTGCTCCCGATGACGCCGAACGAGGCGGCGTGGAAGCGCGTCCACGGCGCGCGGGAACTCCAGGAACGGTGGCTGGCCCAGGGGACCGATCTGCGCGATCCGCTGCGCGGCTCCGTGGACCTGGGCTGAGACCGCGGACGCCCGTGGTCGCGGGCGGACACCGGCCGGAGCGGAGACCGCTCGCCGGGCCGGTGGGTGGGCGCGGCAGTTATTTTCTCGCGGGCGGGACGCACACACCGGAAGGGTGATCGTCCTTGACGCGGAGACGACCGGGTAGGACCGTTGAGCGCTATGAGGGGCGAACCCAGTTGCCCGAAGTGCGGTGGCCGGGTCAGGGCGCCCGGACTCTTCGCCGATTCCTGGCAGTGCGATGCGCATGGCGCGGTGCATCCGCTGCAGCCGGTGATCCCGCCCAGTGTCGAAGCCTTGGGCGTGGTGGTGCACCGCGCGAGGGTCCCCGTGTGGATGCCGTGGCCGCTCCCGGTCGGCTGGCTCTTCACCGGCGTCGCGTACGCGGGGGACGACCGCAGCGGCGGCCGGGCCACCGCCGTCGCCTGCTCGGGCCCCAGTCCGCTCGGGGGCATCGGTGAACTGCTGCTGATCGCCGAGGAGTTGGGTGTGGGGCTCGGTGCGCGCTACGCCGGCATCGACGGACCCGACCCCGGCCCGTACATCGGTGACGACAAGCCTCCGCAGGTCAAGGTGCTCGCCGCGGGCCGCCCCACTCCGCTCTGGCATGTGCGCGCCGCCCCCGACGACCGCGCGGTCTTCGCGGGCGAGGCACGCGGACTCTGGCTCTGGGCCGTCGTCTGGCCGGAGCAGTCCGGACTGCTGATGTACGACGAACTGGTCCTCACCGATCTGCGGGACGCGGGCGCGGAGGTGGAACTCCTGCCCTGCGGGGCGCTCTCGCCGAGGCTGCTCTCGTAGGGGCGCCCCCCGTACGGGTCCGTACGGCACCGTGCGGACCCGTCGCACGACGGTGCGCACGCGGGGTGCGGTGCCGGTCCGCCGTACGGAAACGGCCGAGCCGAGCCCCGTACGCATGACCGATACACTGGGTCGTCCCCTGTCCACCCGGCCCCCTGGAGTCACGCGTCGTGCGCATCGATCTGCACACCCACTCCACGGCGTCGGACGGTACGGACACCCCCGCCGAGCTGGTACGCAACGCCGTCGGGGCCGGACTCGACGTCATCGCCCTCACCGACCACGACACCACCCGAGGCCACGCCGAGGCGATCGCCGCGCTCCGCACACTGCCCCGGGAACTGACCCTGGTCACCGGGGCCGAGATCTCCTGCGCCCTGGACGGCGTGAGCCTGCATCTGCTGGCGTACCTCTTCGACCCGGACGAGCCCGATCTGCTCCGCGAACGCGAGCTGGTACGGGACGACCGGGTGCCGCGCGCGCGGGCGATGGTGGCCAAGCTCCGGGAGCTGGGCGTTCCCGTCACCTGGGACCAGGTCGCCCGTATCGCCGGGGACGGATCCGTCGGTCGCCCGCACATCGCGACCGCCCTCGTAGAGCTCGGCGTCGTCCCGACCGTCTCCGACGCCTTCACCGAGGAGTGGATCGCCGACGGCGGCCGGGCCCATGTCACCAAGCACGAACTCGACCCGTTCACCGCGGTACGCCTGGTCAAGGCGGCCGGCGGGGTCTCGGTCCTCGCGCACCCGGCGGCCGCCAGGCGCGGCCGTACGATCCCCGAGACGGCGATCGCCGAACTCGCCGCGACGGGCCTCGACGGCGTCGAGGTCGACCATATGGACCATGACGGGCCCACCCGCGAGCGGCTGCGCGCCCTCGCCGCCGACGTCGGGCTGCTGACCACCGGATCCAGCGACTACCACGGCGCGCGGAAGGACGTCCGGCTCGGTGAGTACACCACCGACCCGGAGATCTACGGCGAGATCACGCGACGCGCGACCGGCGCGTTCCCCGTTCCGGGCACGGGCGGACGCGCCTGAGCCGCGCCGCCGTACCCCGTCCGCACTCCCTTCCGCAGTCCTTCTTCCAGCTAGGCCATCACCATGTTCGACGCTGCCGTTTTCGGCTCCCTCTTCCTGACCCTCTTCGTGATCATGGATCCTCCCGGGATCACCCCGATCTTTCTCGCCCTGACGTCCGGACGGCCCGCCAAGGTGCAGCGGCGCATGGCCTGGCAGGCGGTCGCCGTCGCGTTCGGCGTGATAGCCGTCTTCGGGCTCGTCGGACAGCAGATCCTCGACTATCTGCACGTCTCCGTCCCCGCGCTGATGATCGCGGGCGGTCTGCTCCTGCTGCTCATCGCACTCGATCTGCTGACCGGGAAGACGGACGAGCCCCAGCAGACCAAGGACGTCAACGTCGCCCTCGTACCGCTCGGCATGCCTCTGCTGGCCGGGCCCGGCGCGATCGTCTCGGTGATCCTCGCCGTACAGAACGCGGACGGCGCGTCCCAGCAGATCGCGGTCTGGGCGGCGATCTTCGCCATGCACGGGGTGCTCTGGCTGACCATGCGGTACTCGCTGCTGATCATCCGGGTGATCAAGGACGGGGGTGTCGTGCTGGTGACTCGGCTCGCGGGCATGATGCTCTCCGCCATCGCGGTGCAGCAGATCATCAACGGCGTCACCCAGGTCGTCCAAGGGGCGTGAGACACGACCGCGCCCCCGTACGGACGATCCGGACGGGGGCGTATGACCTCTGCCGACGACGCCCCGGTGGCCGTGGACCTTCGCTGGTCCCGGCACGGGCGGCGGTGACGTCCGACGGGTGAGAGAGAGCGGCCCGGGCTGTGTTCGAAGAAGCCGGTTGTATCGGTTGGGAGCCGGGTGTACCGGTTCGAGAGAGCCGGGCGTACTGCTTCGGGGGCCGTGAAGCGGCTATGAAGCCGGCGATTCCGCTGGACGGATGTAGATGCGCTGGCCCGTCGCGGCGGCCTGCTGCACGATCCGGTTGACGGAGGCGGCGTCCACGACGGTGCTGTCCACGGCGATGCCGGTGGCGTCGTCCAGTCGCATGATCTCGAAGCGCACGGCTTCTCCCTTCGTCTGATCCTCCTGCTGGAGAACTGATGGTGATGCGTTCAACTCCCTCTCAACGGAGATGCGCCTTGCAGATATTCCCTACGCTAAGGAAATGTTTGCTTTGTCTAACTACTGGCGGGTGTGTGCCACTGCCCGGAGAATAGGCTCCGTATGAACGACGCAGAGAGCGACGAGATGAACCATCAGCTCACCGAGGCCGGCGCCCAGGACATAGGCGCCCGTATCGAGCGCACCAACGAGCTGCTCCATCGCATGCTCGCCGAGGTGGCCAAGACCCCGTCCACCCACGCCATCTTCGTGGACGCGGGCTACGTCTACGCCGCGGCGGGACTGCTGGTGGCGGGCACGGAGGACCGGCGCTCCTTCGATCTGGACGCCGAAGGGCTGATCGAGGCGTTCATCGACAAGGCCCGCACGATCTTCGCGGACAGCAGACTGCTGCGGGTCTACTGGTACGACGGCGCGCGCCGCCGCATCCACACCGCCGAGCAGCAGTCCATCGCCGAACTGCCCGATGTGAAGGTACGGCTCGGCAACCTCAACGCCAACAATCAGCAGAAGGGCGTCGACTCCCTCATCCGTACGGACCTGGAGTCACTCGCCCGGCACCGGGCGATCAGCGACGCGGCGCTCGTCGGCGGCGACGAGGACCTCGTCTCGGCGGTCGAGGCGGCACAGGGGTACGGGGCACGCGTCCATCTGTGGGGCATCGAGGCGGGGGAGGGCAGCAATCAGGCCGAGCCGCTGCTCTGGGAGGTGGACAGCCAGCGGACGTTCGACCTCGACTTCTGCCGCCCCTACATCACCCGCCGTCCCGTCACCACCTATGAGAACGAGGGCGCGCCGCCGCCGTCCCGCGACGAGGTCCGCTTCGTCGGCGCGCAGATCGCGGCGACCTGGCTGGCGGAGCGGGGGCGTGAGTCGCTGGCGGACCTGCTGCCCGGCCATCCCTATCTGCCGGGGTCGGTGGACCAGGACCTGCTCGTCCAGGCCGAACGGGTGCTCCAGCGGTCGCTGAGGGGACACGCGGTGCTCAGGCGGGCGCTGCGGGACGGGTTCTGGCACCACCTTCAGTCCCAGTACTGATCTCCCGCACGGACGCCGGTGCCCATCCCGCCGAGCGCCGGCCGCGCAGTCGTCCGGTGTACGCGCAGTTGTCCGGTGTAGGGGCCCGGCGGTCAGGACCCGGCGGACGCGTCCGCTCTGCTCAGTGCCGGTCCCAGAATCGCGAGACGGCGGTGGCCGTCTCCTTGGGGCGGTCGGTGTTGGGGGAGTGGCCGGCCCCGGCGATGACGGTCCTGAGCGCCCCGAGCCGGGTCGCCATCTCGTCGAACAGCGGTACCGGCCAGGCGTCGTCCCGCTCACCGCTCAGCACATGCTTGGGCAGCCCGCGCACGGCGGCGAGTTCGTCCACCCGGTCGGGCTCCACGGTCAGCTGCCGCCCGGTGGTGATCAGCTGTACGGGGTTGTGGCGCAGCCAGCGGTCAAGGAGGTCCCGGCGGCCGGTCTCCCCGTCCATGTCCGCGTCCGCGGGCGGGTCGAGGGCCTCCATCCTGGCCCACACCTCTTCCATCCCCATCACCGCGAGCGCGTCGCTCAGCAGCCGTACCTTCTCCTGCTGGGCATGGCAGACCTGGGCGGGTCCGGAGGACATCAGCGTCAGGCTCAGGAACGGCGACGCGTCCAACAGGACGGCGGCGCGGGAGATCTGGCCGCCGAGCGAGTGCCCGAGCAGATGGACCGGACCGTCCCCGCCGACTCCGTCCTCCTTGCGCACGGCCTCGGCCTGGGCGAGCAGATCGCGGGCCAACTCGCCCTGTTCGTAAGCCTGTCGGTCCTCGGGGCCCTCGGTCTCGTACTGTCCACGGCCGTCGACGGCGATCACTCGGTAGCCGGACGCGGTCAGCGGGTCGAGCAGCGCGATGAAGTCCTCCTTGCTCCCGGTGAATCCGGGAATGAGCAGCGCGATGCCTCTGATGCTCTCCGGTCCTGCCTCGGGCCGGGCGTCGAGTACGGCGAAATCCCCCCGAGAGGTGCGAAGGGTCCGGGGACGGGCGCAGGACGGCGGGACGAAGGTCGGTGGGCGGCTCATGTGCTGAGGTTAGCGGCGGTTCGGGGACGGCGCCTTTCGGCGGCGGCCGGCCGCCGCCGACAAGCGCCGGCAGTCGCCGGGACCGCGGGTCGGGACTGCGGGTCCGGACCGCGGGTCGGGACCGTGGCCGGGAACGCCGTCGGCCCGGTCCCCATCCTTGGGGACCGGGCCGACGGGTGGTGGTGCGTCAGCTCTCCGGCTGGGCGGTCGCCTTCACCGTACGGGTACGGCGGCGGGGCTTGGCCTCCGGCTCGGCGGCGGCCTCCGCGACCGGGGCTTCCGCGACCGCGGCCTCCGCGACCGGGGCTTCCGCGGCGGGGGCTTCCGCGACCGCGGCGGACGCGGTCGACTTGACCGCGCGCTTCCGGGTCCGCTTCGGTTTGGCCTCGGATGCGGCCTCCGCCTTCTCCCCGGCCACCGCCGTCTCCGCTGTCTCGACGGACGGGGCCGCCTTGACCGCCTTGACCGCACGGGTCCGCTTCGGCTTGGCCTCCGGTTCGACGCCTTCCGCCGTGTCCACGGCCTTCACCGCGCGCTTCCGCGTCCGCTTCGGCTCGGCCTCCGGGGCGGTGGCCTCGGGTGCGTCGGCCTGGGGGACGGCGACCTGGGGAGCGGTGGCCTTGACCGCGCGCGTACGGCGGCGGGGCTTGGTCTCCACCGCCGCCTCGGCTTCGGGCGCTTCCGCGACGACCGTGGCCGGGATGACCGCCTCGATCGTCTCGACCGTCTCCACGGCCTTGACGGCGCGCTTCCGGGTCCTCTTGGGCTTCGCCTCCGGCTCGGCCTCCGGGGCCGGCACCGGAAGCCGGGCCTCGGCCGGGGCTTCGATCGGGGCCGGGGCCACCGTTTCAGCCGGGGCCACCGCCTTCAGCGCGCGGGTACGACGGCGGCGCGGCTTGGCCTCCACCGCCGCCTCGGTCTCAAGGGCCTCTGCGGCGACCGGCTCGGCGGGCGTGAGTGGCGGCACCGACTCCAGCGTCTCCACCGGAGCGGACGCGCTCGGCGCACCCACCCGCGTGCGGCGGCGACGCCTCGGGACGCGCGGCTCGCCTGCCGCAGGCTCGGCGGCGGGAACCGTAGCGGCGGCCGACGTGTCGGCAGCGGCCGCTCCTGTCCTCTCGGTCGCCGAACCCGACCTGGTACGACGCCGCTGGCGCGGGGTCCTCGTACGCGCCGGGCGCTCCTCCACCGCGGCCCCGGCGCCGGACCTGCCCCGGCCGCGGCCACCCGTCTCGCCGAGATCCTCCACTTCCTCCGCCGCGAGGCCCGCACGGGTGCGCTCGGCACGGGGCAGGACGCCCTTCGTGCCCGGCGGGATGCCCAGCTCCTCGTAGAAGTGCGGCGAGGTGGAGTAGGTCTCGGGCGGGTCGGGGAACTTCAGGTCGAGCGCCTTGTTGATCAGCTGCCAGCGCGGGATGTCGTCCCAGTCGACCAGCGTGACGGCCGTACCCGACGCCCCCGCGCGGGCGGTGCGGCCGACGCGGTGGAGGTAGGTCTTCTCGTCCTCGGGCGACTGGTAGTTGATGACATGGGTCACGCCCTCCACGTCGATGCCGCGCGCGGCGACGTCGGTGCAGACGAGGACGTCCACCTTGCCGTTGCGGAACGCGCGCAGCGCCTGCTCGCGCGCGCCCTGCCCGAGGTCGCCGTGGACCGCGCCGGAGGCGAAGCCCCGGCGCGCGAGCTGGTCGGCGATGTCCGCCGCGGTCCGCTTCGTACGGCAGAAGACCATCACGAGTCCACGGCCCTCGGCCTGGAGGATCCTCGCGACCATCTCGGGCTTGTCCATGGAGTGCGCGCGGTACACGCGCTGGGTGATGTTCGCGACGGTCGCGCCCTCGTCGTCCGGCGCGGTGGCGCGGATGTGCGTGGGCTGTGACATGTAGCGACGGGCCAGACCGATGACCGCGCCCGGCATGGTCGCCGAGAACAGCATCGTCTGCCGCCGCGCGGGCAGCAGCTGGATGATCTTCTCGACGTCGGGCAGGAAGCCCAGGTCGAGCATCTCGTCGGCCTCGTCGAGGACCAGGGCCCGCACCTTCGAGAGGTCGAGCTTCTTCTGGCCCGCGAGGTCGAGCAGCCGTCCGGGCGTGCCGACGATCACGTCGACGCCCTTGCGCAACGCCTCGACCTGGGGCTCGTACGCCCGGCCGCCGTAGATCGCGAGAACGCGCACGTTCCGCACCTTGCCGGCGGTCAGCAGATCGTTGGTGACCTGGGTGCACAGCTCGCGGGTGGGGACGACGACCAGCGCCTGCGGGGCGTCGGTGAGCTCTTCGGGCCGCGCCCGGCCGGCCTCGACGTCCGCGGGGACGGTGACGCGCTCCAGTATCGGCAGGCCGAATCCGAGAGTCTTGCCGGTGCCGGTCTTGGCCTGGCCGATGACGTCGGTTCCGGAGAGCGCGACGGGAAGCGTCATCTCCTGAATGGGGAAGGGGGACAGAATGCCGACGGCTTCGAGGGCCTCGGCGGTTTCGGCCAGGATCCCGAGATCCCGGAAAGTCGTTTGCTGCGTAGTCAGGGTGTTGCCTCTTCTGTGAGACGCGGCGCGAGGCGAACGCTGGGGGTCGTACCGCACCTGGGTACTGGACCGGCCGTGGGTTGGCCGGATGGCGCGGGACCACTGCAGTCGCTCGAGCGCTCGTGCCGCTGAGGGGGCCCCTCATCTGAGGTCGTACGCGCGTGACGGCGCACGATCCGCGAGGGCGGTCGGTTCGGGGAGCCGATCGTGCCACCGACCGGGCATCCTCAAGGGGTCAGAAGGAAATGAATCCCTCAGTCATACACTGTGATCAAACACTGTGATCGCCTACCGAGTGTTATGAAACGCTCAGCAGGCGCATTATCACTGTACCCCGGATTCGCGCATGTGTGTTGACCGATTTCGTAGGAACCGGGGTAACAAAAGGGCGGCCGACGCGCCGGAGCGAGTCCGGAGCATGGCTGACCAGGCCCTTCCGAGGCCCCTATGGCGAGCTATTGTGCGCCTCATGGAGACGCCTGACAACGCCAATGAACACACCGGGATCGCCGCCCAGGACTGGGACACGGCCTCCGCCGACCCGCAGTACCGCGCAGCCGTAGTGGATCTTCTCGGGGCGCTCGCGTACGGCGAGCTGGCCGCCTTCGAACGGCTCGCCGAGGACGCCAAGCTCGCGCCTACCCTCGGTGACAAGGCGGAGCTGGCGAAGATGGCCTCCGCGGAATTCCACCACTTCGAGCAGTTGCGGAACCGGCTCACCGCCGTCGACGCGGAGCCGACCGCCGCGATGGAGCCGTTCGCCAAGGCGCTCGACGACTTCCACCACCAGACCGCGCCCTCCGACTGGCTGGAGGGTCTGGTGAAGGCGTACGTCGGTGACTCGATCGCCAGTGACTTCTACCGTGAGGTCGCCGTCCACCTGGACACCGACACGCGCTCCCTGGTGCTCGCGGTGCTCGACGACACCGGCCACGGCAATTTCGCCGTCGAGAAGGTGCGGGCGGCCATCGAGGCCGACCCCCGCCTCGGCGGGCGGCTCGCGCTCTGGGCACGGCGGCTGATGGGCGAGGCGCTCTCCCAGGCCCAGCGGGTCGTCGCCGAGCGTGACGCGCTCTCGACGATGCTGGTGGGCGGCGTCGCCGACGGCTTCGATCTGGCGGCGGTCGGCGCGATGTTCTCCCGGATCACCAAGGCCCACACCAAGCGGATGGCGGCGCTGGGCCTGGCGGCCTGAGCCACCGCCCCGCCAGGGGGCGGCCGGGTCACGCGGTGACGCGGGCCCGGCCGTGCGCCCGCCGGGCACGGGACGTCCGGGCGGTACGGGCGAAAGCCTCGGCTGGGGCTGGGGCTGGGGCTGGGGCTGGGGTCGGCGCCTGCCGTGCGTTCAGAACGGAAGCGCCCTGCGCAACTGTCGCCCTGACGGCCGCAGCAGCAGCGAGAGCAGTACGGCCCCGATCAGCGCCGAGCCCACCAGCGTCCCCAGGAGATGGCCGGGGCCGAGGGCCACATGCGTCACATAGGCACCGAAGAGAGCGCCCAGCGGGCCGGTCAGGAAGACCACGCGACGTGCCGGGAGGCGGTCGGCGAGATGACGGTCGGCGGCCCAGGCCAGGGCCAGTCCGAGCAGAACCGAACCGAGCGCTTCCAGCAGCATTGCTGATCACCTCGCGGACGCATTCGGGGGCTTCGCGGTCGTAGCCCGTAACTACCCGGCGACCACGGAAAGCAACCCTCCGGCAGCGGACCGGAAAGGGGCCGGGAATCAGACGGTCACGCGCCGGCGAAGACCCCCCGCGTTCACCGGCGAGCACCTTGGCGTCCAGGGGTGGGCGGCGCGTCCGGAGACGGGCGACCCGACGTGCACGGGCCGCACGGGCGAGTGACCGAACGCACGCGAGGTGCACGCGGAACGCGAACCGGTGGCCCGCCCGGAACCCGCCCGGAAGCGGGACGGAAGCGGGACGGACACGTGGAAGGGTCCCGGCGGACATCCACCGGGACCCTTCCACGTAACACCCGCCAGGGGCGTCCTGACGCCCTACAGTGCGCCGAAGCCCACGCGCCGTGCCGCCGGCTCGCCGATCTCGACATACGCGATCCGGTCGGCCGGCACCAGGATCTTGCGGCCCTTGTCGTCCGAGAGGCTGAGCAGCTGCGCCTTGCCCGCCAGCGCCTCACCCACGGCGCGCTCCACGTCCTCCGTGGACTGCCCGCTCTCCAGAACGATCTCCCGCGGCGCGTGCTGCACGCCGATCTTGACCTCCACGGCTATGTCCCTCCGAACGGTCAGTGAGTTGCGCGGTCAGCCGCGCCGTACGCAGAACACACTAGCCGGGCGGAGGGGCTGCTCAGACGCCTCCGGGAAACGCCAGGAGCGAACAGCCGTCACAGAGGGGAGTCGTCGGCGTGGGAGCGATGCCCCACGGGACGCGCGGCCTCACGGGCCCGTCACGGCCGCGGAGGAGCGCCGTGCCCGCGACGGCGTTCGTCAGGTCGCCGTCACACGCCGCAGTCATACGCCGTGGTCATGCTGTGGTCATGCCGTGGTCATGCAGCGCCGGTCCGCATCGAGATCGAGCCGTGTTCATCCGCGCCGGGTCTGGGTCGCGCGGGTCCCCTATGTAGTGCGCGCCGTCCGGCAGTGCGTGCGGCCCGGCCGTCCTGGTGCCGCTCGGCCGCCCCGCGCACCCCCTACCCGCTCGTACCCCGGCCCCCCGGCCCCCTGGTCCCCGTCAGTCGGTTTGCGGCTCCGCGCCGTGCAGCGGGAAGCCCGCGATCCCCCGCCAGGCGAGCGAGGTCAGCAACTGGACCGCGGTCTCCCTCGGAATACGGGATTCACTGGAGAGCCAGAACCTGGCCACCACCTGCGAGACCCCGCCGAGCCCCACGGCCAGCAGCATCGACTCTTCCCTGGACAGATCCGTGTCCTCGGCGATCACGTCGGAGATCGCCTCCGCGCACTGGAGCGACACCCGCTCGACCCGCTCGCGCACCGCGGGCTCATTGGTCAGATCCGACTCGAACACAAGCCGGAAGGCCCCGCCCTCGTCCTCCACGTAAGCGAAGTACGCGTCCATCGTGGCGGCGACCCGCTGCTTGTTGTCGCTCGTCGACGCCAGCGCCGTGCGGACCGCGTGCAGCAGCGACTCGCAGTGCTGGTCGAGCAGGGCCAGATAGAGCTCCAGCTTTCCCGGAAAGTGCTGATAGAGCACGGGCTTGCTGACGCCGGCCCGTTCGGCGATGTCGTCCATCGCGGCCGAGTGATATCCCTGGGCCACGAAGACCTCCTGGGCAGCGCCCAGGAGCTGGTTCCTGCGGGCTCGGCGTGGCAGGCGCGTACCCCGCGGGCGCGCCGCCTCTGTCTGCTCGATGGCTGTCACGCCGCCTCCCAAAATTCGTTCTGTGCGCGGTGAGCGCCGCGCCGCCATCGTACTTTTGGGTAACCCGGCCGCGTGCGTCGCGGACGCAGAATTTCACGGACCGGACACTCGCGGTAGCTCCCTATTCGGAGCCGAATCGACCCCCGTCACCGGGAGTCGATTCGCTCTCACTCACCGTGATCATCGGTAGTCGTCCTCGTCGAGGGCGACCACTCTCGCCTGTTCCACGGCGTCCGCCTCGTTCGCCGTATCCGGATTGATATGCGACAGCGGGTCGTCGCGCTCCGGGCGTACCTCCGTGTGCTGCTCCGCCGCGTCGGCTTCCGGGACCTCCTGGTCGAGTCCGGCGGCCCGGTCGTCCGCGGCCTGATAGTCCTGATCGTCCTCGATCCGGTCGTCCTGGGTCTGCTCGTCGGCGAAAATGTCCGGATCGGTGGGATCGGCAGCCATACGGCACCGCTTTCCCTCGGGGGCGGGAGGGGCCGAGTGGACTCTCCCACTACGAGCGTAGGAGTTACCTGTGCGCGGCGCTACGCGGTCTGTGACGCCGAACACACGGTTTGCGGTGTGATCGTCTCGTAACATTGCCGCATGTCTTCGACCGAGCCGCCGGGTGCCCGCGCCGTCACCGCCGCCGCGTCGCCCGAGGTCGCGGCCGTACGGGTCGCCGAGGGCGAGAAGCTGCGTCCCGTCGCTCTGAACGGGGTCACCCTCAGCGTCAGATCGAGGCCGCCGTCCCGCGGCGGTCTGCCGCCCGCCCTGTACGTGCACGGGCTGGGCGGCTCTTCACAGAACTGGTCGGCCCTCATGCCGCTCCTCGCCGACGTCGTGGACGGCGAGGCGGTCGATCTGCCGGGCTTCGGCGACTCGCCGCCGCCGGAAGACGGCAACTACTCGGTCACCGGGCACGCCCGCGCGGTGATCCGCTATCTCGACGCGGCCGGACGCGGCCCCGTGCACCTCCTCGGCAACTCCCTCGGCGGGGCGGTCTCCACTCGGGTCGCCGCCGTCCGGCCGGACCTGGTGCGCACTCTCACACTCGTCTCACCCGCCCTGCCCGAACTGCGGGTGCAGCGCAGCGCCGTGCCCACCGGGCTGCTGGCCCTGCCCGGAGTCGCCCGGCTCTTCCGCGAGCTCACCAGGAACTGGTCGGCCGAGCGGCGTACGCGCGGGGTGATGGCTCTCTGTTACGGCGATCCGGCGCGGGTCTCCGACGAGGCGGTGCGCCATGCCGTCGAGGAGATGGAGCGGCGGATCCAACTGCCGTATTTCTGGGACGCGATGGCCGGTTCGGCGCGCGGTATCGTCGACGCGTACACGCTCGGGGGCCAGCACGGTCTGTGGCGACAGGCGGAGCGAGTGCTCGCGCCGACGCTGCTGGTGTACGGCGGGCGTGATCAACTCGTCTCGTACCGTATGGCGAGCAAGGCGGCGGGGGCCTTCAGGGACTCCCGGCTGCTGACTCTGCCGGACGCCGGGCATGTGGCGATGATGGAGTACCCGGACACGGTCGCGCAGGCCGTCCGGGAATTGATCGACGACTTCGGCAGGAGCTGATCGGGGCCCGTGGGACGACACAGCCGCAAGAGCCCCGCGCCCAAGGGCCCGGATTCCGGTTCCAGGGCCGTCACCCACGGCGGCGGCACCGGCGCGCGTGAGGCCGATCCGTATGACACGGGCGGTCATCGCGTCGACCCGTACGACACGGGCAGTCACCGGGTCGACCCGTACGACACCGGCAGTCATCGCGTCGATCCGCACGACACGGGGTCCCACGGCCTCGGCGCGTACGGCACCGGCGCACACCCGGTCGTCCCCCGGAGCGCCGAGCACACCGCCACCGGGTACGGCACCCTGCACGCGCGCGGTGGGCACCCCGAGCAGCACGAGGCGGGCGGCGGCTGGGGCACGGGCCCCCTCCCCGCCGGCTACGAGACGAGGCGGAGGACGCCCGTCCAGGCCACCCCGGGGCCCATGGCGACCGGGTCCCGGATACCGGGACCGCGCCAGGATTTCATCCAGGCGTTCGACGGACCGGGGGCCGAACCGACCGGGTCCGCCGATCGGTCGGATCCGTACGCCTCCGTCACGGAGCGGCCGGGTGGACCGGGGCCGGACGACCGTATCGCCGGCGCGGAGCCGGGGGTCCGCTCCGAGGCCGCCGCCCCGCGCGCCGCGTCCCCGGCGGACTCGCCCGAGGATGCCCGGACGGGCTCCGCTTCACCCGCCGAGCAGCGCTCCAAGGGCGGCAGGGGCCGCACTTTCACCGGAGTCGCGGCGGCGGCCGTGACCACCGTTCTCGCCGTCATCGTGGCCGGGCAGGTCGCCACCGACGGCAAGGGCAAGCCCGAGGCGTCCGCCGCGGGCAGCGGCCGGAGCGACGACGACGGCTCCGCCTCCCGTTCCGACGACAGACAGTCGCCCCCGCCCGCACAGAAGAAGGCCGCGACCGCGACCCCCACATACGAGCAGCTGATGGCCACCCGGTTCGCGATGAACCGGGAGCTGACCGCTGACGGCACCTTCGAGGCCGTGCCCGGTTCCGACAAGGCTCCCGGCAAGGGCAACAAGGTCCGCTACCGGGTGGACGTCGAAAAGGGCCTCGGGATGGACGGCGCGCTGTTCGCCGCCGCCGTCCATCGGACCCTGAACGACGAGCGGAGCTGGGCGCGCGGCGGGGCCATGACGTTCGAGCGGATCTCCTCGGGCGAACCGAAGTTCGTCATCACCCTCGCCAGTCCGGGCACGACGGACGTGTGGTGCGCCAAATCCGGGCTCAACACCTCCATCGACAAGGTCAGCTGCGATTCGGCGTCCACGGACCGGGTGATGATCAACGCGTACCGCTGGGCTCAGGGCTCGGGGACGTACGGCCCCGGCGCGATGTTCGCCTACCGCCAGATGCTCATCAACCACGAGGTGGGACACCGCCTCGGGCACGGCCATGTCAGCTGCCGCACCGAAGGCGCGCCGGCGCCGGTCATGCAGCAGCAGACGAAGTCGCTGAACATCAACGGCATCAAGTGCCGGCCCAATCCCTGGCCGTACCCCAAGAACTGAAGCCGGTCCGGTCCTGTCTCTCAGGGGCTGGCCGTAGCCTGACTCGCCGTAACGGAGAGTCCTTTTAGCGCCACAGAACGCTACAGTGGTGCGAAAGTTACGTCTATTCACCCCTTCTGGTGGCGCGACGGACAACCGTCCGTCGTGGGGCCTCCGCACCGGCTTACGGTCGTCCCGCCTCGTGTCGCCGAGCCAACGGTGGCCGCTCACAAGGGAGATCGGGGGTGCGCTCGTGCGGATCGGACTGCTTACGGACGGTGGCTATCCGTATGCGTCGGGTGAGCCGCAGGTGTGGTGCGACCGGCTTGTGCGCGGTCTCGCGCAGCACGAGTTCGACGTCTACGCGCTCAGCCGCGGCGCCCGGCAGGAGAACGGTGGCCTGCTCCCGCTCCCCTCTCACGTACGGCAGGTGCGGACCGCCGCCCTCTGGGCGCCCGCGGACGACGGGCACACCTACGGGCGGCGCGAGCGACGGCGCTTCCTCGGGCACTTCGAGGAACTCGCCGCGTCGATCTGCGCGGCGGAGGACCGGCAGGGGGGCGACGGCTTCGCCGACGGCCTCTACGGCCTCGCGGAACTCGCCCGCGAACACGGCGGGCTCTATGCCGCGCTCCGCTCCGAGTACGCCGTACGGGCCCTTGAATCCGCGTGCCGGGTGCCCGGCGCACGCCGGACCGTGCACTCCGCGAACGTCCCCGACTACCTCGCCTTCGCCGACGCGCTGGAGCGCGCCCTGCGTCCGCTCTCACTGGACTGGTACGGGGACGACCGGCTGGGCGCGGTCGACCTCTGTCATGCCGCGTCGGCGGGATCCGCGGCCCTCCCCGGCCTCTTGGCCAAACGCTTCTTCGGAGTGCCGCTCCTGGTCACCGAGTACGGGGTGCGGCTGCGCGCCCACTATCTCGCGGCGGGCGGCGACGGCGGCGGTGGCCGTGCGGGGGACGGCGGTGGCGGTCCCAGCGGTCCCAGCGGTCCCAGCGGTCCCAGCGGTCCGGTACGGGCCCTGCTCGCCTCCTTCCAGGGACGGCTGGCGGCCGAGGTGTACGCGCGGGCGTCCGTGATCACCCCCGGCAACGCCCACGCCCGACGCTGGCAGGAGAAGTGCGGCGCCGACCGCGCCAAGCTGCGCACGGTCTACCCCGGCATGGCGGCCGACCGTTTCGCGGCGGTGGGGGAGGGGGAGTCCGGCGACCCGCACACCCTCGTCTGGGTCGGCCGGATCGAGCCCGCGAAGGACCTCATCGCGCTGCTGCACGCCTTCGCGGAGGTGCGGAAGGACGAACCGCGCGCCCGGCTGCGGATCTTCGGCGCGCCGGCGAAGGGGCCGGAGGCGGCCACCTATCTCACCCACTGCAAGGCGCTCGCGGCCCAGCTGTTCCCCGACGAGGCCGCCGACGCGCACGCCGTCGGGGACAACCCCGTCTCCTTCGAGGAACTCGGCGGACCCGAGGCTCCCGAACTCGCGGACGCCTACGCGGCCGGCGGGGTCGTCGTGCTGTCCAGCGTCGTCGAGGGCTTCCCGCTCGGTCTGGTCGAGGCGATGTTCTGCGGCCGTGCGACCGTCTCCACGGACGTCGGCGCGGTCGTCGAGGTCATCGGCGGTACGGGGCTCGTCGTCCCTCCGCGCAACCCCCGCGCCCTCGCCGACGCCTGCCTCGCCCTTCTCCGCGACCCGTCCCGCGCCGCCCGCCTGGGCGCGGCCGCCCGTGCCCGTGCCCTCGAACTCTTCGCCGCCGAGCAGAACGTCGCGGCCTTCCGCGAGCTGTATCTGGAGCTGATCTCCCACTCCCCGGTACAGCGGGAAAAGGTGAACGAGGACGGCGAACTCCTCCCCTTCGGCCACCCGGCGGAGGCGCGTGTCCCGGTGGGTCTACGGGGTGCTCGTGCGCACGGCGGCCCGGGGACGGAACCCGTGGACTCCGCGGGCCTCGGCGGGACGGATGGCGTCGAAGCGGGTCCGGCCGCTACGGGCGATCTCGCAGATCCGGGCGCTTCGGGCGCTTCGGGTGGTGGAGGGGGGACCGGTCGTGTGGGCTGCGACCGTTCGGCGGTGGTCGGGGCCGATGCCGGCCGGACCGGAGCCGACTTCGGCCGGGCTCACCGCGCCGAAGCCGGAGCCGCCGGTGACACCGCACACCCGGAATTCCCGGATGCCTCGGATGTCTGGGACGTCCCGGAAGAAGCGACCCGCGTGTACGCCGACCGGGACCCCGCAGACCGCAGGGCGAGCCGTGCCCCCGCCGAGTACACCGAGCACGGCGACCCTGCCCAGTACACCGAGCACGGCGACCCCGCCGAGTACACCGACCCCGCCGAGTACACCGCCTCCGAACACGTGGACCGCGCCGCCCATCGGGACCGAGAGGTCACAACCCCGCCCGTGAGGGCCGCAGAAGGGATGTTCCTCTGATGAGCACCACGCAGATCGACGACGGCGCGTACATCGACGACGGCGCGTACACGGACGGCGCGTACACGGACGGCCGACCGGGGCCCGCCGACCCCGGCGGGCCCCGGATACAGGACGACCCCGGCCGATGGGATCCCCTCACCGAGGGCCGGGCCGGCAGACCCGCCGAGATCTCCGCGCCCGCGCCCGCGCGTCGGCAGCCCGCGCCCCGGCGTGGACCCGCCGATCCCGTACGAGCGCTGATGCACCGGCACCGCGAGCTGTGCGAGCGGGCCGTCGATCCGCTGGAGATCGCGGCGGGCCTGGAGGCCCACGGCGTCACCGACCGCACCGCCGCGCGCTTTCGGCACCGGGACGTCTTCTCCCTCGCCGACGAGCTGTACGCGCGGGTGCCCAGAGGCCAGGAACAGCGGCCCGGCGCATACGTGCATCCGGCCCGGAACACCGGCGGCACCGCCCTCCTCACGGCCCTGCTGCCGGGGGCCCTCGCCGTCCTCACCGTCGCCGGGCGCGAAGCGCTCCACGGCACGCCCCGGACCGCGGCCACCGCACTCGGCGCGGTCGCGGTCGCCGCCGCGCTCATCGGCTGTCTGCGGCACGGACCCCTGCGAGCCCAGGGCCGGACCATCCGTGCCACCGGCCTGTGGACGCTGTGGCTCCTGGCCTTCGCCGCATACGGCGAAGGGCTCCTCGACCAGATCATCGGAGGCGGACCCGACGGCCCGCTCCGGCTGGAACCCGCCCCGCTCGCGGCGCTCGCGGTCGCCGTCGCGCCCGCCGTCTGGTGCGCGCACCTCTTCTCCGTACGGGCACGACGCAGGCTGAACGGGAGCCGGGGGCTCGACGAGTTCGCCTCCGCGACGCGTCCACTGCTGCTCGGGGTCGTCGCGCTGTACACCGCCGCCCTCACCGGCCTGCTCGCGCTGACCGCCCTCGTCCTCCCACGGCGCGCGGCCGACGGCGGGCTCACGTCAGCGGCCGGCCCCGTCACCGCACCCGCCTCCCTGCTCGACTTCGCCGCACCCGCCCTCGCCCTGGGCGTACTGCTCTTCCTGGCCCGGCTGCTGACGGCGCACGGCTTCGCCCGGGCAGCGGCCACCGGGCTCGCCCTCGCCTGCGCCGCCGAAGTCCTGGCGCTCCTCCTCCTGCTGGCCGGACACCTGCCCGGCTGCGCGTTCCTGGCGACCCCGGTGGAGGCCGCCATCGCCACCTGGGGCGCCGGAGCCGTACCCGCCGTCGCCTGCGCGCTCGCCGGGACCGGACTGCTCATCCACGCCACCGCGGCCCTGTGCCGGGCCTCCGCCCATACCGACTGACACGCCACTCCCGCGGAGCCGACACCGCGGGCGCACCCACCCCTGCCGCAGCCGCTGCGGCGACCGCGACACCCCTAGGAGAGACCCCAAGATGATCCGCCAATGCCCAGCTCCGACCCGTCGGCACAGAGGAGCCGCGCGATGAGGGTTCTGCTGCTCGGTGCCAATGGATTCCTCGGCCGCTTCGTCGCCGACAGGCTGCTCGCCGATCCTGCCGTGCACCTCACCGCGCTCGGGCGCGGCGACGACGCCGACGTACGCTTCGACCTCGCCGGGGGCAGCCCCGGCGCGCTCACCCGCTTCCTGAGCGCCGTCCACCCCGGCGTCGTCATCAACTGCGCCGGTGCCACCCGCGGCGGCGCCCGCGACCTGACCCGGCACAACACCGTCGCCGTCGCCACCGTCTGCGAGGCCCTGCGCCGCAGCGGCTGCGGCGCACGGCTCGTCCAACTCGGCTGCTCCGCCGAGTACGGGCCGTCCCAGCAGGGCGCGTCCACCGCGGAGGACGCCGTCCCGCGCCCCGGCGGCCCCTACGGAGTGAGCAAGCTCGCCGCCACCGAACTCGTCCTGGGCTCCGGCCTGGACGCCGTCGTCCTGCGGGTCTTCTCCCCCGTGGGACCCGGCACCCCGGCCGGCTCACCGCTCGGCCGCCTCGCCGAGGCCATGCGCCGCGCCATGCAGTCCGGCGACGGAGAGCTGAAGCTGGGCGGCCTCGGCGTACAGCGCGACTTCGTCGACGTACGCGACGTGGCGCGGGCCGTCCACGCCGCCTCCCTCTCCGCCGCCCAGGGAATCGTCAACATCGGCACGGGCCGCGCGGTACGGCTACGGGACGCGGCGGCGGTCCTGGCCAGGGTCGCCGGATACACGGGCGCGCTCCACGAACTGGACACCCCGCCCGGCAGGCCCGTCGGCCTCGGCGCCCCCACCATCGGAGCGCCCCGGTCGGAATCCGTGCTGGAGCAGCTCGCGGCGGCCCCGGTGCCGTACCCCGACGGCTGCGGCAGCTGGCAGCAGGCGGACATCCGCACCGCCCGCGACCGGCTCGGCTGGCGTCCCCGTATCAACCTCGAAGAGTCACTCGCCGACATCTGGATGGAGGCGGCATGTCGCATCTGACCACGACAGGCGTCCAGCACATCGCGGCCGGTGCCGGGGAGACCCCGCTCACGGGCTCGCACACGGGCTGGGGAAGGCTCGGCATCGGCATCCCGGGCTACGCGCACCCGCTGCTCGCGCCCGGCGAGTGGGCCGAACTGACCCGGCCAAGCACCCCGCTGCACTGGGCCGTGCTCAATGTGTCCAACGGCCCCGGCGAGCTGCCCGACCCGCACTGCCTGGCCGCCGCGGGCCGGCTCCGGAACGCGGGTGTACGCGTCCTGGGCCATCTCGACCTGGCTCATGGCTCGCGCTCCTTCGGTGATCTCGTCGCCGAGGCGCACCGCTACCTGGAGTGGTACCAGGTCGGCGGATTCCTGCTGGACCGCTGCCCCGCGGAACGGGTCGATCTGGCGCCCGTACGGCGTCTGACGGCGGCCCTGGAAGCCGTGCTCGGCGGGGGGCATCTGGTCCTGGGCCATGGCTGCCACCCCCATCCCGGATACGCGGAGGCGGCCCATCAGCTGGTCACCTACTCCGGGCCCTGGACGGAGTACCGCTGGTCACAGGTGGCGCCGTGGACGGCCGACTATCCGCCGGAGCGGTTCGCCCACTTCGTCCACGGCGTGCCCCGCACCCACCTGGAGGAGGCCACCCGTATCGCCCGCTGGCAGGGCGCCGGAACGATCTTCTTCACTGACCGCACCGGCCACCTCGACGAGCCCGAGAAGAAGGCGCGAAACAGAGAAAGTGGGGCATTTGAATCCCTGCCCGGCTACTGGGACGAATTTGTCTCGAGGATCGGACCGGGTGTCTCGGAATGAGGAGGCGCGTGGCAGTGTTACGGAGAGAACAACCGTACTGACATATCGACGCAACGGAGTCCCCGTGTCGCTGCCACCCCTGGTCGAGCCAGCTGCTGAGCTCACCGTCGACGAGGTCCGCAGGTACTCCCGCCACCTGATCATCCCCGATGTCGGGATGGACGGGCAGAAGCGGCTGAAGAACGCCAAGGTGCTCTGTGTGGGCGCGGGCGGCCTGGGATCTCCCGCCCTGATGTACCTCGCCGCGGCCGGTGTCGGCACGCTCGGCATCGTGGAGTTCGACGAGGTCGACGAGTCGAATCTCCAGCGCCAGATCATCCACAGCCAGTCCGACATCGGCCGGTCCAAGGCCGAGTCCGCCAAGGACTCGGTGCTCGGCATCAACCCTTATGTGAATGTGATCCTTCACGAAGAGCGGCTCGAGGCCGAGAACGTGATGGACATCTTCAGCCAGTACGACCTGATCGTCGACGGCACGGACAACTTCGCGACCCGCTATCTGGTCAACGACGCGTGCGTGCTGCTGGACAAGCCCTATGTATGGGGCTCCATCTACCGCTTCGACGGCCAGGCCGCCGTCTTCTGGGCCGAACACGGCCCCTGCTACCGCTGCCTCTACCCCGAGCCCCCGCCGCCGGGCATGGTCCCGAGCTGCGCCGAGGGCGGTGTGCTCGGCGTCCTCTGCGCCTCCGTCGGCTCGATTCAGGTCACCGAGGCGATCAAGCTCCTCGCCGGAGTGGGCGACCCGCTCGTCGGCCGGCTGATGATCTACGACGCCCTGGAGATGCAGTACCGCCAGGTCAAGGTCCGCAAGGACCCGAACTGCGCCGTCTGCGGCGAGAACCCCACCGTCACCGAGCTGATCGACTACGAAGCCTTCTGCGGCGTCGTGTCCGAAGAGGCCCAGGAGGCGGCGGCCGGATCCACGATCACTCCCAAGCAGCTCAAGGAGTGGATCGACGAGGGCGAGAACATCGAGATCATCGACGTCCGGGAGATCAACGAGTACGAGATCGTCTCCATCCCCGGCGCGAAGCTGATCCCCAAGAACGAGTTCCTGATGGGTACCGCACTGGAGAGCCTGCCGCAGGACAAGAAGATCGTCTTGCACTGCAAGACGGGTGTCCGAAGTGCGGAAGTCCTCGCGGTCCTCAAGTCGGCGGGCTTCGCCGACGCGGTGCACGTCGGCGGCGGCGTGATCGGCTGGGTCCACCAGATCGAGCCGAGCAAGCCGGTCTACTGAGCCCCGCACGGTAAGCCGATGAGCCCCGCACGGTAAGCCGACCGGGTCCGCGCCCGGCACGGTGAGCCGACCCGCCATGTGCCGAACCCGGCCGGGTGCACTCGTACAGCCGGTCGGGCAGGCCGGTCGGCTGTGCGGATGCACCCGGCCGTATGCCCCGGAGCCCCGGAGCGCTTCCCCGAGCCCCGGACCTGATCCCAGGTCCGGGGCTCGGGCGTATGGCGTCAGCCGTGGCCGGTGCCGACCCGGCACCGGCCACGCCCGACGCACGGCGCTATGAGCAGGTCTTCCCGTTCGCCGGGACCTTGCCGTTGAGCAGATACGCGTCCACCAGCTTCGTCACACAGTCCGAGCCGCCGTACGCGCCGTGCCCCTCGCCCTTGTTGGTGATCAGCACGCCGACGCCCACGCCCAGCGCATCCGCCATCTTCTTCGCGCCCTCGTACGGGGTGGCCGGATCGCCGGTGGTGCCGATGACCAGGATCGGGGCCGCGCCCTTCGCGGACACGTCCAGAGGCTGCCACTCCCCGGTCACCGGCCAGCCGGCGCACCAGCCGGCCAGATCCCAGGCCAGGAACGGGCCGAAGACCGGCGACACCTTGGTGAAGTCGGGCAGATGGCGGGACCGGACCTCGTCCGCCGTCACCACGCGGCCGGCCGAGTCGGTGCACGATATCGCGCGCTGCGAATGATCCTGGGTGCTGTAGTTGCCCTTCTCGTCACGGCCGTTGTACTGGTCGGCGAGCTGGAGCAGCTTGGCGCCATCGCCGTTCTCGGCGTCGCGCAGCGCCTCGGTCAGGGAGTCCCAGCCGGACTCGGAGTACAGCGGCTGGACTATCCCGATGATCGCGAGGGACTGGGTGAGCCGACGGCCCTCCCCGGCGGGGATCGGTTTGCGGTCCAGACCGTTCAGCAGCTTCACGACCCGGGCGGTGCCGTCCTTCGCGCTGATGTTCCGGCTCTTGAAGTAGTTCTCCAGGGCCCGCTGGAAGCCGACGGTCTGGTGGCGCGCGCCTCCGGCGAAGTCGGCGGTGGGGTCCACCACGGCGTCCAGGACCAGCCGCCCGACCTTGGCGGGGAACAAGTGGGCGTAGACGGCGCCCAGTTCCGTGCCGTAGGAGAAGCCCAGGTAGGAGAGCTTTTCGTCCCCCAGTACCTGGCGGATCAGATCCATGTCGCGGGCCGCGTCCTCCGTGCCCACATGCGGCAGGATCTTGCCCGCCCTCTTGCCGCAGCCCGCGCCGAAGGCGGCGGAGGAGTCGAGGTACGCCTTCTCCTCGGCGGGGGTGTCCGGGGAACTGTCCAGCGCGTGGGCGGCCTCCGTCTGCTCGTCGTCCCGGCAGACCACGCCGGAACTCTCCGCCACTCCGCGCGGGTCGAAGCCCACCAGGTCATAGCGGCTGTTCAGCGTCTTGAAGCCCTCAGCGGCGCGCGGGAGGATGGCGACACCGGAGCCGCCGGGCCCGCCGAAGTTGAAGAGCAGTGAGCCGATGCGCCGGTCGGCGGTCTTCGCCTTGGCCCGGATCAGGGCGATGCCCATGGTCTCGCCCGTCGGCTCGGCGTAGTTCACCGGAGCTTCCACCGTGGCGCACTGCCACTGCCTGCCGGGCTTCTCGGCGTACATTCCGTCGGCCTTCACCGGCGCCTTGCAGCTCTTCCAGTCGAGCTTCTGCCCGGTGAGCGACGCCGGCAGAGCGGTGACCTTCGGCTCCGGCGACGTAACGGCGGGGGAGGAGGGCGCGGCGCTCTTCCCGCTCCCCGAGCCCTTGCCTTCCTCCTTGTCCGGTTCGGTGCTACAGCCCGCGACCGTCCCGGCCAGCAACAACGTTGCCGCGGCCAGCGCCCCCGCCCGTACGCGCAGTTTCATCCTGTCCCCCACCCGTGTCCCTCACCCGTGCCCCCACGGCTTCGATCTTTCCCGACATCCTAGGCGGCGCCACTGACAACACCGCTGGCAGAGGCCCGTTGAGCCACGGCAGAGCCCCTTCAGCTTCCTTGGGCTACAGACAGACCGTCCCGGCGGCCGGAACCTTGCCGTTCAGCAGATAGGAGTCGACGGCCTGCTTCACGCAGGTGCTGCCGCCGTTGTACGCCCCATGACCCTGGCCCTTGTAGGTCAGTTCGACCCCGACGCCGGGCCCGAGCGCCTGTGCCATCGCCTTCGCGCCCGCGTAAGGCGTCGCCGGATCGCCGGTGTTGCCGATGACGACGATGGGCGGCGCGCCCGGCGCGGAGACGTCGGGGGTGGACCAGGTGCCGGGCACCGGCCACTTGGTGCACCCCAGCAGGCCCCAGCCGAGGTAGTCCCCGAAGACCGGCGACACCTTCCGGAACTCCGGCAGCGCCGCCCTCGTCTGCTCCAGCGAGTAGCGGTCCTTGGAGTCGACGCAGCTGATGGCGGAGAAGGCCGCGGACATATTGCTGTACTGGCCGTTCTCGCTGCGGCCGTTCATCGCGTCGGAGAGCGCGAGCAGAAGCGATCCGTCACCGCCGTCCGCTTCGTCGAGGCCCTCCTCCAGCAACTGCCAGAACTCCTTGGAGTACAGCGTCTGCGCGATGCCGTTGGTGGCCTCGGTCTGGGTCAGCACCCGGTCGCCGCCGGTGGGGATCGGCTTCTTGTCGAGCCGGCGGAGCAGGCTCAGGATCCCGTCCTCGATCTCCGCCGCCGTGGTTCCCGTGAGCTGGCACTCGTCGCCCCGGTCCACACAGTCCTGGGCGAAGTTGTCGAGGGCCAGCTGGAAGCCCGCCGCCTGGCCGAGGGACCCCTGTTCGGTGTTCTTCGTCGGGTCGACGACCGCGTCGAAGACCGCGCGGCCGACGTTCTTCGGATACAGGTGCGCGTAGACCCCGCCCAGTTCCGTGCCGTACGAGATGCCGAAGTAGTGCAGCTTCGCGTCGCCGAGCACCTGGCGCATCAGATCCATGTCCCGGGCGGCGTTGACGGTGCCGACATGGGGGAGTTCGGTGCCGGAGTTCTTCTGGCAGGCGTCGGCGTACGACTGGAGGCTCTTGAGGAGCGCCTTCTCCTCGGCGGCGTCGTCCGGCGTCGCGTCCTGGGCGTAGAACTTGTCGAGCCGGGCGTTGTCCTCGCACTGCACGCCCACGCTGCGGCCGACGCCTCGCGGGTCGAAGCTCACCAGGTCGTAGCGCTGGCGCAGGGCCGTGTAGTCGGAGGCTGCGGCCGGAAGCGTGGCGATGCCGGAGCCGCCGGGACCGCCGAAATTGAAGACGAGGGAGCCGATCCGGTTCGCCTGGTCGATGGCCTTGGCCCGGATCAGAGCCAGCTCGATGGTGTCGCCGCCGGGTTTGGAGTAGTCGAGGGGCACGTCCATGAAGGAGCACTCCCAGGCCGTGCCGCCGGGCAGCGGCGACGGCGCGGGCCCGCCGCCCTCGGCCTCCGACGGCGGCGGACACGGCTTCCAGACCAGCTTCTGCGAGGCCAGCTCCTTCGGCGGGCTTCCGGGCGATGACGCGCTCGTCGTGCCGTGGCCCGGATCCTTCCCCTTGCTCTTCTCACCTCCGTCGGAGCAGCCCGCGGCCAGCAGCACGGAGAGGGAGGCGACGAGAGCGGCGGCGCGGGCGGCGGTGGAAGAGATCGGCATGCCGCCATCGTGCGCGGCGGGGGCGGGCCCCGCCCCTGCGGCGGGCCAAGCGGGTGGTTTCCGGCCTGCGACGCCCTGCGACACCCACCCTGCCCGCGTCCCTCCCCGGGCGTCCCTCCCCGGGCGTCGCTTTCCGGCGGGCCCGTCCGCGCCCGTCCCTCCGAGCCGCCGATCCCGGCCGCGGTCCCGATCCCGGCTGCGGTCCCCGGTCGATCCCGATCCCGATTCCGATCTCGATCTCGATCCCGGTTCCGGTTCCGGTTCCGGTTCCGGCGACGGTCCCGGTCCCGGCGGTGGTCGGCGTGCCGGATCCGACCGTGCCCGCCCTACAGGGCGCCCTTCCGCGTCAGCTGGTTGAAAGCGATCCACCCCGGCAGCACCGGCAGCCACAGCGTCAGCATCCGGTACAGCAGCACCGCCGCGGTCGCCACGTCCTTCGGTACCCCGGCCGCGATCAGACCCAGGATCAGGGCTCCCTCGACCGCGCCCACACCACCGGGCGTCGGCGCCGCCGATCCCAGCGCGTTGCCCGCGAGGAAGACCACCGCGAGGCTCGCGTAGCTCAGCGGTTGACTGCCGTCGTTGAAAGCCCGGACCGACGCGTCCAGACACATCACGAAGGCGAAGGTCAGCAGCAGCTGACCGCCGATGCCGGTCACCAGCTTCACCGGCCGCTGGAGCACGTCCAGCATGCGCGGCACCACACCGGCGAACAGCGACCGCAGCCGCGTCGACACGAACTTCCGCAGGAACGGGATCGCGGTCACCACCAGCACCAGCACCGCGACCGTCAGCAGACCCGCGATCACCGTACGGGACGGGCTCAGCGACGGCGTCTTCTCGGTACCGGTGAGATAGCCGAAGGTCAGCAGCAGCAGGATGTGCGCCCCGAGCCCGAAGAGCTGTGCCGCGCCCACGCTCGCCACCGCGAGCCCCGGGCGTACGCCCGAACGCTGGAGGAACCTGGTGTTCAGCGCGACACCGCCGACCGCCGCCGGGGCGACGATCTTCACAAAGGACCCGGCGACCTGCGCCAGGACGGTCCGCGGGAACGGCACCCGCTCGGGCACGAAGCCCAGCAGGCTCATCGCCGCGGCCACATAGCTGAACGCGGAGAACGCCACCGCCGCCGCGACCCAGGCCCAGTGCGCGCTGCCGAAGTCCGCGCCGAGATTGTTGCCCGCGATCTGCGAGAGCAGGAAGTACGCGGCGACCGCGCCCGCGAGCAGACTGACGAGCGTACGGGGTCTGATGCGCTCCAGCCGGACCGGTTCCACCGGCGCCTGCGGCCGGATGAGCAGCACCTGATGGCGGATCTGGGTGAGCAGATCCTCCTCGCGCGCCTCGTCGAGCGCCTCGTCAACCGCCTTCTTGTCGGCCTGCTTCTCCGCCCGCTCCGTCTTGCGCGCGGCCTTGCGGCCGTTCGAGCCGCCCGCCGCCGCGATACGGGCTCGCCGGGCGGCGGCGGAAGCCTCGAGCACCGCGTCACGCTCCCGCTGGGCCCGCTCACGGGCGAGCCTGCGCAGGGTCGCGCGGGTCGACCGGCTCAGCGCGATCGGCTGGAGGAGCGGCAGACAGTCGGCGACCGCGTCGGGCCCGAGCACGTCGAGGGCCGCGGCGACGGCGCGCTCGGCTCCCACCCGCAGACCGATGGTGGTGAGCAACTGGGCGACGTCCATGCGCAGGACCACATCGCCGGCCGCGATCTCACCACCCCGGAGATCGGTGAGGATCACCGTGCCGAAACGATCCACCAGAATTGCGTCGCCCGTCAGCCTGCGGTGCGCGATCCGGCGTGACTGCAGTGCTTTGACCTGCCGGAAGGCCCCGCGCACCACGCTGTCGGTGATGTCATCGTCCTCCATGGCGTCGAGCGAACGCCCGCCCAGGTGCTCGTACACCAGCATCACGGCGTCGGGACCCAGCTCGGAGGTGGCGATCAGCTTGGGGGCGTTGGCTCCGGCGGCGATCGCCGCGTACGCGAGCAGCGCTTCCTGTTCGAGCGCCTGGCGCAGCGACTGGAGGGAGCGGCGGGTGGTGATCGAGCGCAGTGTCAGCCGGCGCCACGCCCGGTAGAAGAAGCCCTGCGCCTGCTGCTCGCGGTCGACGACGGTGACATCGAGCGGCGGCCCGTGCTCCAGGGTGACCAGATAGCGGCGGCCACGGTCGGTCTGCTCGGCCGTCGCTCCGCCGTCGGGGCGGGACGGGAACGCGCCGGGCACATCCTCGGCCCGCATCGCGGTGACCGGGCGGAAGCCGACATGACGCAGCCCCGCCAGCAGGGTCTGGCCGGTGGGCCGGACGTTGGGCGAGCCGACCGCGTACAGCGTTCCGTACGCGACGGTCCAGCCGAGCAGCACGGTGAGGATGATCGAGAACGGTGTCGTGTATCCGGCGACCAGCATCGCGAAGGCGTCGAGCAGCAGTACGACCCACAGGACCACCCGCCATCTGGGTCTGCGGGACATTCCCACGGCGGTCATGTAGGCGATGACGGGTGCGAGATAGCCGTGGACGGGATCGGTCAGCCCGCCGTTGGTCTGCGGCTGGGTGAGCGCGTCCTGGAGGCTGCCGGGGGCGGCCCTGGCGACCCACAGATCGGTGGCGAGGGTGACGCCGTGCGCGAGCACGGCGGCGAGGACGCCGTCGGCGATGCGCAGACCGTCCCGTTTGATCAGCCGTTCGATCGCGAAGGCGACCGGGACGAGGAGCACGGCGATGGAGGAGATCAGCCCGGCCAGCTTCACCAGCAGGTCGGGCGCCTGGCCCGTGCCCTTGCTGATGTCGTGTTCGAGGCCGGTCGTGGTGCCCTGGGCGAAGGCGGCGATGGCGAGCACGACGGCGATGGCGAGGACGCCGATGAGGAAGCGCATCAGATCGGAGGGGCGGTGCACGCGGGCGGCGAGCAGCGGCTCGTCGCCCGAGACCCGGTCGACGCCGCCGACGTCGGGGCCGGGGTTCTCGCACTCGGCCGCGTCCTCGTCGGCTGCGTCCTCGTCGATCGCGTCCTCATCGGCCGCGTCCTTCGGGGGCCGCTGCCGCTCTCCGGCCCCTTCGCCGGCTCCGTCGGCCCGGTCGCCGGGGGGCGTCGGGCGCCTTCCGGCGGGCTTGTCGTTCACCGGTGTCCGGTCCTCGTCGGAGCCGTCCGGACCGGCAGCACCGGGAGTGCCGCCGGTGCCGGCGGCACCGCCGGTGCCGGCAGCGCTGATCGCGGGTTCGGCTCCGTCGCCGGGAGGCGTCGGCGGGTGCTCTCCGGCACCGTCCTCGCGCCCCCGCGCCTCCTCCGCCCGCTTCTTCGGACTCGGCTGCTCCTCGCCGGCTCCGTCTCCGGCTCGCTTGTCCTCGATCGGTTCTCTGTCCTCGCTGGTGGGGGGCTCGCCTCCGGTGGCCCCGGCGGGCGCGCCGGATTCGGCCGGGTCCGGCTCGGTCCCAGGGGCGTCAGCCGTCGTACCAGGCCGCACACCCTGCTCCTTCGCCGTCTCGGTCTCTTCTTGATCTCGTATCACCGGTCACCGTCCGCACGATGGTGGCACGATCGGACGACAGAAGAGGGCATCAGGGTGTATCGCGGGGACGTGAGCTGCGCGATATTTACCTTTTCGCTCCTTCGATGCCGCTCGGGATCCTGTGCCGTTGTCCACAGGAGCCGAGGGCGTTGTCGGTGGTGTACGGCAGGATGGGCCGGATGGAAGAGCTGCCGGATTACGCCGAGCGGGTGCTTGAGGTCGCCGAGCTGATCCCGCCCGGCCGGGTGATGACGTACGGCGATGTCGCCGAGTGGCTGGGCGAAGGCGGGCCGCGCCAGGTCGGACGTGTCATGGCGCTGTACGGCGGGGCCGTGCCCTGGTGGCGTGTCGTGCGCGCGGACGGCGGCCTCCTGCCCGGCCATGAGCTGAGAGCCCTGGCCCGGTACCGGACGGAGGGCACCCCTCTGCGGGAGGCGTCGCGCAGCGCCGCGGGCCATGTGCCGCGTCTCGATATGAGGCGCGCGCGGTGGGACGGCGACGGCGGTGGTGGTGCGGTCGACGACGCTCACATATGACAGTTTCCTGCAATCGGCGGCGGCGCGGGCGGTCCGGGGACCGTACGGATGAGCCGGACCCGATACGGCGGGACAGCGCGCGGAGTGCGACTGGCCCACCATGTCCCCGCCGGGTGCCGGGGTAGCGTCGTCGGCACGCGGCACGGACCGCTCCATCAACACCAGCACACCCACCAGGACCGGCGATCCACGTGAGCTCCTCCTCCACCACCGGGCGTACGCCGTACCCGCGACAGGCACGGCAGGGGGACCCCCCGCGCCCGCACGGGCACAGGGGGAGGACTCCGGGCGCGTACCGGCTGGTGCGTACCCCGCCGGACGATGTGGATCCCCCACTTCTGGACGCGGCGCAGCGCGCGGTGGTTGACCACGACCATGGTCCGCTGCTCGTACTCGCGGGTCCGGGCACCGGAAAGACCACGACACTCGTCGAGGCGGTGGCCGCACGGGTGGCGCGGGGAGCCGACCCCGAGCGGATCCTGGTGCTCACCTTCAGCCGGAAGGCGGCCGTGGAGCTGCGGGACCGGATGGCCCTGCGGCTCGGCGGCGCACGTGGTCCGCAGGCGACGACCTTCCACTCGTTCTGTTACGCCCTGGTCCGCGCGCATCAGGACGCCGATCTCTTCTCCGAGCCGCTGCGTCTGCTCTCGGGCCCGGAGCAGGACGTCGCGGTACGGGAACTGCTCACCGGCCAGATAGACCTGGAGGCCGAGGGCCTCGCCCGCAACCACTGGCCGGACGAGCTGCGGGCCTGTCTGACCACCCGCGGTTTCGCCGACGAGGTGCGGGCGGTGCTCGCCCGCAGCCGTGAGCTGGGCCTCGACCCCGCCTCCCTGGGCCGGTTCGCGGCCCGCACCGGGCGGCGGGACTGGGGGGCGGCGGCCTCCTTCCTCGCCGAGTATCTGGACGTTCTCGACATGCAGGGCGTCCTCGACTACGCGGAACTGGTGCACCGCGCCGTGCTGCTGGCGGAGCGGGCCGTGTCGCCGTACGGCTCGCCGCCGGATCAGCCGTCGCAGGGCCGGTCGGCGGGCCGGCAGGCGTCGGGCAGGTCGTCGTCGGACCGGTCGCCGTCGGACCGGTCGCCGTACGGTCTGCGGTACGACTTCCCGTACGACGCCGTCTTCGTGGACGAGTACCAGGACACGGACCCCTCCCAGATACGGCTTCTGCAGGCAGTCGCGGGCAGAGGCCGGACGCTGGTCGCCTTCGGTGACCCCGACCAGTCGATCTACGCCTTCCGGGGCGCGGATGTGAACGGCATCCTCGACTTCCCGTCCGACTTCCGGCACGCGGACGGCCGCCCGTCGCAGGTGACGGTCCTCACCACGTCCCGCCGCAGCGGGGAACACCTCCTGGAGGCGACCCGCCTCCTGACCCGTCGTATGCCCCTCACCCGTCTCCCGGCCGCCAAAGTCCGCGCTCATCGCGGACTGGAGGCGATCCGTGAGGGCGGCACGGTCGAGACGTACACCTTCCCCACCGCCTCCGCCGAACTCGACAACATCGCCGACATCCTCCGCCGCGCCCATCTGGAGGACGGCGTTCCCTGGAACGACATGGCGGTACTCGTCCGCGCCGGCGCCCGCACCATCCCCTCCATCCGCCGAGCCCTGACCTCCGCGGGGGTCCCGCTGGAGGTGGACGGCGCGGATGTACCACTGCGCCATGAACCGGCGGTGGCTCCCCTGCTGACGGCGCTGCGGGCGGTGGCGACGGCGGCGGTCTCGGCGCGCGGGCCCGCCGCCGCACCGTCCGGCTCGGCGCGAACGGGCAGGGATCCGGGTACGGATTTCGTTGCGGATCCGGGTGCGGAAGCAGCCTCGGACCCGGTCGAGCCCGACGCGCCCGACGCGCCCGCCGTGACGGACGTGACGGACGCGTGCTGGCTCGACACCGAGACCGCCCTCACCCTCCTCGCCTCGCCCCTCGGCGGGATGGACGCCGCAGACCTCCGGCGGCTCGGCCGGGCGCTCCGCGACGAGGAGCGGGCCGCGGGCAACCGCGTTCCGCCGCCGTCGGACCAGCTCCTCGCGCGCGCGGTCGCCGAGCCCGAACGGCTCGTCGCGCACGATCCCTCGTACGCGCGGGGCGCACAGCGGCTCGGCGGGCTGCTCCGCAAGGCACGGGAGCTGCTGGAGGGCGGCGGCACCGCCGAACAGGCCCTCTGGGAACTGTGGGACGGCACCTTCTGGCCCCAGCGACTGGAGGGCGCGGTCCTGCGCGGCGGCGCGGCCGGGCGGAACGCGGACCGGGACCTCGACGCCGTATGCGCGCTGTTCGACACCGCCGCCCGCGCCGAGGAGCGCACCGGCGGCCGGGGCGCCCTCAACTTCATCGAGGAGATCGAGGCCCAGGACATCGCCGCCGACACCCTCTCCGGACGGGAGACCAGGCCCGATGCCGTACGGCTGATGACCGCCCACCGTTCCAAGGGCCTGGAATGGCGGCTCGTGGTCGTCGCAGGAGTACAGGAAGGGCTCTGGCCCGACCTCCGACGGCGTGGTTCGCTCCTGGAGGCCGACCGGATCGGCCGGGACGGACTGGCCGAGCCGCTGACGCCCGGCGCGCTCCTCGCCGAGGAGCGCCGCCTCTTCTATGTCGCGGCCACCCGCGCCCGTGACCGCCTGGTCGTCACCGCCGTCAAGGCGCCCGCCGACGACGGCGACCAGCCCTCCCGCTTCCTCGCCGAACTGGGGGGCGAGCCGAAGGACGTCACCGGCCGGCCCCGCCGCCCTCTCGCCGTCTCCGCGCTCGTCGCGGAACTGCGCGCCACGACCGTCGATCCCCAGTCGTCGCCCGCCCTGCGCGACGCCGCCGCCCGGCGGCTCGCCCGGCTGGCCGCGCTCAGCGACGACGAGGGTCTGCCACTGGTACCGGCCGCGCACCCCCACCGCTGGTGGGGGCTGTACGAGCCGACCCGCAGCCGTGCCCCGCTGCGCGACCGGAACCAGCCCGTGGCGCTCTCCGGCAGCGCCCTGGACCAGCTCGCCAACACCTGTGCGCTTCAGTGGTTCCTGGGCCGGGAGGTGAAGGCCGCCGCCCCCGCCACCGCCGCCCAGGGCTTCGGCAACGTCATCCATGTGCTCGCCGACGAGGTCGCGTCCGGGCGGACCTCCGCCGACCTGGCCGTTCTCATGGAGCGTCTGGACTCGGTGTGGAACGCGCTCGTCTTCGACGCCCCCTGGAAATCGGAGCAGGAGAAGCGCCACGCGCGCGTGGCGCTCGAACGCTTCCTGCGCTGGCATGTGATGGACCGCGGCGGACGCACCGCCGCCGCCACGGAGCAGGAGTTCGACGTCACCCTGGAGGCGGGGGAGTACGAGGTCCGCATCCGGGGCTCCATGGACCGCGTCGAGCGTGACGGCGAAGGACGCGCGTACGTCGTCGACTTCAAGACCGGCAAACAGGCCCCCACCGGCGACGAGGTCGCCCGCCATCCCCAGCTCGCCGTCTACCAGCTGGCCGTGCGCGAGGGTGCGCTCGACGAGGCGTTCGAAGGCCGTCGGCCGGAGTCCGGCGGTGCGGAACTCGTCCAGCTCCGGCAGGCCGCCGCCAAGAAGGAGGGCGGCGAGGAACTGCCCAAGGTCCAGGCGCAGGAACCCCTCTCAGGGGAGTGGGCGGGCGAACTCCTGGCCACGGCCGCGGGCCGTGTCCTCGATGAGCGCTTCACCCCGTCCGCCGGGCAGCACTGCACGCACTGCGCGTTCCGCGCCTCGTGCAGCGCACAGCCCGAGGGCCGCCACGTAGTGGAGTGAGCCCGGGTGGAGTGAGCCCGGACGCTTCCGGAGGGGCGGAGCGGCGGCGGACCGGGCGCGTACGGCATCGGACCGGGTCGTTCCGGGTGGAGGCGGCTTCCGTCGGAGAACGCCGGCGAAGGCAGTCCGACCGCGAAGACGGCCCCGTGGGAGGCCGGTCGGCGAGAGGCCGAACGGCGAGAGGCCGAACGGCGAGACGTCCGCGAGGGCGAGAGCCACGACCGCCGGAGCCCGCCTGCCGAAATCGATGTCAGTGGCGCCCCTTAGCCTCTTCGGTGTGACCCCTCGCATCACCGACCCCGAGCAGCTCAAGGAGCTCCTCGGCATCCCCTTCACTCCGGAGCAGACGGCCTGCATCACCGCCCCGCCCGCCCCGCAGGTCATCGTGGCCGGAGCCGGGTCGGGGAAGACGACGGTGATGGCCGCGCGGGTGGTGTGGCTCGTCGGGACCGGGCAGGTCGCTCCCGAGCAGGTCCTCGGTCTCACGTTCACCAACAAGGCGGCGGGCGAGCTGGCCGAGCGCGTCCGCACCGCCCTCGTCCGGGCGGGGGTGACCGATCCCGATGCCATCGACCCGGACGATCCTCCGGGCGAGCCCCGGATCTCCACGTACCACGCGTTCGCCGGACAGCTCCTCGCCGACCACGGCCTGCGGATAGGGCTGGAGCCCACCGCCCGCCTGCTCGCCGACGCCACCCGCTTCCAGCTCGCCGCCCGCGTGCTGCGGGAGGCGCCGGGGCCGTACCCCTCGCTGACCCGCTCCTTCCCCACCCTCGTCAGCGATCTGCTCGCGCTCGACGCCGAGTTGTCGGAACATCTCGTACGGCCCGCACGGCTCGGCGCGCACGGCGTCGAGCTGCTGCGGGTCCTGGACGGGGCCCCGCTCTCCAACGCCGAGCTGCGCAGGATCCCGGAGGCGGTGGAAGCCCGCCGTGAGCTGCTCGATCTGACCGTCCGCTACCGGGCGGCCAAGCGCGCCCGCGAACTGCTGGACTTCGGCGACCAGATCGCCCTCTCCGCGGAGCTGGCGCTCACCCGTCCCGAGGTCGGGACAATTCTCAGGGACGAGTTCCGCGTCGTCCTCCTCGACGAGTACCAGGACACCTCGGTCGCCCAGCGACTGCTGCTCTCCGCGCTCTTCGGCCAGGGCGCCGGCCATGCCGTGACGGCCGTCGGCGACCCCTGCCAGGCCATCTACGGCTGGCGCGGAGCCTCCGTCGCCAACCTCGACGACTTCCCCGAGCACTTCCCGTACGCGGACGGCCGGCCCGCCTCCCGCTTCTCCCTCAGTGAGAACCGCCGCAGCGGCGGCCGGCTGCTCCAGCTCGCCAATGGGCTCGCCGCCCCCCTGCGTGCGATGCACGAAGGCGTCGAGGCGCTGCGGCCCGCGCCCGGAGCCGAGCGCGACGGATCGGTCCGCATCGCCCTCCTGGCATCGCACACGGAGGAGATCGAGTGGATGGCCGACTCGATCGCCCATCTCGTGCGGACGGGGAAGGAGCCCGGCGAGATCGCCGTCCTGTGCCGTACGGCGGGCGACTTTCCCGAGATCCAGGGGGCCCTGGTGGCGCGGGACGTACCGGTCGAGGTCGTCGGCCTCTCCGGGCTGCTCCATCTGCCCGAGGTCGCCGACCTGGTCGCGGTCTGCGAGGTCCTTCAGGATCCAGGGGCCAACGCCTCTCTCGTACGGCTCCTCACCGGCCCGCGCTGGCGGATCGGCCACCGGGACCTCGCCCTGCTCGGCCGCCGCGCCAGACTGCTCGTCCACCGGGCGTCGCCCGGCTCCGACGACCCGGACGAGCGGCTGGCCGCGGCCGTCGAGGGCACGGACCCGTTCGAGGTCATCTCCCTCGCCGACGCGCTCGACACCTTCCTCGAACCGTCCGGCTCCGGCTCCGGCTCGGGTACCGGCCCCGGTGCCGAAGGCGAGCTGCCGTTCTCGTCCGACGCGCGGATCCGCTTCGCCCGGCTCGCCGCCGAGCTGCGGGAGCTGCGCCGCTCGCTGGCCGACCCGCTGATGGACGTACTGCACCGCGTCCTCGCGACCACGGGCCTCGAAGTCGAACTGTCCGCGTCACCCCACGCCCTGGCCGCCCGTCGCCGCGAGACCCTCGCCAATTTCCTCGACGTCGCGGCCGGTTTCGCCGCGCTGGACGGCGAGGCCACGCTGCTGGCCTTCCTCGCCTTCCTCCGGACGGCCGCGCAGTACGAGAAGGGCCTGGACAACGCCCTGCCCGGCGGCGAGAACACGGTCAAGGTCCTGACCGCCCACAAGGCCAAGGGCCTGGAGTGGGATGTCGTCGCCGTCCCCGGCCTGATCACCGGGCACTTCCCGAACGACCGGGCGCGCGAGGCGTGGACCTCCCATCCCCAGGTTCTGCCGCACGCCCTGCGCGGTGACGCGGCGACGCTCCCGGACATCGGCTCCTTCGACGCGAAAGGGCTGAAGTCCTTCAAGGGCGCGATGAAGGATCATCAGCACACCGAGGAACTGCGCCTCGGATACGTCACCTTCACCCGGCCGCGTTCGCTGCTGCTGGGGTCGGGGCACTGGTGGGGGCCGACCCAGAAGCGGAAGCGCGGCCCCTCGGAGTTTCTGAAGGCGCTGTACGACCACTGTGCGGCGGGTTTCGGCGAGATCGAGGTCTGGGCGGACGAGCCGGAGCGGGACGCGGAGAACCCGGCCCTGCTGAACTCCGCCCCGGACCGCGCCTGGCCGCTGCCTCTCGACCCGGTCTCCCTGGCCCGCCGTCGGGCAGCGGCGGAGACGGTCCTCGCGTACCTCGAGTCGCCGCCCGAGCCGCCCGAGCCGCCCGAGCCGCCCGAGCCGCCGACGGACGCGGAACCGGACGCCTTCCCCGATGAGCCGATCGCGGAGGAGGCCCTTACGGACGTCCCCGAATGGGATGCCTTCCCCGATGAGCCGTATGACCTGTTCCAGTCGGATGACCTGTTTCAGTCGGACGGGCACGAGTACGGGCACGAGTACGAGCCGGGTGACTCCGAATCTCCTGAACCGACTGGTCCCGCGGAGTCGCCCGCCCCAGCCGACCCGACAGAGTCGCCCGAGCAGACGGAGTCACCCGACCCGGCCCAGCCGACCGGGCCACCGGGTCCGACTGGTCCGGACACGCCTCTGAGGCTGCCTCATCAGACCGGCCCGCCCCGCTCCGGAACGCCCGTGGAAGGGCCTGCCGGAACCACTCCGCCGGGTGACCTCACCCCCGAGGAACTCCGCACCATCGCCTCCTGGGACCGCGACCTCGACGCCCTGGCCGGTGAGCTGCGCCGCAGCCGCGCGACCGTCCGCGATGTCGTCGTGCCCGCCTCCCTCACGGCCTCCCAGCTGATGCGCCTCGCCGCCGACCCGGACGGCTTCGCACAGGAACTGGCCCGGCCGATGCCCCACCCGCCGCAGCCCTCGGCGCGCAGAGGCACCCGGTTCCACGCCTGGGTGGAGTCCCGGTTCGAGGAACTGCCGCTGCCTCTGCTCGGCCCCGACGAACTTCCGGGCGGCGATACCGTCACCGACGTGGCGGAGATCGAGGACGAGCGCGACCTCGCCGCGCTGAAGGAGGCGTTCGAGCGGACTCCGTACGCCCGCCGCACGCCGTACCAAGTGGAGTCACCGTTCCAGATCACCCTCGCGGGCCGCGTGATCCGGGGCCGTATCGACGCGGTCTACCGCACCTCCGCCGCCACCCCCGCCTCGGATTCCGCATCCGGCAACGAGTCCGAGTCCGGTAGCGACTCCGATCCCGGCACGGACCCCCGCGCCCCCGAGACGTACGAGATCGTCGACTGGAAGACCAGCCGCGCCATCTCCGCCGACCCACTCCAGCTCGCCGTCTACCGGCTCGCGTGGGCCGAGCAGCGGGGCGTGCCCCTGGAAGCCGTGGACGCCGCGTTCGTCTTCGTCCGCAGTGGAGAGGTCGTCCGCCCCTCGTTCCTCCCCGGCCGGGAGGCCCTGGAGCGCATCCTGCTGGGGCAGCCGGCGTCCGGTGAGACAGCAGCGGAGGGCACGGCCGAGGCCCGTTAGTCTCGTATGCATGAGCGACACCCCGGACAGCGTCGTCCGTACGTACATCGAGCAGCACCGCGCCGCTTTCCTCGGCGACCTCGTGGAATGGCTGCGTATCCCTTCCGTGTCGGCCCAGCCCGATCACGCGGCGGATGTACGGCGCAGTGCCGACTGGCTCTCGGCCAAACTGGCCGAGACGGGCTTCCCGGTCTCCGAGGTCTGGCCGACGGCCGGCGCTCCCGCGGTGTTCGCCGAATGGCCGTCCGGCGACCCGGAAGCGCCGACCGTTCTCGTCTACGGCCACCACGACGTGCAGCCGGCCGCTGCCGAGGACGGCTGGCACACCGACCCGTTCGAGCCGGTTCTCGCCGACGGGAGGCTCTACGCCCGCGGCGCCGCGGACGACAAGGGACAGGTGTTCTTCCACACCCTCGGCGTACGGGCCCACCTCGCCGCCACCGGCCGTACCGCCCCCGCGGTCCATCTGAAGCTGCTCATCGAGGGCGAGGAGGAGTCGGGCTCCCCGCACTTCCGCGAACTCGTCGAGGCACGGGCGGACCGGCTCGCGGCCGATGTCGTCATCGTCTCGGACACCGGCATGTGGTCCGAGACCACCCCCACGGTATGTACCGGCATGCGCGGACTCGCGGACTGCGAGATCCAGCTGTACGGCCCCGACCAGGACATCCACTCCGGCTCCTTCGGCGGAGCCGTCCCCAACCCGGCCACGGTGGCAGCCCGCCTCGTCGCCGCGCTGCACGACGCCGACGAACGCGTCACGATTCCCGGTTTCTACGACGGGGTCACCCCGCTCAGCGACGCCGAGCGCGACCTCTTCGCCGAACTGCCCTTCGACGAAGCGGCCTGGCTGAAGGCAGCCCGGTCGCACGGCACCTTCGGCGAGGCCGGATACTCCACCCTGGAGAGGGTCTGGGCCCGCCCGACGGCCGAGCTGAACGGCATCGGCGGCGGCTACCAGGGCGCGGGCGGTAAGACGATCATTCCGGCATCCGCCCTGCTGAAGATCACGTTCCGGCTGGTCGCGGGCCAGGACCCGGACGCGATCGAGGTCGCGGTCAGCCGCTGGGTCGCGGAACACGTCCCCGAGGGCATCCGTTACGACGTCACCTTCGGAGCCTCGACCCGCCCCTGCCTCACCCCGCTGGACCATCCCGCGCTCCAGTCCGTCGTACGGGCCATGGGCCGCGCTTTCGACGGACAGAAGATCCGCTTCACTCGCGAGGGCGGCTCTGGGCCGGCGGCCGACCTCCAGGACGTACTGGGCGCGCCCGTACTCTTCCTCGGCATCTCCGTACCGTCCGACGGCTGGCACGCACCCAACGAGAAGGTCGAAGTGGACCTGCTGCTCAAGGGCGTGGAGACGGCCGCCCATCTGTGGGGCGACCTCGCCGCCGCCCTCCGCTGATCCGGCCGGTCCGCTGATCCGTCCGTCCGCCGAATCTCGACCCGATCCATCCGGGGGAGTTGCAAGTACGTGAGCACTCATCACCATGACGGCGCAGACCGGCCCAGCGGCCTTACCGCGTCATCCGCCCGCCCGACATCCGCTTCCCCTCCCGCCCCTGTTTCCTCTGGTTCCCTGGGGTCCTCCGGCTCCCCTCCGCTCCCGTCGGCCTCTTCCGGTGGCCCGGTCTCTTCCGGTGGCCCGGCCGGACCGATCGGCCTGACGTCGCCGAGCGGCATCGACCGGGAGGCGCACCACCGTCTCGACGAGGCGTGGCTCGCGGCGGCGTGGAGCCATCCGACGACACGGGTCTTCGTCGTCTCCGGGGGCCAGGCGCTCATCGACGACACACCCGACGGCCGCACCGAACTGGTCATGACCCCGGCCTTTGAAGCACCCCCCACCCAGACCCACCGCTACTTCCTGGGCACGGACGAGGACGGCATACGCTACTTCGCCCTCCAGAAGGACGCCCTGCCCGGCCGGATCGACCAGTCCGCCCGCCCGGCGGGGCTGCGTGAGGCGGGGCTGCTGCTCTCCCCGCGTGACGCCGGTCTGCTGGTGCACGCCGTCGCCCTGGAGAACTGGCAGCGGCTCCACCGTTTCTGCTCCCGCTGCGGCGAACGCACGGTCATCGCCGCGGCGGGCCATGTCCGCCGCTGCCAGGCGTGCGGGGCGGAGCACTACCCGCGTACCGACCCGGCCGTGATCATGCTCGTCACCGACGAGGACGACCGGGCGCTGCTGGGACGCCAGCTGCACTGGCCGGAGGGCCGCTTCTCGACGCTCGCCGGCTTCGTCGAGCCGGGTGAGTCCATCGAGCAGTCGGTGCGGCGAGAGGTCTGGGAGGAGGCGGGTGTCACGGTCGGCGAGGTGGAGTACATCGCCAGTCAGCCCTGGCCCTTCCCGTCGAGCCTGATGCTCGGGTTCATGGCACGGGCCACCTCATCCGAGATCGCCGTCGACGGCGAGGAACTCCACGAGGCACGCTGGTTCTCGCGCGAGGAGCTGCGGGACGCGTTCGAGTCGGGGGAGGTGCTGCCCCCGTTCGGCATCTCGATCGCGGCCCGGCTGATCGAGCTGTGGTACGGCAAGCCGCTCCCGAGGCCGGGCGGCCGCCGCTGAGCCGGGACGCGCCACGGCCCGTCCCGTCGGGGCGGGCCGTGCGGAGCGGGGCCGACGGGATCAGGCGCCGAGAGCCTGCTTGACCTGGGCGAGGCTCGGGTTCGTCATCACGACCTCCGGACCGCCGCCGAAAGGCACGATCTGCAGGGTCGGCACGGTCTGGTTGCCCCCATTCGCCTTCTCGACGAAAGCCGCGGAATGCGGGTCCTGCTCGATGTTGACCTCGGTGTACGCGATGCCTTCTCGGTCCATCTGGCCCTTCAGCCGACGGCAGTATCCGCACCAGGTGGTGCTGTACATCGTCACAGTGCCCGACATCTTCTCTCGGCTCCTCTGTTGTCTCCCTCAGGGGCGTCGTCGCACCCCTGACGAGGCGCGACGCGCAAGGGCTAGAACGTACGTGAAGAGGCCACCATTCCCGCGTCCGGTGGCTGGTGCTCGGTGTCCGGTGTCCGGCGGTCCGCGTTCCGCATCCTGCGTTCCGTTTCCTGCGTTCGGCGTTCGGCTCCGCCGTGCGGCACCCGTGTCCCGTGTCCCGCGTCCGGCATCGACCTGGCCTGTCCCGCGTCGGCCGGGCCCGGCGGGAGTCCCGCATTGGTACGACTATCCATGCTCCCCTGTGGACAACCGCCGCACCCGTCTCTCCGGACCTGGCAGCATGGCGGTGTGACAGCAGCAACGCACTCCTCACTCTTCCCGCAGGTCCCCGAGTCGGCGGACGCGGTGCTCGACGGGCTGGACCCCGAGCAGCGCGAAGTGGCGACCGCCCTGCACGGTCCCGTGTGCGTGCTGGCGGGCGCCGGCACGGGCAAGACGCGCGCGATCACCCACCGCATCGCGTACGGGGTCCGGGCGGGGATACTCCAGCCCGCCAGTGTGCTGGCCGTCACCTTCACCAACCGCGCCGCCGGAGAGATGCGGGGGCGGCTGCGGCAACTCGGCGCGGGCAGCGTCCAGGCGCGGACGTTCCACTCCGCCGCCCTGCGCCAGCTCCAGTACTTCTGGCCGAGGGCGGTCGGCGGTGAGCTGCCCCGGCTGCTGGAGCGGAAGATCCAGCTGGTCGCCGAGTCCGCCGCGCGCTGCCGGATCCGGCTCGACCGCAATGAGCTGCGCGATGTGACCAGCGAGATCGAGTGGGCGAAAGTGACCCAGACCGTGCCCGCCGACTATCCGGCGGCGGTCGCCAAGTCCGTGCGCGACGCCCCTCGTGACCCGGCCGAGATCAGCCAGATCTATGGGATGTACGAGCAGCTCAAGCGCGATCGCGCGGTGATTGACTTCGAGGACGTGCTGCTCCTGACGGTCGGCATCCTCCAGGACCGTCATGACATCGCCGACCAGATCCGCCGTCAGTACCAGCACTTCGTGGTCGACGAGTACCAGGACGTCAGCCCGCTCCAGCAGCGTCTGCTGGAGCTGTGGCTCGGCGACCGGGACAGCCTCTGTGTCGTCGGCGACGCCAGCCAGACGATCTACTCGTTCACCGGCGCCACCCCCGACCATCTGCTGAACTTCCGCGTCCACCACCCCTCGGCCACAGTCGTCAAACTGGTCCGCGACTACCGCTCGACGCCGCAGGTCGTGCATCTGGCCAACGGACTGCTGAACCAGGCCGGCGGCCGGGCCGCCGAGCACCGCCTCGAACTGATCTCCCAGCGGGACCCCGGCCCCGAGCCCGCCTATGTGGAGTACGCGGACGAACCGGCCGAGGCCGAGGGCACCGCCCGCCGTATCCGCGATCTGATCGCCGCGGGCGTCCCGGCCGGCGAGATCGCCGTGCTGTACCGCGTCAACGCCCAGTCGGAGGTCTACGAACAGGCGCTCGCCGACGTCCAGGTCCCGTACCAGCTCCGCGGGGCCGAGCGTTTCTTCGAGCGCCAGGAAGTGCGCGAGGCGGGCGTCGCCCTGCGCGGAGCGGCTCGCGCCGGGGGCAACGACTCCCTCCTCGACGATGTCGAGGACCTTCCCTCCCAGGTCCGCGCCGTCCTCTCCACCAAGGGCTGGACCACCGAGCCGCCCGCCGGCTCCGGAGCGGTGCGCGACCGCTGGGAGTCCCTGGCCGCGCTGGTCCGCCTCGCGGAGGACTTCGCACGGGCGCGGCCCGAGGCGACCCTCGCCGATCTGGTGACAGAACTGGACGAGCGGGCCGCCGCCCAGCACGCCCCCACGGTTCAGGGCGTCACCCTCGCCTCCCTCCACGCCGCGAAGGGCCTGGAGTGGGACGCGGTCTTCCTGGTCGGCCTCACCGAGGGCATGATGCCCATCACCTACGCCAAGACGGATGAACAGGTCGAGGAGGAACGCCGACTGCTCTACGTCGGCGTCACCCGCGCCCGGCTCCACCTCTCCCTGTCATGGGCGCTGTCCCGTGCGCCCGGCGGCCGGGCATCGCGCCGCCCCACCCGCTTCCTGAACGGACTGCGCCCCGGCTCGGCCGCTCCCGGCGTCCGCACCCCCGGTGGGGCGGGCGGAGTCGAGCGCGGCGGCCAAGGCCGCCGTAAGCGGCGCGGGCCCGCACTGTGCCGGGTCTGCGGCACCACGCTCACGGACGCGGGCGAGATGAAACTGATGCGCTGTGAGGACTGCCCATCCGATATGGACGAGGCGCTGTACGAGCGTCTCCGCGAGTGGCGCTCCGATCAGGCGAAGCAACTCGGCCAGCCCGCGTACTGCGTCTTCACCGACAAGACCCTGATGGCGATCGCCGAGGCCGTGCCCGACGACGAGGGAGAGCTCTCCAAGATCTCCGGGGTCGGCGGTCGCAAACTTGAGCGGTTCGGAGCCGATGTCCTCGCCATCTGCGCAGGCCAGGAGCCTGAGTCAGCCCAAGAGGAGGACTGATGCAAACTCGTCCCGAAAATAGTTTGCGCGCGCCCCGACAATCCCCATAGGTTCTTAACCACGGGAACAGGCGCTTCTCTGAAGCCCGGTCTCCGTGTTGTACTTATCCGAATACGTGCGATCGGCCCCGGCCGGTCCTTGAGACGCCGAGAGGAGGCGAGTCCAGTGATCAGCATCAACAACACCAGCTTCATCAGCACCGTGGAACTGACCGATCGCTCGGTCGCCGTCTCCGCCTGCTCGCTCGGCCTCTCCGCTTCGCTCAACGGCACCGGTGTGTCCGGAGTCGTCGGCGCCCCCGTGATCGCTCTGGCGGGACTCCCTGTCCCGACGGCGATGGAACGGCGCGATGAGCGACCGATCAAGGCACTGGCGGCAGGAGTGGCAGCGGCAGAGGCCGAGGTCTATGCCTTTGCGGCAGCCAGTGCCGGTTCCCCGAAGCAGACGCACCACCACACCAAGTGGGCCTTCCGTGGGCTCGAACCCTGGAGTGATCCAGCCTGACGAGATCAGGTCGGCGCCTTCAGGGCCGCGGAATCCCACTCGGGATCCGCGGCCCTTCTGTTTTCCCCGAACAGGGAAACCGGAGCGAAGGGGCCTCGGGACAGCAGCACTCGGTACCAGCCCCCCGGCCCAGCCGGGGGACCGCCAACCGGCAAACAGCCGGACCGACCAGACGAGGAAAGACACCACCGTGCAACTCGAAGCGCACGCCCCGTCCGCACCGCCTTCCCAGACCGTCTCACCGCCTGTCACCACGGAGGACTCCACCTTGACCCCGCTCACCGCGCTGACCGCGCTCGACGACGCCATCGAGAACCTCGGGGTGCCCGTTCCCTGCCGTTCCTACGACCCGGAGGTCTTCTTCGCCGAGTCGCCGGCCGACGTCGAGTACGCCAAGTCCCTCTGCCGCACCTGCCCGCTGATGGCGGCCTGCCTCGCGGGCGCCAAGGAGCGCCGGGAGCCGTGGGGCGTCTGGGGCGGAGAGCTCTTCATCCAGGGCGTCGTCGTCGCCCGGAAGCGGCCGCGTGGCCGCCCGCGCAAGAACCCGGTCTCGGCATGAACGCCATCGGGACCATCGACCGCCCCCACACGCACGATCCCCAGAAGCAGGACCCCATGCCGACCACCACAAGCGAGCCCTCGGGCTCCGCGACCCCAGACGTGACGATCACCGGCGCGAACGCCTCGCGCCAGAACAGGACCCGTGAGATGCAACTCATCCCAGAAGCCATGGCCCGTGCGCATATGCACGATCGCCTGCGCGATGCCGAGAGGGAACGCCGGGCCCTACGCCTGGTCACCGCCCGGCGCATGCAGCGCCGCGCCGAGCGCGCCTCGATGCGCGCCCGCCGCGCGCTGGCCATGGCGGTCATGAACTGACACCTGCGGTGTGAGCCGCAGACGACGCCATCGGCCGGCAGCACCGGCTGACAGCGACCCTCTCACCGCGGGGGCCGGTCCGAACGGACCGGCCCCCGCGGTGCGTTGTTCCGGCACCGGGCATCCCGCGGGGTTATCGTCACGACGTGGACCAGCAGCAGACTCCCCGCCCCGACGGGCAGGTCGCCGAGAGCATCGTGTGTTCCCGCTGCGGCAGGACGGCCGAGGGCACACCGCTCACCTGGACCTGCTCCGTGGAGAACGGCAACCGCCGCTACTTCTGCGACGACTGCGCCCGCGCCAACATCAGGGCCATCGAAGGCCGGCTCGACTCGCCCTGGTGGTGAACAGGCTCATGCCGGGGCCTCCACCGCCGTGCCCCCATCGACGACTTCGCCGCCGACCCCGTACTCCTCGCGGCCTTCGGACCCCTCGCGTTCATCGGACTTTCCGAACCTCCCTGACTTCGCGGACTTTCCGGACTTCACAGACTTCTCGTGCTCATCGGGCTTCTCCGACTCCTCGGGCTCTTCAGGTTCCTCGTACTCCGTGAGGAACCCCGGCAGCCACGCCTCCAACTCGTCCCGCAGCCGCACCGTGGCGTTCAGCTGACACAGCACCCCGATGGTGCTCAGCGTCACCCGGTGGATCAGCAGATACGAGGGCGGCAGATTGAGCTGCTTGCCCAGCTGATGCGCGGGGGAGCGGATATCGGCGATCCGGGCCGCCTGAGCACGCATCCAGCTCCGGGTGAAGGTGAACTCCTCCACCTCCGCGGGTTCGATGATCGGCTGCAGATACTCCAGCACCGCGTCCGGGTCCAGCTCTATCTCCTCCTTGACGAACCCTTCCTCGCGGAGCAGCCCATAGACCTGATCGGCCTCCCCCTCCAACGTCATCCGCAGACACTCGCCGATGGTCTCCGGCAATCCGCCCGGCAGCCTGTCCACCGTGCCGAAGTCCAGCACACCGAGCCGCCAGCTCTCGCCGCCCTCCTCCGGCAGCAGCCGGAAGTTCCCCGGGTGCGGATCCGCGTGCAGCAGGCCCGTACGAGCCGGTCCGGAGAACAGAAAACGGGCCAGCAGCTGACCGGCCCGGTCCCGCTGGGCCCTGGTGCCACCGGAGATCACCTCGGCCAGCGGGATTCCGTCGATCCACTCGGTCACCAGCACCTGATCCGACTGGTGCACCACATCCGGCACCACCACGTCCGGATCGTCCGCGAACTCCGCCGCGTGCTCCCTCTGGGCCCGAGCCTCCAGCCCGTAGTCCAGTTCCTCCGACACCCGGTCGCGAAGCTCGGCGATCAGCGGTTTGATGTCCATCCCCGGGATCAGCGGCCCCAACAGCACGGCGAACCTGCTGAGCTGCGTCAGATCGGACAGCAGCGCTTCCCCGGCTCCCGGATACTGCACCTTCACCGCGACCTCACGGCCGTCGTGCCACACCGCCCGGTGCACCTGGCCGATCGACGCCGCCGCGGCGGGCTTGTCCTCGAACTCCCGGAACAGCTCCCGCCATTCCTCGCCCAGCCGCTCCGCCAGCACCGCGTGGACCGTCCGCGTCGGCATCGGGGGAGCGGCGTCCTGGAGCTTGGTCAGGGCCGCGCGGTAGGGGCCGGCGACGTCCTCGGGAAGCGCGGACTCGAAGACGGACATGGCCTGCCCGAACTTCATCGCACCGCCCTTCAGCTCGCCGAGCACCTTGAAAAGCTGCTCCGCCGTGCGCTGTTGCAGCTCCCGTGCGACGATTTCGGCGGACTTGCCACCTATCCGCTTTCCCAGCCCCCACGTGGCACGGCCGGCGAATCCCAATGGCAGTGCGGCCAACTTGGCGGTTCGGGTGACCGCCTTCCGGGGAAGATCAGACATGCGCCCCTCCATTTCCCAGACAGCTGTGCCGCGTATGCCGGACGGCGGTCGTACATGACGCTGTTACCGGGCCATTGTCTCGTGCGACGGCCCGAAGCCCGAGGTGTCCTCCCCCTCACTTTTTCCCGGTGCGCCGCACGAGCAGTCGGGATGCGGTGCGATCCGCTCCGAGCGCCAGTCCAGCAACGGCAGGGACACCTCCCAGCGCGCCCCCGCGCTCATCGGCAGCTCCCCGTCGAGAAAGGACAGCGCATGGGCCGCCGCCATCCCCGCGACCGCCGTCGCCAACGCGATGTCACAGGCGGGCACCGCGCCACGGCGGCCTCCCGAACGCCACTGCGCCAGCAGCCGGGGCCACCCGGGATCGCGCCCGGTCCGGCCCCGTTCCACACAACCGGCGCAGGCCGTGCCACCCGGCAGCACCAGCGGCCCCACCAGACCTGTCGCCTCGACGACACCCGCGTACAGATGGGGTGTGCCGGTGGCGATCCAGTCCTCGGCGCTCGCGGGGTCGGGAGCGTACGCCGCGAGTCCGTCCCGTGGGCAGACCACGACCAGCGACAGCCCCGGTGTTCCGCCGGCCGATGACTCGGGGACGCCCCCGCCGGCCGACCGGGGCGGGCGCAGGGGCGCGGAGCGGCCCACCAGTTGACGGGCCGCCGCGTCCCGCCGCTCACCGACCGCCTCGGTCGGCAACCCGCCGGGCGACACATCCCAGGGTTCCGCGCATCCGCCGTCCAGCACCTCGACCCGCCCCACACCGGAGGCCGAGAGCAGTGCCGCCACCGTCGCTCCGACCCGCCCCGCACCCCGGATCTGGACGCGCATGGCCCGACGGGCCGCCAGCCGCCGCATCCCGCCACCGGGCTCGGGATGGACCACGGAGAGCGACGCCAGCTCGGGGCGCAGCCGGTCCAGCGCGGCCGTCCTCTTCCGTAACGCATCGGCGGCCGGGCCGCCCGCCTCGGGATCGTCGAGCAGTCCCGCGGCCGTCAGCCGGTTCACCAAGGCGTCCGCCCGGCCGTCCGGCATCCGCATCGCACGCGCCTCCTCGCGCAGCAGCGGCAGCCCGCGGGTGCCGTCGAGCCGTTCGAGCAGGGCGCCGGTCGCGGTGTCCACCGGGCCTACCGCCACCGCGTGCGCCGGGGTCACTCCGAACTGAATGGTCTGTCGATCCCGCCATGCCCGCCGCAGGGCGGGTTTCACCATCGGATGCATTTCCGGTACCTCACTTCTTCCCGTCGATCACATGCCTCTTCGACACGTCGAACATGTACGCGAGACATATGAATGTGTACAGAAAAACGATCTTGTACAGCGGATCCGGAACGGCGTCCCACCCTTGTCTCCGCTGGTCCGACGCGTCGATCTGTTGTCAGATTGCCCGGCTGTGTCGAAGCGGGTGAAAAGTTGTCCACAGCCCTGGGGTATTAGTCGTTCAAATCGTGCGGCCAAGGTGCGGATCAGAGGAGAACCGTTCCGGAGGCAGTGCTTCCCTCGCATTCAGCGGGTAACGTCGGGGCGTGTCCGTCGACCCTTCCCCCCGCGTCGCTGGGGAGACCCCGCCGCACGGTGCGGGAAGCAAGCAGCGCGCCCCGGCAGGCCGCCCGCCCCGCGGAAAGGGGACGAGCGCGGTCGAGGTCCGCAGGAGCGCGCGCCGCAGCAGGACGGTCTCCGCCTACCGGGAGGGCGACCGCACGATCGTCCTGATTCCCGCCCGGATGTCCGAGGCGGAGGAACAGCGCTGGGTCAGCGTGATGCTCGACAAGCTGGCCGCCCAGGAGAGCAAGCGGATCCTCGGCGACAGCGAACTGACCGAGCGCGCGGAGCGCCTGTCCGGGCAGTACTTCAAGGGGCGCGCGAGACCCACGTCCGTGCGCTGGGTGACCAACCAGAACACCCGTTGGGGCTCCTGCACCCCGGCGGAGGGCAGCATCCGGCTCTCGCACCGCCTCCAGGGCATGCCCGAGTACGTCGTCGACTACGTCCTGCTCCACGAACTGGCACACCTGCTGGTGCCAGGGCACGGCCCGCGCTTCTGGCGGCTGCTCGAGGCGTATCCGCGTACCGAGCGAGCCCGGGGATATCTGGAGGGCGTCGTCGCCGTCGACCGGCTTCCGTATCTGCCCGCAGCGGGCGGAGAGTAGCGCTCCGGCGGCGCGGCGGACGGTCCGCCCACAAGACCGCGCTGCTGCCGGTGCCGGTGCCGGTCCGGGTGGTTACCCCGCCGAAGATGCGCCGCTGACGGTGCCGCTGCCGCGCCGAGTCGTTCCGCCGCTGCTGGTTTGAGCCGGTCCGAGCCGGTCCGAGCCGGTCCGACCCGGTCCGAGCCGGTCCGAGCCGGTCCGGGCGCTGTCGGGAGGGCGGAGGAGCGCCGAGGCGGCGGCCGGGTGAGCGTCCCGGAGCGTGCGGCACACCTCCGGAGGGCTTGGTGCGCGTCGCCGCAGAGAGCGGCAGGACGGACGCGAAGGGGCAGTCGGCCAGAGACCGAAGGGTGGCCGGCCGGGAGGCCGGGGTTGCCGCCGCACCGCCACCGGCAGAGCCGTCGAGCGGACGACCAGGCCCTGCCCCGCGTTGATCGCCCCGTACCGAATGTGTCACCAGCCGCTCTCGGCCCTTGGCTCGAAGGCATACCCAGCCGTTAACCTGACGCGACGCATTCACATTTCGGGATGGGGGACGGTCGTTACGCATGGCCAGGGAATTCCAACGCGGCCACAAGGCCAAGATCAGTGATCTCACTCCGGGAACGGATCTGTACGTAGGTGTCCAGATCGCGGCTCCCGGCCTGACGTTCGACATCAGCTGCTTCGGACTCGACGCCGACGAGCGGCTCTCCGACGACCGGTACTTCATCTTCTTCAACCAGCCCAAGTCGCCCGAGGAGTCCATTCAGCTGCTCGGCACGCAGTCCGGCGACACGGAGTCCTTCCGTGTCACTCTGGACCGCATTCCGGCGAACATCCACAAGCTCTCGTTCACCGCCACCATCGACGGCGCCGGACAGATGTCCCAGGTGGGTCCGGGCTACATCCGGATCGTCGCGGGCGGCGAAGAGGTCGTCCGATACGCGTTCACCGGCTCGGAGTTCACCACGGAGCGCGCGGTGATGCTGGGCGACTTCTATCTGAAGGACGTCTGGCGTTTCGCCGCCATCGGACAGGGCTTCGACGGCGGACTTGACGCCCTTCTGAAGAACTTCGGGGGCGAGGTCGCCGAGGAACAGCCCGAAGCGCAGCAGCCGCAGGGCGCCGCGCCCGGATTCGCGCCTCCCGCCCAGGCCGCCGCGCCTCCCGCGTTCGGCGCACCGGCGGCCCCCCAGGCACCGGAGCCCCCGCCTTCCTTCGGCGCCCCGGCCGCGCCCCCGGCTCCCGTCCCGGCCCCCGCACCCCCTCAGCCCACGCCCCAGGCGTACGCACCCCCGCCTGCGGCCCCGACGCCCGCACAGGGCACCGTCCCGCCGCCCGCGCCGTCGCCGTACGGGCAGCCGCCCCAGCCCCCGCAGCCGCAGTTCGGCCAGATTCCGGGACAGGTCCCCGGACAGATGCCGGGCATGGCGCAGCCGCCCGGAGCGCCCGCGCAGTTCGGCCAGCCGGTCCCGGCTCCGTACGGGCAGCCTCCAGGGGCGCCGCAGGGAATGCCGCAGGGCGTTCCCCAGGGTGTCCCCGCGGGCGGCGGCGGTCTTCAGGCGGCCCTCCAGCCCTACCGCGAGACCCCGATCGGGCAGCGCTGGACCCCGCAGAACCAGCAGCTGGTACGGGTCGAGGTGTCCATGGGCGGCACCGGTGTGCTCGCCCGGCAGGGCAGCATGGTGATGTACCAGGGCAAGGTCGACTTCAGCCACAAGAGCTCGGGCGCCATGGGCCGTGCCGTCGGCAACGCCACCGGCCAGGAGATGCAGCTGATGCGCTGTACCGGCCGGGGGCAGGTCTTCCTCGCCGAGGACGGCGCGCATCTGCACCCGATCGAATTGCAGGGCGACGGCATCTGCGTCTCCGCGGAGAACGTCCTCGCGTTCGACGAGTCGCTCCAGTACGAGGTCCGCCGCATCGAGGGCCATGGCATCCCCGGCGGCGCGCTGTTCACCTTGCAGTTCCAGGGCACCGGCACGGTCGTCGTCAAGACCCACGGGACGCCCGTCGTCCTGCCGGTCACCCCGACCACCTTCGCCGACTGCAACGCCATCGTGGCCTGGTCCTCCGCGGCTCAGGTGGTCCTCGCCAGCCAGGTCCGGCTGCGCCGCAACGCGTATCCGGGTCACAGCGGCGAGACGGTCAACCTCCAGTTCCGGGGAGCCCCCGGCAACTTCATCGTCGTCCAGCCCTACGAGGTCTGAGGGAGCCCGAAGAAATGAACCAGCAACTCGCGGGCTTCGCCCCGACCCCCATGGCGGCCAGGATGGAGAACCACGGCCGCACCATGCTCAAGGTCGCCATGGCCACCGGCCAGGACCTGTACGCGCGCACCGGCTCGATGGTGGCCTATGAGGGTTTCATCCAGTACGAGGCCAACCCGCCCGCCGCGCAGCAGGCCCTGGCCCAGTGGGCCACCGGCGAGGGCGCGCCCATCATGAAGTGCGCGGGCGACGGTCTGCTCTATCTCGCCGACTACGGCGCGGACGTCGTCGTCATCTATCTCAACAACGACTCGATCTCGGTCAACGGCAGCAATGTGCTGGCCTTCGACGCACACCTCCAGTGGGGTGTCGAGAAGGTCAAGGGCCTGGCGAAGCTCGCCGGGCAGGGCCTGTGGAACGTGGAGATCGCGGGCACCGGCTGGGTCGCGCTGACCTCGCGCGGCACGCCGATCGTCGTCGACTGCGGACGCGGCCAGGACGAGACGTTCGTCGACCCCGACGCCCTGGTGGCCTGGTCGCCGAATCTCAAGGTGAAGGGCAAGCGCAGCTTCAAGGCGGGCGCTCTCGTCGGGCGTGGCAGCGGCGAGGCGTACCAGATGGCCTTCTCGGGCCAGGGCATCGTCGTCGTACAGCCGAGTGAGGACAACACCGACCGGCTGCGGATCCGGGGCTGAGGGGGAGCGAGAACACACCATGCAGAGCCCACTTTTCAACTACGGGGAGCAGCAGTCCCAGGACCGCTACGTCATCCAGAACCCGCAGCTCCTGAGGGTCGCGCTCAGCGGCAGCGACGACATACTCGCCCGTAAGGGCGCGATGGTCGCCTTCCAGGGACTGGTCGACTTCGACGGCGAGTACACGTCGCCGAACCAGCGCCGGAGGGCTGAGGTGACCGGCGAGAGCCTGGAACTGATGCGCTGTTCCGGACAGGGCACCGTCTACTTCGCCAACATGGCCCAGTACATCTATGTCGTGGACGTCGACCGGGAGGGCATGACGGTCGACAGCTCCTACGTCCTGGCGCTCGATTCGGGCCTGCACACCGAGATCCTCGCGGTGGACAGCGAGTACGGGATCTCCGGGTCCGGGAAGTACCAGCTCAACATCACCGGTCAGGGCAAGGTCGCGCTGATGACCTCCGGCCAGCCGCTGATGCTGCGGGTCACCCCCGACAAGTACGTCAATGTCGACTCCGACGCGATCGTCGCCTGGTCGACCTCGCTGCGGGTGCAGATGCAGGCCCCGACGAACTCGACGAGCGTCAGGACCCGTCGCGGCAGCACCGGCGAGGGCTGGGAGCTGAGCTTCCTCGGTGACGGCTTCGCGCTGGTTCAGCCCAGCGAGGTCATGCCGCCGCAGAACGCGGAGATCGGCGGCGGTCTCCGCGGCCAGTTCGGCGCGGACGGCCGGAACCGGAACAACGCCTGGAGCTGACACTCCAGCGGTACGGGTAAGGGGCGCCCTCCATTGAGGGCGCCCCTTACCCATACCGCGGTACGGCTACAGCACCGCGCGGGTGCGTTCCAGAAGCCGTACGACCGACTCGTCTGCCACGCCGGGCACCTCGTCATAGGTGAACCAGCGCAGATCGAGCGACTCGTCGCTGATCTCCGCGACCGCCCCGGCCGGAGCGAGTGCCGCGTACTGCACATCCAGATGCCAGTTGCACGGTGACGGGATGGGATGGCGGTCGAGCCGCACGGGTCCGCCCGTCCCCGACGGCAGCAGCGTCAGCCCCTGGATGCCCGACTCCTCGGTGGCCTCGCGCAGCGCGGCCAGAGCCAGCGTCGGATCGCCCGGCTCGCAGTGACCACCCATTTGGAGCCACATGCCCAGTTTCTTGTGCAGGGTCAGCAGCACGCGCCCCCGCTCCGGGGCGATGACCAGGGCGCTCGCCGTGACATGACCCGCGGCGCAGGACTTCCAGATCCCGTCAGGGTGGGCGGACAGATGGTCCAGATACAGCTGTCGCAGCCCGTCCTGGTTCTCGTGGTCCTCGTAGTCCTCGATATCTTTGTAAGCCTTGTAGTCCTTCAGCACCAGTACGGCGTCGTCGTACAGGCTCACCGGGCGGAGCCGTCCTCGCCGCCCTTGCGGTCACTGCCGTCCGCTTCGTCCGCTTGGTCCGCTTGGTCCGCTTGGTCCGTTGAGAGTGTTCCGCTCGCCTCGCCCGTGCTGTCCGTACGGGTCCCGCCCTGTTCGCCGGAAGCCTTGTCGCCGGACGCGGCCTCACCGAGCAACTTGTCCAGCTCCGAGAAATCGAGCTGCTCACGGTGGACGAAACCATCCGGGTCGTCGAGATCGGTGGCCGTCGGCAGCATGTCCGGGTGCTCCCAGAGAGCGTCACGGCCGTCCACGCCCCGCGCGTCGGTGAGCGAGGCCCAGAGCCGAGAGGCGTCCCGCAGCCTGCGCGGACGCAGCTGGAGGCCGATCAGCGTGGCGAAGGTCTGCTCGGCGGGTCCTCCGGAGGCGCGCCGCCTGCGCAGGGTCTCGCGCAGGGCTCCGGCCGAGGTCAGCCGGGTCGAAGCGGCCTCGTGCACGACCGCGTCCACCCAGCCCTCGACCAGCGCGAGCGCCGTCTCCAGACGGGCCAGCGCGGACTTCTGCTGCGGCGTGTCCTCCGGCTGGAACATGCCCTGCTGAAGCGCTTCCTGAAGCTGCTCGGGGTGGGTCGGGTCGAACTGGCCGACCACGTCCTCCAGCTTCGACGTGTCGACCTTGATGCCGCGCGCGTACCCCTCGACCGCGCCGAACAGATGCGAGCGCAGCCATGGCACATGGGCGAAGAGGCGCTGATGGGCCGCCTCGCGCAGCGCGAGATACAGCCGCACTTCCTCCTTGGGAACCCCGAGGTCCTTGCCGAGCGCCTCGACGTTCAACGGAAGGAGCGCGGCCTGGCCCGCCGGGCCCAGCGGCAGTCCGATGTCGGTCGAACCGACCACCTCACCCGCCAGCACCCCCATGGCCTGTCCGATCTGCTGACCGAACATCGCGCCGCCCATGGAACGCATCATGCCGATCAGCGGGCCCGCCATGGCCTGCATCTCCTCGGGCAGCACACCGCCCATCGCGGTGCCGACCCGCTCGGCGACCGGGTCGACGAGCTGCTTCCACGCGGGAAGGGTCGCCTCGACCCACTCGGCACGGCTCCACGCGACCGCGGTGCTCGCGCCCGACGGAAGGGAGGTCACACCGTCCAGCCACACATCGGCCAGCCGCAGCGCGTCCTCGACCGCCGTACGGTCCGAGGGGCCCACACTCTCGTCCTTGGTGCCGTCCGCCGTGCCCTGGGAGACCGTCTGGCGGGCGATCTGCTTCGCCATGTCCCAGTTCACCGGGCCGCCCTCATAGCTCAGCATCTGGCCGAGCTGCTGGAAGGCCGCGCCCAGGTCATTGGGGTTCAGGGAACCGAACATGGCGGCGAAGGGATTGTCCCCACCGTCGCCCATGCCGAATCCGAAGGGCTGGGAGGAGCCGCCGGCGCCGTGGCCACCGCCGGCGGGATCCTTCTTCTTGCCCTCGTCGCCGTTCTCCGGCTCCTCCGGCGGAAGGCCGAATCCGAATGGGGTGTCACTCACGGGTTTCCTCGGCTCGTAGGGCCGCCGGCTCCGGCCGACGGCGAATGCCCTGACAACACCACCCAGCGTAGACATCCCGGCCCGCAAATGGGCTCGGTGCTCCATCGGCTCGTGGCCTGCGGCAGGATGGACGCCACCTGGTACGTACGCGTCATTCGCTTACGTACTGAAGACAACCGCTGGAGACGCCCGGTGAGTTCCCCAGATCCGCAGGTTCGCGGAGCGCGAAACCGCTCAACCCCGACGCCCGGCGACGGGCCCGCAGGGCGTGGCCCCGTCGTCGCGGTCACCGGTGCGGCCACCGGCGTGGGCGAACTGCTCGCCCGGCGGCTGGCCGCGTCGGACGAGGTCAGGCGGGTCGTCGCGATCGACGAGCGCCGGGGCGAGGTCCCCGATGCCCTGTGGCACATCCTCGACGTACGAGATCCGGCCATCGCGGACAAGCTCCGTGGAGCCGACGTCGTCGTGCATCTGGCGCTCGACCTCGATCTGGAGAGCGACCCGGCGGCCCGGACCGCGTACAACGTGCGCGGCACCCAGACCGTGCTGACGGCCGCCGCGGCGGCCCAGGTGCCCCGCGTCGTCCTGTGCACGTCCGCCATGGTCTACGGCGCGCTGCCCGACAACGACATCCCTCTCTCCGAGGACGCCGAGCTGCGTGCCACGGCCGAGGCCACCGGGGTCGGCGATCTGCTGGAGATCGAGCGACTCGGCCGTCGCGCACCGCGCGCGCATCCGGGGCTCAATGTCACGGTGGTGAGGCCCGCCGTCCTGGTGGGCGGCACCGACACCGCGCTCACCCGCTACTTCGAGTCGCCGCGGCTGCTGGTGGTCGCCGGCTCCCGTCCCACCTGGCAGTTCTGCCATGTCGACGACCTGGTGAGCGCTCTGGAGTACGCGGCTCTGGAGAAGGTCGAGGGCGAACTGGCCGTCGGCTGTGACGGCTGGCTGGAACAGGAGGAGGTCGAGGAGCTGAGCGGCATCCGCCGGATGGAACTGCCGTCGGCGGTCGCCCTCGGCGCAGCCGCCCGGCTCCACCGGATCGGCCTCACCCCGTCGCCCGCCGGGGACCTGGCCTACACCATGCATCCCTGGGTGGTGAGTGTGAGCCGCCTCCATGACGCGGGCTGGCGTCCGCGGTGGACCAACGAGGAGGTCCTGTCCGCGCTGCTCGAAGAGGTGGAGGGCCGCCATACGGTGGTGGGCCGCCGCCTCGGCCGCAAGGACGCGACCGCGGCGGGTGCGGCGGGCGCGACGGTCGCCCTGCTCGGTACGGCGGCGCTCGTACGCCGTGCCCGCAAGGCGCGCCGACGGCTGTAGGACGCTCCGGGCGGGCAGGCGGATCACGCGGGACGGGGCCGGACCGGACCGGACCGGATCACCCCGGGCCGGGACGGGCAGGGTCGGCGTGAGCGGGGCAAGCCGGTCGGATCCGGTCAGATCTCCATCGCGTGGGGACGGGGCGGGCCGCGAGCGGACGGATCGGGCCGTTCTCCGTTGTCAGTGGCGTACGGCACGATGAGGGCATGACCAGTAGGCACGACCACCCCGGCGAGTCGGCGGCCGATGATCCAGTCCGTCTCGTCGCGATCCGTGACACCCCACTCTCCCTCGACGAGGTCTTCGCCGCCGTCGGTGACGACGCGGCCGGCGGCACCGCGCTCTTCGTCGGCACCGTGCGCAATCACGACGCCGGCTCGGACGTGGACACGCTCGCGTACTCATGTCACCCGACGGCCGAGGCCGAGATACGCCGGATCGCGGCGAAGATCGTCGCGGATTTCCCGGTGCGGGCGCTGGCGGCGGTCCACCGGGTCGGGGAGCTGGCGGTCGGGGACCTGGCCGTGGTCGTGGCGGTTTCCTGTGCGCATCGGGGCGAGGCGTTCGAGGCGTGCCGCAGGCTGATCGACGACCTGAAGGCCGAGGTCCCGATCTGGAAACACCAGCAGTTCTCGGACGGCACCCAAGAATGGGTGGGCGCGTAGCGCCTCCTCTTGGGGTGGTGGTCGGGTGACGGGAGGGCGGGTGGGCGCGTAGCGCCTCGTCCTGGGGTGGTGGTCCGGTGCGGGGTCCTGGGCGGGCACACCGAGACGGGAGCGCGCATCGGGCGGGACGCGGTGGCTGAAACCCGTACACCACCCATGCGCCCCGATTTGCGTAACCGGCCCCCTGCCACGAGCGTTGAACCGGCAGATGATTAATCTGTTGATCACTCAGCTGGTTTCTTCCCGGTTGCGTTCTTTCAAGGGGTAGGGAGGTCGCGATGGCAGCACTCGCCTGGTTGCTGATTCCACTTTTCGCTGCCGTCGGTGCTGCGATATGGGGAGGCTGGGCCTCGCGCAACCGGACGACTGGGGATGTGGCCGAACTCGCCGGCTATGCGCGGTTCCGGGATGCGATGGAGAAGGCCGACTCCGGAAACAGCACACCCCCGGTAGGGAATCCGTTCCGCTGATCACGGCGCCTGATCGTGCGCCGTCGGCCGGCCGCGCCGCGGTGCGCGGTGGCCGGGCGGCCAGGTGCGGTCGGGCCCGGACAGTGCGGTGACAGCCATTTCCCGTACTGTCGTTCCATGCCACGCCGCACCGCGACGATGCTCGCTTCCACTCTGATCCTCGTCGTGCTGCTCTGTGTCGGGATCCTCGTGCCGACGAACTACTCGGAGATGTCGCCCGGCCCCACGGTCAACACGCTCGGGGACGCCGGAGGCGAACCGGTTCTGCGGATCTCCGGCCGGAAGACCTATCCGACGACCGGGCATCTCAATATGACGACCGTCAGGGTCACCGGCGCGGATTACAGGATGAACCTCGTCGAGGCGGTCTACGGCTGGCTGGCACATGACAATGTGGTCGTTCCGCATGACACGCTCTACCCCAAGGGGCAGACGGAGGAGCAGTCGACGCAGGAGAACGCCGAGGAGTTCAGCCAGTCGCAGGAGAGCGCCAAGGTCGCCGCGCTGAAGGAACTGAAGATCCCCGTGCGGTCGCAGGTCGTCGTCGCCGCGGTATTCAAGGACACGCCCGCGAAGGACAAACTGCACGCGGGCGATGTCATCAAGGCAGTGGACGGCACGCCGGTCAAGGTGCCGGGCGATGTCGCGAAGCTGGTGACCAAGCACAAGCCCGGTGAGGACGTCGTCTTCACCATCGTCCCGGCGAAGGAGGCGGCCGCGGCGGAGAAGGCGGGCAAGGAGCCGCGCGTCACCGAGCGGGTCACGATCACCACCGCCGAGTCCGACTCCGGTGACAGGGCGATCGTCGGCATCGAGGCGGGAACGGATCACACCTTCCCGTTCACCATCGACATCAATCTCGCCGATGTCGGCGGTCCGAGCGCGGGCCTGATGTTCGCGCTGGGCATCGTGGACAAGCTGACGCCGGACAACCTGACGGGCGGCAAGTTCGTGGCGGGCACCGGCACGATCGACGATCAGGGGAAGGTCGGCCCGATCGGCGGCATCGTGATGAAGCTGGTGGGCGCGCGGAGCGCGGGGGCGGAGTACTTCCTGACGCCGAGCGACAACTGCGAGGCCGCAGCGGCGGACACTCCCAGTGGTCTGAAGCTGATCAAGGTGAACACCATCGCCGACGCCACCCGGTCGCTGGAGAAGATCAAGTCGGGTGCCACGGAGGACCTCCCGACCTGTGCGAAGAACTGACACGGCTCCCTCGGTGGTCCGCAGCGGGCCGCGGTGGTTCGCTGAGGGAGCGGGCTTCGGGCCCGGTTCAACGTTCCGGTCGTTCCGGTAGCCCGGATTCCCTGCGACAGCGAGCCATGAGCCACGAGCGGTGAGCCGTGAACCGCAAGCCATCGGCCGGCCGGGATCTTCGGCGGCCATGAGCGGAGCCCGGACGGCCGGGCTCGGTCCCGCCCGGCCCCGCCGCCACCCCCCTCAGCCGTTCGGGGGCCTCGCCATGAAAGCGGGAGGGGTCGAGGAGAAGACCGAGAGCCGCCGCCGACGCAGCATCCCGACCCGCCCGACCCGCCCGACCCGCCCGGTCCGCCCCGGTCCGCCGCGCCCCGTCCCGATCCGGACCAGGGCTACGCCTCGAACGTCGCCGACAGCGCCTCCGCCAGCCCCGGAACCAGGTCCGCCCCCGTCAGGACCTCCGTCGGGGAGTCCTTCTCGCGCAGCCGCAGAGCGGACTCACGAGACCCGTCGCGCAGGACCGCCACCGTCATACGGACCTCCTGGCGGGCCGGATGCTCGGTCACCCACTGGGTGAGGGCCTCGTCGTCGAGGCCGTCCGGAACGGATGCTTCCGCGGACGCCGGGAGCATCTGGCGCTCCACGGTCAGGGCACAGCCGGCCACGGCGTCCGGCCAGGCGATCGTGGCGAGGAACTCGTCGAGCGCGGTGCCCGCCGGGATCTCGTCCTGTTCGATCGGGGTCAGCGCAGCCGCCGCGCTCTCGCCGTCGAGGCCGAGCTGCGCCGCGAGCCCCGGCTCCTGGGAGCGCAGTCTGGCCGTGTCGACGAGGGCGAACAGCCGCGCCGGCCGGTCCCAGCCAAGCTTTGACGCGTACTCGTCGATCTCCAGCACGGCCCGGGTCAGCGGGCCGGCGGCGATCGGGCCCGACCCCGGTGTGGCCGGTGCGGAAGACGCAGGGGAAGCAGAAGGGGTGGGAGGAGTGGACGAGGGGGTGGAGGGGGATTCGTTGGACATGCGCAATATCCTGCCTCCTTCCGACCCCGAGGCGGGAACTAGGTAAAGCCTCAGTAAGTTGCACTAGTGGGCTCTACGATCGCTGGGCCCGCTTGACACGACCGTTCGACACGAGTGCGACCGGTCCCACGATCGCGAACTTCGAGGTGCGCACGTTGGCTTTCCAGATGCCGGACCGCGGCGGAGGCCCCCCGACCGGGCCAAGGATCAGAGTGGGTCGGCCGTCCCGGCGAGTCCGTACCCTGCTCATGACACTGGGTGTGCTGGCGGTGCTGGCCATGGCGTTCGTGATGTTCGCCGGGTTCTGGACCGACTGGCTCTGGTACCGCTCCGTCCAATATTCCTCGGTGTTCACCACCACCCTGTGGACCAAGATCGGCCTCTTCGCCGTCTTCGGTCTGCTGATGGCGACCGCCGTCGGTGTGAACATCTGGCTCGCGCACCGGTTGCGCCCGCCGCTCAGCGCGATGTCGCTGGAGCAGCAGAGCCTGGATCGTTACCGGATGGGTATCGCCCCGTTCAAGAAGTGGGTGCTCCTCGCGATCACCGCTCTTGTCGGGCTGATCGCCGGTGCCTCCGCGACCGGCCAGTGGAAGACCTGGCTCCAGTGGGTGAACTCCACGTCCTTCAACCAGAAGGACCCGCAGTTCCAGATGGACGTGTCGTTCTACGCGTTCGAGCTGCCCTGGTACCGGTTCCTGCTCGGCTTCGGCTTCGCGGCCGCGGTGCTCTCGCTGATCGCCGCCGCGCTGACCCACTATCTGTACGGCGGGCTGCGGATCACCAGCCCCGGCGCGCGGGCGACCGCCGCGGCCACCGGGCATCTGTCGGTGCTCCTCGGTCTCTTCGTCTCGCTGAAGGCCGTGGCGTACTGGCTCGACCGGTACGGCCTCGCGGTGAAGTCCAGCGACTTCAAGGCCACCGGGAACTGGACCGGCCTGCGGTACGTCGACGCGAACGCCTATCTCCCGGCCAAGACGATCCTCTTCTGCATCGCCGTCATCTGCGCGCTGCTCTTCTTCGCGACGCTCTGGCGCCGCACCTGGCAGCTCCCCGTGATCGGCTTCGGCCTGATGGTCCTGTCGGCGATCCTCATCGGCGGCCTGTACCCGGCCATCGTGCAGAAGTTCCAGGTCCAGCCGAACGAGCAGGCCAAGGAGAGCCCGTACATCCAGAAGAACATCGATGCCACGCGCAAGGCGTACGGCATCGACAAGGCCGAGCCCGAGGACTACTCGGGCCAGGGCGACCCGGCCCGGAAGGCCCAGCAGCGGGCCGCCGCCACGACCGCGGCAAGCTACCGAGTGGTCGACTCGAACGTCGTCTCGCCGGCCTTCCAGCAGCTCCAGCAGGAGCGTAAGTACTACCAGTTCCCGTCGACCCTGGACGTCGACCGGTACCCCGGCCCCGACGGCAAGCCCCAGGACACGGTCATCGGTCTGCGCGAGCTGAACATCGAGGGCATCCCGGACCGGAACTGGATCAACGACCACTTCACCTACACCCATGGCTACGGCGCGATCGCGGCCAAGGGCACCAGCGTGGTCACCGACCCCAACAAGGGCACGGCGGTCGGCTCGCCCGACTTCACCGAGTCCGGAATGCCGACCTCCGGCCAGCTCGACGACTCCTATGAGCAGCGGATCTACTACGGCGAGAAGACCGAGCAGTACTCGATCGTCGGCGGCCCGCAGAAGGAACTCGACTACGAGGCCAGCACCGGACCCACCAAGTACACGAGCTATGAGGGCAAGAGCGGCGTCAGCCTCTCCAGCCCGCTGAACCGTGCCGCGTACGCGATCGGTTTCGGCGAGCCCAAGATCCTGTACTCGGGAGCCGTCGGCGAGGGTTCCAAGATCCTCTACAACCGTACGCCGAAGCAGCGGGTCGAGGCCGTCGCGCCCTGGCTGACGATCGACGGCGACGCCTACCCCGCGGTGGTGAACAAGCGCATCCAGTGGATCGTGGACGCGTACACCACCACCAACGGTTATCCGTACGCCTCGCGGACGACGCTGGGGGACACCACCACCGACTCGCTCACCACCAACCAGCGCGCGGTCGTCGCCCAGCAGAACCAGGTCAACTACATCCGCAACTCGGTGAAGGCCACCGTCGACGCGTACGACGGCTCGGTCAAGCTCTACCAGTGGGACACCGAGGACCCGGTGCTCAAGACCTGGATGAAGGCGTACCCCGGCACGGTGAAGCCCAAGGGTGACATCAGCCCGGAGCTGAAGTCTCATCTGAGGTACCCGCAGGACATGTTCAAGGTCCAGCGCGAGCTGCTGACCCGGTACCACGTCACCGAGCCCGACCAGTTCTACAGCGGCAGTGACGCCTGGCAGGTGCCGGACGATCCGACGAACAAGAAGGCCAGTGCGGTCCCGCCGTACTACCTGAGCCTGAAGATGCCGAACGAGACGGAACAGAAGTTCTCGCTGACGACGACGTTCACCCCGGCCGGACGCCCCAACCTGGGGGCGTTCATGGCGGTCGACGCCGACGCCAACAGCAAGGGATACGGGTCGATCAGACTCTTGAGAGTCACCGGGACGGTTCAGGGGCCGTCCCAGGTCCAGAGTGAGCTGAACGGTGTGCCGGAAGTCGCCACCTTCGTACGGGACCTCAGAGGCACCGACTCGGACATTGAGTACGGAAACCTGCTGACGATTCCCCTGGACGGAGGATTCCTGTACGTCGAGCCGGTGTACGCGCGCGGTGGCAGTGCCAACTATCCGCTGCTGAGGAAGGTCGCCGTCGCCTACGGAGGCAGCAAACCGGTCTTCAAGGACAGTCTGACGGAGGCGCTCGACGCGGTCTTCACCCAGAGCGGTCAGCAACCACCACCGCCGACGACCACACCACCGGGCGACGACACCGCCACGCCACCGCCCGCGACTCCGCCGGCGACGGGTGACGCGGCGGTGAAGGCGGCCATCCAGGATGTGCTCACGGCATACGACGAGGTCAACGCGGTGCTGAAAAAGGACCCGACGGACCGCGAGGCGGTCGGCCGGGCGGAGGACAAGCTGGACACGGCACTGGAACGGCTCGCCGCCGCCCAGGGCAAGCCGAATCAGTCCCGGTCGGGTTCGTCGCCGCCCACGAAGTCGCCGTCGCAGTCCCCATCGCAGTCTCCGTAGAGAGAGCGCGGTCTCCGCGGGGTGAGTCCCGCAGGGCGATCGCGGGACTGTTCTGCGGCCTCCGGAGCGTCGACCGCTCCGGAGGCCGCAGCGGCACTGAGCAGGCAACATCCCATTCCGTGATAGTGTTTGGGACACAACGGCGCGGGGTGGAGCAGCTCGGTAGCTCGCTGGGCTCATAACCCAGAGGTCGCAGGTTCAAATCCTGTCCCCGCTACTTCATCGAAGAGGGCCCGGATCCTTGAGGATCCGGGCCCTCTTCGCGCGTCATGGCGGGAACTACACGGGGCACGGGGCGAGTTGAACAGAAGAGTGTTTGACTTATCTCTCTGTGGGCATGTCGACAAAACGCTGAAGTGACCTCACGGGCTGCGATATACCAGATGTGAGCAGGTTGCGGGTGGTGCGACGATGGACTTTATGGGGGACAGGGCGACTCTGTTGGAGACAGGGCGGTTTGTGCAGCGATATGCCGGAAACGCAGCAGAAGCGATGAAAGCTGCCGCCGCCGGCACGGTCGACGCCACCGCCGACGCGATCGCGGGCACGGCCACTGATTTCGCGGGCACGGCCACTGATGCTGACACGGGTACTAACACGGGCACGCTCACGGGTCAGAACTCTGGTGCTGCCGCTGGTGCCGGTGCGAATGTTGATGCCGTGGAGACCGCTGGGGCTGAAGCGCGCCACCGTCGCGCCGCCGACGGTGGCGACACCGCGTCCATGAGCGTGCTGGGCGCACTGCTCCTGCGCCGCGGCGACCTCGAAGGCGCGGAGCCCTATCTGAGGGCCGCGACCGCCGACGGCGACCGCGCGGCGGCCAACAACCTGGGCGTCCTCCTGCATCAGCGCGGCTACACGGAGGAGGCGGCCGGATGGTGGCGTATCGCCGCGGTCGCCGGGTCCGCCGCCGCCGCGCACGCCCTGGGGCGTCACTTCCGCGAGCGCGGCGACGAGCCGGCCGCCGAGTACTGGCTGCGCCAGTCCGCCGAGCAGGGCCACCCCCTCGGGGCGTACGCCCTCGCCGATCTGCTGGAGCACCGCAGCGATGTGGGTGCGGAGCGCTGGCTGCGCGCCGCCGCCGAGCAGGGCCACCGTGAAGCCGCGTACCGGCTCGCCCGCGCCCTGGAGGACCGGGCGGCCGACGAGGCCCGCCGGTCAGGGCCCGCGAGCCGGGGTCTCCCCGGCCGCGGTCTCCCGGGCCGTGGCGTCGTCGGCCGTGGCGCACTCGGCGGGGCCGTCGGCGACGCCGGGACCGATCGGGCGGGCGGCGACGATGCCGACGTCGGCGCCCGTGGCCTCATCGGTGAGGACTCCGGCGGCCCGGCCGACAGCCGGACGGCCCTCAAGCAGTCCTCCCTGGACGAGGCCGCCCAGTGGTACCAGCAGGCGGCTGCCCGCGGCCACCGACGGGCCGCACTGCATCTCGGCGCGATCCTGGAGAAGCGCGGCGAGCTGAAGGAGGCCGGGCGCTGGTACCTCACCTCCGCCAAGGACGGCGAGGCCCGTGCCGCCTGCGCCCTGGGATTCCTGCTGCGCGACGCGGGCGACGAGGAGAGCGCCGCGGTCTGGTGGCTGCGCGCCGCCCAGGAGGGTGACGGCAACGCCGCCAACGCCCTCGGAGCGCTCCACGCGGCCCGCGGCGAGCAGCAGACCGCCGAGCGCTGGTACCGGGCCGCCATGGACGCGGGCGACGTGAACGGCGCGTACAACCTGGGGCTGCTCTGCGCCGCCCAGGACCGCAACGCACCGGCCGAGCAGTGGTACCGCCGAGCGGCCTACGCCGGGCACCGCGAGGCCGCCAACGCGCTCGCCGTCCTGCTCCTCCAGTCCGGCGACGCCACCGGAGCCGAGCCCTGGTTCTCCAAGGCCGCCGAGGCCGGCAGCGTCGACGCGGCCTTCAACCTCGGCATCCTGTACGTCGGCCGGGGCGACGACCGCACGGCGCTGACCTGGTACGAGCGCGCCGCGGCCGCCGGGCACACCGAGGCCGCGCTCCAGGTCGGCATCGCACGGCTGAGGGACGGCGACGATCAGGCCGCCGAGCGTCATCTGCGCTGCGCTGCGGGCGGCGGCAGCGCCGAGGCGGCCTTCCGGCTCGCCAGCCTGCTGGACGCGCGCCAGCCGCCGCCCGGGCCGCCCGCACTCGGCGAGCCGATGGCGGAGAAGACCGAGTGCGAGGAGTGGTACGAGCGGGCCGCGGAGCAGGGGCACCGCCGTGCGCAGGTACGGGTCGGAATGCTCGCCGCCGCCCGCGGCGACCTCGCCGACGCGGCCCGCTGGTACCGGGAGGCCGCCGAGGCGGGCAGCCGCAACGGCGCGTTCAACCTCGGACTGCTGCTGGCGCGCGAGGGCAATGAGCGCGAAGCCGCCCACTGGTGGACCCGCGCGGCCCGTGCGGGACACGGCCGGGCCGCCCTCCGGCTGGCGCTCCTCGCCGCGCGCCGGGGCGAACTGGCCGAGGGCAAGCGGTGGTGCGCCCGTGCCGTCGAGCTGGGGCCGGCGGAGGTCGCCGAGCGCGCCGCCCGGCTGCGGGAGGCGCTGCACCAGGAGCTGACGGCGTAGCCGGGCGGGCTGGGGTGGGGTGGGGTGTTTCGCCGTCGCGCCCCAGGTCGGCCCAGGTCGCCCCAGGGATTTGCACCGGTCGGTCGGGTCCCGTACTGTTGGGGCCATCGACGCGGGGTGGAGCAGCTCGGTAGCTCGCTGGGCTCATAACCCAGAGGTCGCAGGTTCAAATCCTGTCCCCGCTACTGAAGCGAAGGCCCGGATCCATCAGGATCCGGGCCTTCGTCGTATGCGTAGGGCTGTGCGGCCGGGTGGCCGCGCGACTGAAGGCGATGTACGGGTGCGTACGCGAGCCGCGGTAGCCCCGCGACCGCCCCGCGACCCCGCAGGGTGGACGGCGCATCACACCGCGTGCCGGTGAAACGCCCGCTACGCGCAGGACGGACAGATACCCCGGTACGTCACCTCGACGTTCGACACCGTGAAGCCGAAGCGCTCGGAGTCCGGCAGATCCGCCAGCGGATCGCCCGCGGGGTGTACGTCGCGGATCGCGCCGCACTTGGCGCAGACCAGGTGGTGGTGGGGCCGGTGCGCGTTCGGGTCGTACCGCATGGCGCGGCGGTCCGTGGCGACTTCCAGCACCTCACCGAGGGTGACCAGCTCGCCGAGGGTGTTGTAGACGGTCGCGCGCGAGATCTCGGGCAGCCTCATCACCGCCCGTGCGTGCACCTCGTCGGCCGTCAGATGGACGTGATCGCCGTCGAGGACCTCGGCCACGACACGCCGCTGGGCGGTCATCCGCCAGCCGCGTCCGCGGAGTCGTTCCAACAGGTCACTCATATGGACCAGCCTAACAGTGGCGGGAGTCGGATCCCGAACGGGTGTGACTTTGGATGAGCGCTTGACTTAGACAAAGTCCATCGTAGGATCGTGATCGGCGAACGCCAAGGGACAGAACACGCAGGGATGACGCAGGAGGCGCACGTGACGCAGGGACCGCTCACCACGGAGGCCGGAGCGCCGGTCGCCGACAACCAGAACAGCGAGACGGCGGGCGTCGGCGGTCCGGGTCTCGTTCAGGACCAGTCGCTTCTGGAGAAGCTCGCGCACTTCAACCGGGAGCGCATCCCGGAGCGCATCGTCCACGCGCGGGGCGCCGGGGCGTACGGCACCTTCACGCTGACCCGCGATGTGTCCCAGTGGACGCGCGCCAAGTTCCTCTCCGAGGTCGGCAAGGAGACGGAGACCTTCCTGCGCTTCTCGACCGTCGCGGGCAACCTCGGCGCGGCGGACGCCGTGCGCGACCCCCGCGGCTTCGCGCTGAAGTTCTACACCGAAGAGGGAAACTACGACCTCGTCGGCAACAACACCCCGGTGTTCTTCATCAAGGACGCCATCAAGTTCCCGGACTTCATCCACACCCAGAAGCGCGACCCGTACACGGGCTCCCAGGAGGCCGACAACGTATGGGACTTCTGGGGTCTGTCACCGGAGTCGACCCACCAGGTGACCTGGCTCTTCGGCGACCGCGGAATCCCCGCCACGCTGCGCCACATGAACGGGTACGGATCGCACACGTTCCAGTGGAACAACGAGGCCGGCGAGGTCTTCTGGGTCAAGTACCACTTCAAGACCGACCAGGGCATCAAGAACCTCACCCAGGCCGAGGCCAACGTCCTCGCGGGCGAGGACCCGGACAGCCACCAGCGCGATCTGCGCGAGGCCATCGAGCGCGGTGACTTCCCGTCCTGGACCGTGCAGGTGCAGATCATGCCGGCGGCCGAGGCGGCGAACTACCGCTTCAACCCCTTCGACCTCACCAAGGTCTGGCCGCACGAGGACTACCCGCCGATCGAGATCGGCAAGCTGGAGCTGAACCGCAACCCGGAGAACATCTTCGCCGAGGTCGAGCAGTCCATCTTCAGCCCCGCCCACTTCGTGCCGGGCATCGGCCCGTCCCCGGACAAGATGCTCCAGGGCCGGCTCTTCGCGTACGGCGACGCCCACCGCTACCGCGTCGGCATCAACGCCGACCATCTGCCGGTGAACCGTCCGCACGCCACCGAGGCGCGGACGAACAGCCGGGACGGCTATCTGTACGACGGCCGCCACAAGGGCGCGAAGAACTACGAGCCGAACAGCTTCGGCGGCCCGTTCCAGACGGACAAGCCGCTGTGGGCGCCGATCCCCGTCACCGGTGCGACCGGCAACCACGAGGCCCCGAGCCACGCCGAGGACAATGACTTCGTGCAGGCGGGCAACCTCTACCGGCTGATGTCGGAGGACGAGAAGTCCCGTCTGATCGAGAACCTCTCCGGGTTCATCGCGAAGGTGTCGCGCGACGACATCGCCGAGCGCGCGATCAACAACTTCCGGCAGGCGGACGGCGACTTCGGCAAGCGGCTGGAGGCGGCGGTCCAGGCCCTGCGCGGCTGACGGCGGTCATCGCGGTACTCGCTTGATACCGGGGCCGGAGCCCCGTCGTGATACGACGGGGCTCCGGCCCTCTTGCGTGCGCGTGAGTCACGACGGTCTGCGGATCACGAGCCGCGAGCACCCGGTGAGCGGGTTGGCGCCGGGTGCGCAGGAGCGGGGTTCCGGCCGGTCAGCCGACCAGTGTCGACTGATGGCGCCGGACCGGAGCCCAGCACCGGATGATGTCGCGTACGGAGACGATGCCGACCGGCCCTTCGCCGTCCAGCACGATCAGATGCCGGAAGCCGCCGTGCGACATGGCCTCCGCGGCCTCCTGAAGAGTCCACGAGGGTGCGGCGAAGACGACGTCGGTGGTGGTGTGGGCGCCGGCGGTCTCCCGGTCGGGGTCCTGCCCCGCGCCTACGGACGTGAGGATGTCGCGCTCGGTCAGAATGCCCATGCCTACGGCGTCGGTGTCGAGAACGACAGCCGCGCCGACCCGGCGGGCCGCCATCAGCCGTGCGGCCTGGCGGAGCGTATGCGCGGGCCCGATGGTGAGGACCACCGTGCTCATGGCGTCACGGACGAGCATGGATGGAGCCACCTCCTTGAAGGATCGGTTCTTCGAGAACCGATTCACAAGTTCACAAGTGGGGTAACTCTCAGAGTCGCAGTCCTGGGGGGAGGCAGCAAGAGGGCAGGAGTGGCTCATTCCGTGACGCTCTGTGCCCAGTGGGCCGGGAGGGACGTCAGCGGCGCCGGTTGAGGTAGCCGAGCAGCTCTTCGTGGAGCAGTCCGTTGGACGCCGCCGCGTTCCCGCTGTGCGGGCCGGGACGGCCGTCGAGGCCGGTGAACGAGCCGCCCGCCTCCTGAACGACGATCGCGGTGGCCGCCATGTCCCACAGCGACAGCTCGGGCTCGGCGCAGATGTCGACCGATCCCTCGGCGACCATCATGTATGGCCAGAAATCGCCATACCCACGGGTACGCCAGCAGGCGCGGGTGAGGTCGAGGAAACCGCCGAGACGGCCCTGCTCCTCCCATCCGCTCAGTGACGAGTAGGCGAAGGAGGCGTCCGGGATCGCGCTCACCCCTGACACCTTGAGCCTGGTCGCCGAGCTGAGCGAGCGCCCGGTGTACGCGCCGCCGCCCTGCGCCGCCCACCAGCGCCGCCCCAGCGCCGGAGCGGAGACCACTCCGACGACGGGCTGGTAGCCGCCCTCGCCCTGCACCATGAGCGAGATCAGCGTCGCCCAGACCGGTACTCCGCGTACGTAGTTCTTGGTGCCGTCGATCGGGTCCACCACCCAGCGGCGGGGGCCCGTGCCCTCGATGCCGTACTCCTCGCCGAGGACGGCGTCGCGCGGACGGGCCCGCTGGAGCTGTCCGCGGATCAGTTCCTCGGCCGCCTTGTCGGCCTCGCTCACCGGTGTCATGTCCGGCTTGGTCTCGACCTTGAGGTCCAGAGCCTTGAACCGGTCCATCGTGGCGGCGTCGGCCGTGTCCGCGAGGACATGGGCGAAACGCAGATCGTCGAGGTAGTCGGGCATGAGCGTCACTCTATCCGGGCTTCTCGGAGCGGCTCGGCGGACGGCTCCGGCGGGCCGCCGACGAGGCCCCGGCCGCCCGGATGACCCGGCGTCACGGCTCTTGACACGTCAAGGCCACGCGTCAACTCTGTGCGAAGTGCCCTGCGGCCCGGGGAGGCGATGTTGCCTACAGCACGAGAGTCCCTGCTGAACGCCGCTCTGGCGGCACTCGACGAACTGCCCTGGTCGGGGGTGCGGATGGTGGATGTCGCCGCCGCCGCGGGCGTCTCCCGGCAGACCCTCTACAACGAGTTCGGCGGCAAGGACGGGCTCGCCCGTGCGCTGGTGCGGCGGGAGGCCGACGCGTATCTCCTCGGCGTGGACCGGCTGCTGTCCGACCCTCACGGCAACGGGCCCGCCGACGGCCGGCGAGCCCGGCCGGCCTCCCTTCCCACTGCCCGGACCCGCGCTCCCGGAGTTCCCGCCCGTCCAGCCCGCCCCGGATTACCCGAACCCCCGGCCGTTTCCCCCGTCACCCCTCCCGGTCCGGCCGGATCCGATGAGCGGCTGGTCGCCGTCGCCGAGTGGACCGTGGGCCAGGCGCGGTCCAGGCCGCTGCTGCGCGCCCTGCTGACCGGTTGCTGGGGCGACCGTCTGCCCGCCCCCAAGCCCGCCGGACTCGATGTACCGCGGACGGGGGCACCCGCCCAGCGCCGGGCGGACGCGGGCTCCTTCGAGCCTTGCGACGTGGTCGCGGCGGTACGGGACCGCTCGCTGGCCGCACTGGGGAGGGGGCGGCGCCACGACCGTACGGACGAGGACCCGGCGGAACTCGCCCACCGATGCGAGCTGGCCGTGCGGCTCGCTCTCTCCTATGTCGTCGCGCCCGGCGGGGGAGAGCGGGAGACGGGGGAGGGCATCGGCCCTCTCGTCCGTACGGCCATGGGCGTCCCGGACGGCACGGCCGATCCTCCGTGAGCCGACCCCGGTGGAGCCGGCCTTCAGCACGACTGACCTTCACGGCGACCGACCTTCAGGCGGACCGCCCCTTTCAGGCGGCGGACCAGCGGACGGGTCTCAGTGGGCCGAGCCCGAGAGCTGCAGACCGATGACGCCCACGATCACCAGTGTGATGGAGACGATTTTGAGCGTGGAGACCAGATCGCCCAGGAAGACCATTCCGTAGATCGCGGTGCCGGCCGCGCCGATGCCCGTCCACACCGCGTACGCGGGGCCCACGTCGAGCTTTTTCAGCGCCAGCGTCAGCAGCCCGAAGCTGCCGAGCGCGAAAGCGGCGAACGCGATCGTCGGCCAGAGCCGGGTGAACCCGTGCGAGAGCTTGAGACAGACGGCGAAACCCGTCTCCAGAATTCCGGCGACCACCACCAGCAGCCACGCCATCGTACGGCCTCCCCATCAGTCGGTGACTGCTTCGTCGGACTTGGTGCGATTATGCACTTACCAACATCCGTACGCCGCAAACGTGCCCGAATCACTCGACTGCGCGTCGCCGTGGCCCCAGCGGCATCCCGAACCTCGCGCGGCGGCTGTCCGGCCGCCGGTCGTCGCTGGTCAGCGTCGGCGGACCGTCGATCGGCAGCCCCCGCACCGCAGTTGGGCCCGAGCCCTGGATACGGGCCGGGGTCGGCGGCCGGTCAGTCGCCCTCGCGCCGCTCACGGGTGGAGAGCAGCCGCCGCAGTGAGTAGAGCCGTGCCGGATCGGCGTGTCCCTCGGCGACCCAGGCGTCCAGTGCGCAGTCCGGCTCGTCGTGGCTGCACGCGCGCGGGCAGTTCTCCGTGCCCGGGACCAGGTCCGGGAAGGCGAGGATCACCCGTGACGGATCGACATGGTTCAGACCGAAGGACCGGATTCCCGGAGTGTCGATCACCCAGCCGCCCTCCTTGCCCGCGAGGGGCAGGGCCAGCGCCGACGTCGTGGTGTGCCGTCCGCGTCCGGTCACCGCGTTGACACGGCCGGTCGAACGTCGGCGGTCCTGCGGCACCAGCGCGTTCACCAGCGTCGTCTTGCCGACCCCCGAGTGTCCGACGAACGCCGTGGTCCTGCCCGTCAGATGCTCGTTCACCCGGTCGGCGGCCACTCCGTCCACGAACTCGTCGCGTGTGGTGACGACATGGGGGACGCCGAGCGCCCCGTACATCTCCAGCAACTCGTCCGGGGAGGCGAGATCCGATTTGGTCAGGACGAGCAGGGGCGTCAGCCCGCCGTCGTACGCGGCGACCAGGCAGCGGTCGATCAGCCGCGGACGCGGCTCGGGATCGGCCAGGGCGGTGACGATGGCGAGCTGATCGGCGTTGGCGACGACCACCCGCTCGTACGGATCGTCGTCATCGGCCGTACGGCGGAGCACGGACGTCCGGCTCTCGATGCGCACGATGCGCGCCAGTGTGTCCTTGGCGCCGGACAGATCGCCGACGAGGGAGACGCGGTCGCCGACGACGGCGGCCTTCCGGCCCAGTTCGCGGGCCTTCATCGCGACGACGACCCGGTCCTCGACGAGGCAGGTGAGCCTTCCCCGGTCGACGGTGAGGACCATGCCCTCCGAGGCGTCCTCGTGCTTGGGGCGGATGTTCGTCCTCGGCCGGTTGCCCTTGCGGTTGGGGCGTACGCGGATGTCGTCCTCGTCCGGGTTCTTGCCGTAGCGCCGCATCGCCTCAGACCCCGTTCAGCTTTCCGCTCCGAGCATGGTGGTCCACATCCGGGGGAAATCGGGCAGGGTCTTCCCGGTCGTCGCGACGTTCTCGATCTCGACGCCCTCGACGGCGAGACCGATGACGGAGCCCGCCGTCGCCATCCGGTGGTCGTCGTACGTGTGGAAGACGCCGCCGTGCAGCGGGCGCGGACGGATGTGGAGTCCGTCCTCGGTCTCGGTCACATCGCCGCCCAGCTCGTTGATCTCCTTGGTGAGCGCGGCCAGCCGGTCCGTCTCATGGAGGCGCAGATGGGCCACGCCCCGCAGCGTGGAGGGCGAGTCGGCGAGGGCGGCGACCGCCGCGATTCCGGGGGTCAGCTCGCCGACCTCGCCGAGATCGACGTCGATGCCGTGGATACGGCCCGTCCCGGTGAGCGTCAGACCCAGATCGGTCAGCTCGCAGGAACCGCCCATCTCGGTGAAGATACGGCGCAGCGCGTCACCGGGCTGGGTGGTGTGCTCGGGCCAGTCGGGGATGGTGACCCGGCCGCCGGTGATCAGCGCGGCGGCCAGGAACGGCTGGGCGTTCGACAGATCGGGCTCGATGGTGACATCGCGGCCGAGTAGGGCGGAGGGGGAGACCCGCCACACATTGGGCTCGCCGCCGGTCTCCGGCTCGTCGACCTGCGCGCCGACCGCGCGCAGCATGTCCACGGTCATCCGGATGTGCGGCATGGAGGGGAGCCGTCCGCCCACATGGCGTACCTCGACGCCCTGGTTGAAGCGGGGTGCGGAGAGCAGCAGCGCGGAGACGAACTGGGAGGACGAGGAGGCGTCGATCTCGACCGGGCCGCCGTCGAGCGCGCCGCCGCCGTGCACCGTCAGGGGGAGCGCGCCGCGGCCGTTGTCGTCGATGCGGGCGCCGAGCACACGGAGCGCGTCGATCACACCGTGCAGCGGGCGTTCATACGATCGGGGGTCGCCGTCGAAGCGGACGGGTCCGTCGGCGAGGGCGGCGACGGGCGGGAGGAAGCGCATCACGGTGCCGGCGTTGCCGACGTCGACGGTGGCGGGGCCGTGGAGCCCCGCGGGGATGACCCGCCAGGTCTCGCCCTCGCCGTCGGGGCCCACTCCCTCCTCGATGCCTACGCCGAGGGCGCGCAGCGCCTCCGCCATCAGCAGGCTGTCGCGGGAGCGCAGGGGGCGGCGCAGCCAGCCGGGCTCGGCGGCGAGGGAGGCCAGTACCAGGGCTCGGTTGGTGACCGACTTCGAACCGGGCACGGTCACCGTCGCTTCGACGGCTCCGGACGCGAAAGGGGCGGGCCAGAGAGGGAGGTGCACGGAGGCTTCGGTCATGGCCAACACTTTAGTGGCTCCGCGGGGCCCCGGATCTTGATCAAATACGCCGAAACCGGGGCGTAACCGATGAGTGGTAGTGGACCCCTGGCCGATGGTTCACGGATCGGCGCATGGATCGGTTCACGGATCGGTTCACGGATTGGTTCACAGGACGGTTCAGGTATTCGTTCAGGGATCGGTTCAGGGATCGGTTCACAGATCAAGCAGCCACCGGCCGCCGCCGATCAGCGAGCAGAGCGACATCGCGTGGAAGAGGAACAGCCACATCGCGGGTGGCACATGGGTGAGCCGGGCGAGCTGGTCGGCGTCCGAATCCGGGGCTCCGCCGTGCCGGCGCTTGGCCTGGAGTTCGAAGACCGGCCGGACGCCGCCGAGCAGCAGGAACCAGACCGCCGCGTACGCGAAGGCGGCCTGCACCTCGGGGTCGGCCAGCCAGGAGACGAGGACGAAGGCCGCCCCCGTGATGATCATGGTGAGGGCGCCGTACGCGTTGCGGATCATCAGCAGCATCGCGAGCAGCAGGGCGGTGGCCAGCCACAGCAGCAGGGTGATGCGGTCGTCGGCGAGCAGCCACGCGCCGCCGAGGCCCAGCAGGGGAGGGGCGGTGTAACCCGCCGCGGCGGTGAGGATCATGCCGATGCCGGTCGGTTTCCCGCGGCTCACGGTCAGGCCGCTGGTGTCGGAGTGCAGCCGTATGCCCTCCAGGCTGCGGCCGGTGAGCAGGGCGACCAGGCCGTGGCCGCCCTCGTGGGCGATGGTGACGGCGTTGCGGGAGAGCCGCCACAGGGGGTGCGGGACGACGGCCGCGAGCGCGAGGGCCGCCGTGGCGATCACCAGCCACTGTTCGGGCGGGGTCTGGGTGCCGATGACGCGGTCCCAGAGGTCGCCTATGGAGGCGCTGCCGGAGGTAGAAGCGGAATAATTCCTATCCATTTCTGGGGCGACTCCTTGGGCGGCGGACGGGAGTGGCAGTGTGGCACTTATGTGTGGACGGTATGCGGCGAGTCGGAACCCGGAGGATCTCGTAGGACTCTTCGGGGTCCGGAAATGGGAGCCGGAGGAGACGCTGGCACCCGACTTCAACGTGGCCCCGACCAAACAGGTCCACGTGATTCTCGAACGCCCCTTGAAAGACGCGGACGACCCGGAACCGGTTCGCCAGCTGCGCACCCTGAGATGGGGGCTGGTCCCGTCCTGGGCCAAATCGCCCGAGGGCGCGGCCCGCATGATCAACGCGAGGGCGGAGACGGTCCACGAGAAGCCGTCCTTCCGCCGTCCCTTCGCCGCCCGGCGCTGCATCCTTCCGGCGGACGGCTATTACGAGTGGGTGACCGCCGCCGAGGAGCGCGAGCTGGAAGAGAAGGGCAGAAAGAAGCGGCCCCGGAAGCAGCCGTACTTCGTGACGCCCGCCGACGGGTCGGTGTTCGCCATGGCGGGGCTGTACGAGTTCTGGCGCGACCGGACGCTTCCCGAGGACCATCCGCAGGCGTGGTGGGTGACGTGCACGGTCATCACCACGGAAGCGGAGAAGGGGCCGCTGGGGGTGGCTCCCGCCGACGGCCCCCGGTCGCTGTCCGAGATCCACCCCCGGATGCCGCTGATGCTGATGCCCGACCGCTGGGACGCCTGGCTGGATCCGGCCCGTACGGACATCGAGGGTCTGAAGTCGCTTCTGACCCCGCCGCCGGAGGGCCTGATGAGGGCCTATCCCGTCACCACGGCGGTCAGCAATGTCCGCAACAACGGCCCGGAACTGCTGACGGAGCTGGAGGGCCCGGAGGAGGCCACCCTCTTCTGACCGTCCTGACCGTCCTGACCGTCCTGACCGTCCTGACCGTCCTGACCGTCCTGTCGAGCGGCGACCGCCCCGGAGGGCCGCTCAAGGAGGCGCGTCCCCTCGGGAGCACGGCACGCCCGCGTACGCGCCCCCGCCCGGACGGGACGTCCGCGCGGCAGGATTGAGGGGTGAGCCACAGTGACCCCATGAAGACCGGAACCGGGACCGGAGCCGAGGCCGGGGCGGACGTCCGGACCAGGACAGCGGCTGGGACAGAGGCCAGGACAGAGGCCAGGACAGAGGCTGGGACGGACATCGAGACGCACATCCGAACCGGGAAAGCGACCCAGACCGAGATCGAGACCGAGGCCGGGACCGCACGCGTCACCTGGTGTCCGGCCGAGCCGGGGAAGGAACCGTGGGCGCTGCTCGCCCTGGGGCACGGCGCCGGGGGCGGTATCGGGGCGCGGGACCTCGTGGGGATCGCCGCGGCGCTGCCGGGGGACTCGGTGGCCGTCGCGCTGGTGGAGCAGCCCTGGCGGGTGGCGGCAAAGAAGGTGGCCCCGGCGCCGAAGACCCTGGACGCCGCTTGGCACGGCATCTGGCCCGTACTGGCCGGACGGGGACTGCCCGTCATCGCGGGCGGGCGCAGCGCCGGCGCGCGGGTCGCCTGCCGCACCGCCGCGGAACTGGGGGCCGCCGGGGTACTCGCTCTCAGCTTCCCGCTGCATCCGCCCGGCAGACCCGAGAGGTCACGGGCGGAGGAACTGCTCGGCAGCGGGGTGCCCACGCTCGTCGTCCAGGGCGGCAACGACCCCTTCGGGACGCCCGGCGAGTTCCCGGACGGGACGTACGAGATGGTGGAGGTCCCGTACGCGGATCATGGATTCGCCGTCCCCAAACGCTCGGGGCTCACCGAACACGACACCGTGACGACAATCACCGACGCGGTGCGCGCCTGGGCGGCGCGGCTCCGGGAATGACGCGGCTTCCGGTTCTGTTGTCTCGGATGTCACACGTCACCAGCAGAGCATGGAGTAGGGAGTCCCTCGCATGGGTTCGACCATCTGCCCCCGCCGTACGCACGCCGCTGACCTGGAGTGGTCCGTGCTCGCGGCGGCCCGTACCGCCCCTGAGCGGGCGAAGGGCGGAGCCGGTCGACAGGAGCCGTCCGCCGATGGTCGACTATTCTCCGATTCGAGCGGGTCCGCATTCGGTCTCGCGACATCGTTGGAGGAGGTGGGTCCGGTCACTGGGACCGACGCAGGGACCGACGACGGCCGGGCGGCCGGAGCTCAGGCAGAGGCGGCGGCAGCCGAGCGGCCCGCCGAGTCGACCGCCGAGCGCAATGCCCGCTTCGAGCGGGACGCCCTCGGGTTCCTCGACCAGATGTACTCCGCGGCGCTGCGTATGACGCGCAACCCGGCGGACGCCGAGGATCTGGTGCAGGAGACCTATGCCAAGGCATACGGGTCGTTCCACCAGTTCCGCGAGGGCACCAACCTCAAGGCGTGGCTCTACCGGATCCTCACGAACACCTTCATCAACTCGTACCGCAAGAAGCAGCGTGAGCCTCAGCGCAGCGCCGCCGAGGAGATCGAGGACTGGCAGCTGGCGCGCGCCGAGTCGCATATGTCGACCGGGTTGCGCTCGGCGGAGTCGCAGGCCCTCGACCATCTGCCGGACTCGGATGTGAAGTCGGCGCTCCAGGCCATTCCCGAGGAGTTCCGGATCGCGGTCTATCTCGCGGACGTAGAGGGCTTTGCGTACAAGGAGATCGCGGACATCATGGGTACACCCATCGGGACGGTGATGTCCCGCCTGCACCGGGGCCGTCGCCAACTGCGCGGCATGCTGGAGGACTACGCCCGTGAGCGCGGACTCGTCCCGGCCGGTGTGGGGGAGTCGAACGAAGCGAAAGGCTCGGGCTCATGAGCTGCGGAGAGCCGCACGAGACGGACTGCTCTGAGGTACTCGACCACCTCTACGAGTTTCTCGACCGTGAGATGCCCGACGCCGACTGCACCAAATTCGAGGTGCATTTCGAGGAGTGCTCTCCCTGTCTGGAGATGTACGGCCTGGAGCAGGCGGTGAAGCAGCTCGTCAAGCGCTGCTGCGGCTCGGACGACGTGCCGACCGATCTGCGCTCCAAGGTCATGGGCCGTATCGATCTGATCCGTTCCGGGCATACCGTGCCCGATGAGGATCTGACGGTCGGCGGGGCGGAGCCCCAGGGGCTCGCACAGGAGTAAGGGCCTGATCCGGCGAACTGCCTCCAGAGGGCGGTTTCCATACGCGCGAAGGGCGCGCCGCGTTCCCGGCGGCGCGCCTTTCGCATGTCCGTATTCACGGGATTCACTGCTCCATTCGCCTGTCCGCATTCACCCATATGTGCGAACCTGCGGTTAATCCGATACTCCTCACTTCTCCACTCGTTAGCGTGACGCCCGGTGGGAGATTGAGGGGGCGGGGCTGTGAGGTCCGTACCGGCGACAGCACACGCGTACATATGCTGCGCGCTGCTCGGCGCCGCGATATGCGCGCTGCCGGCCCTCCGTGAGGACGCCGGCTGGAGCACCGCGGGACTCCTCGCCGGGCTCTACGTCCTGTGCGAACTGCCCGCCCGCCGCCCGCGCACCGGTGACGCCCTCCCCATGGGCCCCGGATCCTTCTTCCCGGTGCTGCTCGCCGCCGCCTTTCTGCTGCCGCCAGCGGTGGCCGCGCTCGTCGCCGTGCCGGGCGCGCTGCTGGGACGCGTGGACCAGCGCCCGGCCGGCCTCTGGCGGAGCTGGCGCGCCGCCCGGCTCGCGCTCGCGACCTGGGCCGCCGCGCGGACGTACGCCCTGATCGGATCCGGCAGCGGCTCCGGACCGCCCGACTTCCCGTACGCGCTGCTGCCGGCCGCGGCCGGGGCCCTCGTCTTCTGTCTCGTGCTGACCGCGCTCGAAGCCGGAATCCTCGTCATCGCCGATCGGCTGCCCCCGCGCACCGCCTGGCGCGGACCGCTCGCCCGCTCGCTGGTGCCGCATCTCGCGCAGGGTCTCGCCGGACTGATGATGGCCGTGCTGTGGCGCGGCCCGTACGGCCCGGTCTCCGCGGTCTTCGTGCTGCCGCCGGTGTATCTGTCGTGTCGGCTCTTCGCCCGGTACCACCGTGAGAGCACGGCCCACGAGGCCGCCATCCGCGCCCTCGTCCAGGCCGTCGGCCTCAAGGACCGGTACACCCGCGGACACGGCGAGCGCGTCGGACAGGCGTCGGTGCTCATCGCGCGCGAGTTGGGCATGGACGAGGAACGGGTCGAGAGGGTCCGGTTCGCCGGGATCCTCCATGACGTGGGCAAGCTCGGGGTGCCGACGAGGGTGCTGCGCAAGGACGGGCCGCTGACGCCCGAGGAGCGCCGCGTGATCGAACGGCATCCGGAGCACGGCCATGAGATCGTGCGCGGCATCGGCTTCCTCGGGGAGGCGCGGGCGGGGATCCTCCACCATCACGAGCGGCTGGACGGTACGGGGTACCCGTACGGGCTCGCGGGTGAGCGGATTCCCGAGTTCGCGCGGGTGGTCGCGGTCGCGGACGCCTTCGACGCGATGACATCGACCCGTTCCTACCGGCGGGCGCGGACCGTGGAGGCGGCGCTGGAGGAACTGGAGCGGTGCGCGGGCACCCAGTTCGACCCCCGGATGGTGACGGCACTCGGCCGGGCGCTGAAGCGGCACGGCTGGGCCACGGACGTCACCTCCGACGACGAGACGGTCTTCCACCTGCCGCCGCCCCCGCCCTTGCCCGCACCGCCCTCACCCGCCGCGCCCGGCCGCGGAATCCCGTCTCAGGCGGTCCCGCCGGCCCAGATCCACGCGAGCGCCAAACCGGAGGGCGGCGCACCGGGCGGTACGGCATGACGGCGGACCGGCGCGAAGCCGCCCGCCGGACCGGGAAACCCCGCCGGACCGGGAGAGCCCGTTGGATCGGGAGAGCCCGTTGGATCGGGAGAACCCTTTGGACCGGGAGAGCCCCCTGGGCCGGGAGAGTCCCCTGGGCCGACAGAAGACGCCGGGCCGGGGAAGCCCACGGGAGCCGGGACTCCCACCGGCCCGACACGTCCCTCCGCCGGGCCGGGAAACCCCGCCGAAGCCCGGACCTGCACCCCTCCCGAGTCCCCCACCCGGCCGGAGCCGCACCGCGGACCCGCGCCCCCGCCTCCCCAGCTCTCCTCGTCCTGCTGCACACCGCCGCGGCCGCCCTCGCCTGCGCCGGCGTCGCCGCGACCCTGTGGCGCGGCCTGGACCAGCCCGGCAACGCCCTCGCCTTCGGCGCACTCATCGCCATCGGCGAAACGATTCGCTGGGGCGTGATCCCCGGCGAACGGGAGCCCGCGCCGCTCGGAGCCGCCGGGGCGCTTGCGTACGCTCTCCTCGGCGCGTGCGGGGGCGTGGCCACCACTCACAGCGTCCTCCAGGTCGTCGCGGTCGTCGCCGTGGCGACCCTGGCCGGGGCCGTACCGCGGCTGGTGCGCGGGCGGGGGTTCCCGTCCGACCGCGTCGTACGGAGAGTGCTGACCGCCGGATTCGCCGCCGTCTGCTTCCAGCCGCTCTCCAACTCGGGCGAACCGGACCACTGGGCCCGAGGGGCCGCCTACGCCCTCCTCATCCTGGTCCTGCTGATGCTCACCGCCCTCGGCGACGCCGTGCTCACCGCTGCGCTCCGGCGTGCCCGCACCGGGTTTCCGTACGCCCCCCTCCTCCGCGACGAACTGCGGTCACTGCGCGGCATCGGCTCCGCCGTCTGCTCCGCCGGAGCCGTGATCGCGCTCGCCGTCGCCACCGCCGGACTGTGGGCGCTGCCCGTCTTCTGTGTCCCGCTGCTGCTCACCCACGTATCGCTGCGGCGGTACGCGGCCGTCAAGGCCACCTACCGGCAGACCATCGCCTCCCTCGCCCGGTCGACCGAGATCGCCGGATACACCCGGCCGGGCCATGCCCAGAGAGTCGCCGGGCTGAGCCGCGCCGTGGGACGGGAGCTGGGGTTGTCCGGACCCGATCTGACCGTCCTGGAGTACGCGGCGCTGATGCACGACATCGGCCAGCTCTCCCTGGTCGACCCCGTGCCCGACGGGGCCACCGCGCTGCTTCCCCAGGCCGAGCAGCGCCGTATCGCCCTGCTCGGCGGTGCCGTCGTCCGCCGGGCCGGCGTCCCCGCGGCGGTCGCCGTCGTCGTGGAGCGGCAGGCCGATGCCTACCGTGAGCAACCACTCGCGGCCCGGATTGTCCGTACCGTCAATGCATACGACGATCTGACCGGGGGAACCGGAGCACATGTGGGGAATGCGCTCGAGGCCCTGGAACAGCTCCGGCTCTCCACCGGGCAGGACCATCAGCCGGAGGTCGTCGAATCCCTCGCCAGGGTTCTGGCGGGGGCGTAGTTTACGGGTCCGGGCCCTGTTCCCCCTGGGTAACCCACCGGTAATGAGTCAGCTTTCCGCGCGGCATGGTTGGATGCGAAAGAGGACCCGGAACAGTGCCGGGCGGTAACACCGGCACCGTCGAGCGGATGGACCGGTGCCAGCGGAAAACCCCGAGAACACCGGAAACACCGAGAACAGGGAAACACCGAGAACACGGAAACACCGGCGGGCACCACCCGAGACGACAGAAGCACCAGAACCATCGGCGACAGAGGCAGCGTTCCGGGAGAAGTGCCCCGAGCGACCGGCAGGCGGGAATCGTGAGGATCTTCGGGAAGGTACGGCATCGGCCATCCGCCTCGTGGCGGCAGGCCACCGACCGCGCGTTCACGCTGATCGGCGACGGCCGGTACGAGGACGCGGGCGCGCTGCTGACACGGGCCGCGGATCTGGAGCCCTGGCTCTCCGAGTCCTGGTTCAACCTGGCGCTGCTGCACAAGTTCCGGCACGACTGGGAGCAGGCGCGGGCCGCGGGCCTGCGCGCGGTGGCCCTGCTGGACAAGGAGACGGGCGCCCCCGACTGGTGGAACGTCGGCATCGCCGCCACCGCGCTCCAGGACTGGCCGCTGGCCCGCCGCGCCTGGCAGGCGTACGGGCTCAGGGTTCCCGGCATGCCCGCCCGTGGCGGGGGACTGGGCGCGGGCCCCGCCGGCGAGCCCATCGGCATGGACCTCGGCAGCGCGGCCGTACGGCTGTCGCCGGAGGGCGAGGCCGAGGTGGTGTGGGGGCGCAGACTGGACCCGGCCCGGATAGAGGTGCTGTCGATTCCGCTGCCGTCCTCCGGCCGCCGCTGGGGTGAGGTCGTCCTCCACGACGGTGTGCCGAACGGCGAGCGGATCACCTCGGCCGGGCCCTCCTACCCCGTCTTCGACGAGATCGAGCTCTGGGCGCCCTCGCCCGTGCCCACCTGGGTGGTGCTGCTGGAAGCCGCCACCGAAGCCGACCGGGACGCCCTTGAGCAGCTCGCCTCCGACGCCGGTTTCGCCGCCGAGGACTGGTCCTCGTCCGTACGGCTGCTCTGCCGGGCCTGTTCCGAGAGCCGGATGCCCAGCGCCGAGGGCGAGGGCGAGCACCTCGACCCGCACGATCACAGCGAGCCCGGCCACCCCGGCCCGCTCGGCCACCGCACGGCCGGAGACCTCTGGTCCCCGGAGCGTGAATGCGGCATCGCCGCCCCCGCCGGCCTGGTCCGCGGACTCCTCGACGGATGGGTCGCCGACAGCCCGGACAGCCGCGAGTGGCGGGATCTCGAAGAAGTCTGCTGAATCCTGCCCGTAGGCTGTACGGACACATCGTGACCATCCCCCCCGTGGTAATCAGGAAGGCGTACGGCTGACATGGCCTCGCAGCAGTCGCAGCAGGAGACGGACCAGCAGGTCGACGACCGGATCGTCGTGGACGACGAGGGATTCGTCGTGGACACGGAGGACTGCGAGGCGCGGGAACTCGCCTACCGCGAACGCGGCACCTCCCGCCCCATCACGGTCGTCGGCAACCCCGTCCTCCACAAGGAGTGCAAGGACGTCACGGAGTTCGACGACAAGCTGGCCGTGCTGATCGACGACATGTTCGCCAGCCAGCGGACCGCCGAGGGCGTCGGCCTGGCCGCCAACCAGATCGGGGTCGATCTCAAGGTCTTCGTCTACGACTGCCCGGACGACGACGGCACACGCCACCTCGGCGTCGTCTGCAACCCGGTGCTGGAGGAGCTGCCCGCCGAGCAGCGCGTCCTCGACGAGTCCAACGAGGGCTGCCTCTCCGTCCCCACCGCGTACGCGCCGCTGGCCCGCCCCGACTACGCGGTCGTGCGCGGCCAGGACGCCAAGGGCAATCCCATCAAGGTCCGTGGCACCGGATACTTCGCCCGCTGCCTCCAGCACGAGACGGACCATCTGTACGGCTACCTCTACATCGACCGGCTCTCCAAGCGCGACCGCAAGGACGCGCTGCGGCAGATGGAGGAAGGCACCCCGCGCTACGAGGTCGTGCCCAACAGCTGAGCACGCCGCCGACCCGCCGGCCCGTCCGGTGCGTAAGCCCGTCGGTGCGCGGGTCGGCCCGTGCGCGGGCCACGGTTCAGACGGACTCCTGGGCCGGGCCCCGGAACGTACGACGGTACGCGTTCGGCGTCGTGCCCAGCGTCCGCAGGAAGTGGTGGCGCAGCGTGGCCGCGTTGCCGAAGCCGCTGCGGCCTGCGATCGCGTCGATGGTCTCCTCCGTCTGCTCCAGCAGTTCCTGGGAGAGCAGCACCCGCTGGCGCAGCAGCCAGCGGTACGGGGTCGTGCCCGTCTCCTGCTGGAAGCGGCGGGCGAAGGTGCGGGACGACATATGGGCCCGTTCCGCGAGCTGGTCGACGGTCATCTCACGGTCCAGATGGCGTTCCATCCAGCTCAGCACCCCGCCCACGGTGTCGCACCGAGTGTGCGGCAGGGGCCGTTCGATGTACTGCGCCTGGCCGCCGTCGCGGTGCGGAGGCACCACCATGCGGCGGGCGATGTAGTTGGCCACCTTGGGGCCGTGTTCCTCGCGGATGAGGTGGAGGCAGGCGTCGATCCCGGCGGCCGTGCCCGCCGAGGTGATGACCGGGCCCGTGTCCACGTACAGCACATCGGGATCGACGACGGCCAGCGGGAAGCGCTCGGTCAGTTGCTCCGTATGCATCCAGTGCGCGGTGCAACGTCGGCCGTCGAGGAGGCCCGCCGAGCCCAGCAGGAACGCCCCGGAGCAGACGCTCAGCACCCGCGCTCCCCGGTCGACCGCCCGGCGCAGCGCCGCCAGCAGTTCGGCCGGGTACTCGCGGACGACGAAGGAGTCGCCGGCGGGGACCGCGATCAGATCCGCCGTCTCCAGCCGTTCCAGGCCGGTCGGGGTGCCGATCGTGAACCCGGCACGGGTGTCCAGCACCGGGCCCTCGGCGGAGACGGCCGCGAAGTCGAAGTGGGGCATTCCGTCCGCGGTGCGGTCGATGCCGAACACCTCGCACAGCACGCCGAGTTCAAAAGGGTTCACGCCGTCGAGCAGCACGACGGCCACGTTCTCGAGCATGGGACGAGTGTCGCACGGGCTTGGCAGTAATTCGATGGTTCACGGCAGTCCTGCCACTGACGCGGTGGGGGTGGAAAGGGCGACAGTGGAGGACATGAACACCTTCCTCGCCGCACTCGCCGTCATCGCCCTCGGGGGCGTCGTCCTCCTTCCGTCCCTGCTCGGACACGCCCGTGACCGTGCGGTGGATCGCCAGTTGCGCGCGGCGGAGCGGGGTGATCCCGTCCGATCGAGCCGGGAGTCCCCGGCCCGCCGTACCGTCCACCCCGGCAGTGCCTCGATCGCGGGCCCGGCCCGGCGCGGCAGGACCGGCTCCAGGACCAGCCCTCGTACCGTCGCGTCCGCGGAGCGCGCGCCGAGCGCCGCCGAGGGTCCCCGGCTGGACGGGGTGAGCAGGGTCGGCAGCATGAGCGGGTGAGCCCCCGCGGCCCCCCGTGAGCGGCGTGGTCCGCCCCGCGACCCGTCCCGGCCCCGGGCGGACTCCCCCGAGGCAGGGACGGTACGAGCCCCCGTGAGCGCCGTCGAGGTACGACGGCGCTCACGAGCCGGCGGATCAGAAGTCGTCGTCGAAGCCCACCGACCCCTCCACGGCCACCTGGTACGCCGACGGGCGGCGCTCGAAGAAGTTGGTCAGCTCCTGGACGCCCTGGAGCTCCATGAAGGAGAACGGGTTCTCGGAGCCGTACACGGGCGCGAAGCCCAGCCGGGTCAGCCGCTGGTCGGCGACGCACTGGAGGTACTCGCGCATCGACTCGGTGTTCATGCCCGGCAGCCCGTCACCGCACAGATCGCGGCCGAACTGCAGCTCCGCCTCCACCGCCTCCTTCAGCATGTCCGTGACCTGCTGATGAAGGGCGTCGTCGAACAGCTCCGGCTCCTCCTTGCGGACCGTGTCCACGACCTCGAAGGCGAAGTTCATGTGCATGGTCTCGTCGCGGAACACCCAGTTGGTGCCGGTGGCCAGACCGTGCAGCAGACCGCGGGAGCGGAACCAGTACACGTACGCGAACGCGCCGTAGAAGAACAGCCCCTCGATACAGGCCGCGAAGCAGATCAGATTCAGCAGGAACCGCCGCCGGTCGTCCCGCGACTCCAGCCTCTCCACCTTCTCGACCGAGTCCATCCAGCGGAAGCAGAACTGCGCCTTCTCACGGATCGACGGGATGTTCTCGACGGCCGCGAAGGCCGCCGTACGGTCCTTCGGATCGGGGAGATAGGTGTCGAGCAGCGTCAGATAGAACTGGACGTGCACCGCCTCCTCGAAGAGCTGACGGCTCAGATACAGCCGCGCCTCCGGGGAGTTGATGTGCTTGTAGAGCGTCAGGACCAGGTTGTTGGCGACGATCGAGTCGCCGGTCGCGAAGAACGCGACCAGCCGGCCGATCAGATGCTGCTCACCCGGTGTCAGCTTGGCGAGGTCGGTCACATCGGAGTGGAGATCGACCTCCTCCACCGTCCAGGTGTTCTTGATCGCGTCGCGGTAGCGCTCGTAGAAGTCCGGGTAGCGCATCGGACGCAGGGTTAGCTCGAAACCCGGGTCCAGGAGATTCTTGGCGTCGGAGCCGGTAGGGCTGGTGGAGCCGGTGGTACTGGTGGAGCTGGGCATTACTGGCACGCCTCGCAGGACTCGGGGTTTTCGAGGGAGCAGGCGACGGCGTCTTCCGGCGTCGCCTGTACGGGGGAGGGGGCGGGGGCCGACGTGCCGCTCGCCGCGCGGGCGATCCTGGTGGCCGGGCGGGACCGCAGGTAGTACGTCGTCTTCAGCCCCTTCTTCCAGGCGTACGCGTACATCGAGCTGAGCTTGCCGATGGTCGGCGTCTCCAGGAACAGATTCAGCGACTGCGACTGGTCCAGGAACGGAGTGCGGGCCGCGGCCATGTCGATCAACCCGCGCTGCGGGATCTCCCATGCCGTCCGGTACAGCTCACGCACCTCGGCCGGGATCCAGGAGAAGCCGGCCACCGAGCCGTTGGCGTCGCGCAGCGCCTCACGGGTCTGCGCGTCCCAGACGCCGAGGCGCTTCAGCTCCGCGACCAGATAGGAGTTGACCTGCAAGAACTCGCCTGACAGGGTTTCGCGCTTGAAGAGGTTGGAGACCTGCGGCTCGATGCACTCGTACACACCGGCGATCGAGGCGATCGTCGCGGTGGGCGCGATGGCGAGCAGCAGGGAGTTGCGCATCCCGGTGGCGGCGATCCGCTCGCGCAGGGCGGCCCAGCGCTCCGGCCAGTGAGGCTCGACGCCGTAGTGGTCCGGGTGCAGGACGCCACGCGCGGCACGGGTCTTCTCCCAGGCGGGGAGCGGGCCGTTGCGCTCGGCCAGCTCCGCGGACGCCTCGTACGCGGCGAGCATGATCCGCTCGGCGATCCGGGTGGAGAGCGCCCGCGCCTCGGGGGAGTCGAACGGCAGCTTCAGCTGGAAGAAGACGTCCTGAAGGCCCATCGCGCCCAGGCCCACCGGCCGCCATCTGGCGTTGGAGCGGCCGGCCTGCTCGGTCGGGTAGAAGTTGATGTCGACGACTCGGTCGAGGAAGGTCACGGCCGTGTGGACGGTGGCGTCCAGCCGCTCCCAGTCCAGTTCCTCGCCATCGGAGGCCCCGTTCACGAACGCGCCGAGGTTGACCGACCCGAGGTTGCAGACCGCCGTCTCCCCGTCGTCCGTGACCTCAAGGATCTCGGTGCAGAGGTTCGACGAGTGGACGGTGTGGCCGGGCTCGGCGGTCTGGTTGGCCGTGCGGTTGGCGGCGTCCTTGAAGGTCATCCAGCCGTTGCCGGTCTGCGCGAGGGTACGCATCATCCGGCCGTACAGCTCTCGCGCGGGCACGGACTTGCGGGCCAGCCCCCGGGCCTCGGCGGCGCGGTACGCGGCGTCGAACTCGTCGCCCCACAGATCGACCAGCTCGGGCGTGTCCGCCGGGGAGAACAGCGACCACTCGGTGTCGGCTTCCACGCGCCGCATGAACTCGTCCGGGATCCAGTGCGCGAGGTTCAGATTGTGCGTACGCCGCGCGTCCTCACCGGTGTTGTCGCGCAGTTCGAGGAACTCCTCGATGTCCGCGTGCCAGGTCTCCAGATAGACGGCGGCGGCCCCCTTGCGCCGGCCCCCCTGGTTCACGGCGGCGACCGACGCGTCCAGGGTCTTCAGGAACGGCACGATGCCGTTGGAGTGCCCGTTGGTGCCGCGGATCAGCGAACCGCGGGCGCGGATGCGGGAGTACGAGAGCCCGATGCCGCCCGCGTGCTTGGAGAGCCGCGCGACCTGGTGGTACCGGTCGTAGATCGAGTCCAGCTCGTCCAGCGGCGAGTCCAGCAGATAGCAGGAGGACATCTGCGGGTGGCGGGTGCCGGAGTTGAAGAGCGTGGGCGAGGAGGGCAGATAGTCGAGCCGGCTCATCAGCCCGTACAGCGCCAGGACTTCGGCGAGCGCCCGGTCCGACTCGTCCTCGGCGAGGCCGCAGGCGACGCGCAGCATGAAGTGCTGAGGGGTCTCGATCACCTGACGGGTGATCGGGTGGCGCAGCAGATAACGGCTGTAGAGGGTCCGCAGGCCGAAGTAGCCGAAGCGGTCGTCCGCGGCCGGGTCGACCGCCGCGTCGAGGCGGTCGGTGTGCAGGGCGACGAACGCGGCGGCCCGGTCGGCGATCAGGCCCTCGGTGTGGCCCACGGCGACCGAGGCCGAGAACGACACCGAGCCCTGGCTCGCGGCCTCGGCCGCGATCGTACGGGTCAGCAGCCGGGCGGCGAGCCGGGAGTAGGCGGGGTCCTCGGAGATCAGGCCCGCAGCGGCGTCGGTGGCCAGCTGGTGGAGTTCGGCCGCGTCCGATCCGGCGTGGCGTCCGCGCAGCGCGGCGGCGGCGACGCGGCCGGGGTCGGTGTCCGGCAGATCGGCGGTGAGTTCGGTCAGGGTCCGCAGCAGTGCGGTACCCGGGCCGTCGACCTGGCCGGGGACCCGCTCGGACACCGGTCCGGGAACCTGCCCGGACACGGGTCCGGGAGGGGTCTCGGAGGTGCCTGAAGCCGGATCGGCTGGCGCGATGGTCACGTGGTGCTCTCCCTCGCTCGGCTAGCGGGCCGGCGGGGAGCGGACAGAGCCGGGTGTGCCCGCGGCAGGGCAGCACTCACGGCGTCCACCGGCCCAACCGCGAGGCCCGGACGTCTGGGCACCCGGGTCGGACGAGCCGGGTGCGCTGTCGGCAGTCGGCCGGACTCGCCAGGCGTGACAAAGCACGCCGAAGCACACCGTTGCGGGACAGTTCCGGATTCACACCGGATTCCTCTGCAGCGACAGCGAGATGAGCATACATGTGGGGGCGCTTCCCGGAAGTACCCACCAGATGTTGTGTCGTGCGGTTGAGTTGTCTGTCGCGAAAGGGGGCTGCCCCTGTCCGTCACCGCCCCTTGCGCGGTACGGGAACGGGCCCGTGACGGCGGCCCTGAGCGCCCGTATGAGAACACTCACAACGCGGCCCGGCGCGAGCCCAAAAAAGAGCGGCCGAGTGAGCTGGAGGGGCGCGCGGGTGTCGAGAGGGAGAGCGCGCGGAGGTCCCGAGGTACGAGGGATCGAGCACGGTCGACCGTCGACACACGCTGAGAGCGCCCCGGAGGTGAACGAGCCCAAAAAGAAGGGGCCGAGTGTGCTGGAGGGGCGCGCGGGTGTCGAGAGGGAGAGCGCGCGGAGGCCGTGAGGTACGAGGGATCGAGCACGGTCGACCGTGGACGCACGCTCAGAGTGCCCCGTGGGGCCCCCGGACGGCGTCCGGGGGAGAACCGAGCCCCAAAAAATACAGACGGGCCGCCGCACCCGCTTGGTGCGGCGGCCCGAGGTGAACCCGTCGTGAATCGGCCCGTGGTCGGCCCTTGGTGAATCGGCCTGCTGAGATCCGGCCCGTTCAGCCGGTCGGGCGCTGAAGCCTCGCGACGAACTTGTACCGGTCGCCCCGGTACACCGACCGTACCCACTCCACCGGTTCGCCCTGCTTGTCCAGCGAGTGCCGCGAGAGCATCAGCATCGGCAGCCCCACATCCGTACCGAGCAGACCGGCTTCCCTCGGCGTCGCCAGCGAGGTCTCGATCGTCTCCTCGGCCTCGGCGAGGTGGACGTCGTACACCTCCGCCAGCGCCGTGTAGAGAGAGGTGTACTTCACCAGACTCCGGCGCAGCGCCGGGAAGCGCTTGGCCGAGAGATGGGTCGTCTCGATGGCCATCGGCTCGCCGCTCGCCAGCCGGAGCCGTTCGATCCGCAGCACCCGGCCGCCGGTCGAAATGTCCAGCAGTCCGGCCAGGGTGTCATCGGCCGTGACGTATCCGATGTCGAGGAGCTGCGAGGTCGGCTCCAGGCCCTGGGCCTTCATGTCCTCGGTGTACGAGGTGAGCTGAAGGGCCTGCGAGACCTTGGGCTTGGCCACGAACGTGCCCTTGCCCTGGATCCTCTCAAGCCGGCCTTCGACGACCAGCTCCTGGAGCGCCTGACGGACCGTCGTACGCGATGTGTCGAACTCCGCCGCGAGCGTGCGCTCCGGCGGTACGGGCGTGCCCGGCGGCATCGTCTCCGTCATATCGAGGAGATGACGCTTCAAGCGGTAGTACTTGGGCACCCGCGCCGCGCGGACGCCGGGTCCGCCCTCGGTCTCCGTGTTTCCCCCGTCGGTGGCCATGGCCCGCCTCCCAGGCTGTCCTGCTGCCGTCACCGGCTCCTCCGTTAATAGCGGCTCATATCGTGGCACGGGCCGGTCCGGGGGAGTGCGACCCCTCCCCTCGGGGTTCTTTCCAGTCGGACACCACTGCTTCTTATACACCGTTGGTACTAGGGTTGGTCTAGTCCAGGAGTCGGCATTCCTCCTGGCGACGCGTAGGTCCCCTCCGGGTGGTCCTTCGGCGTGGGCGGATTCCGGCCGTCCGGATCCTGCCCAGATGTCGGTCCGGTAACGGACTGGACGGCCTGGTTTATCGAGCCTTGACAGTCCTAAAGGTCTAGGCCAAGCTCCCGGTACTGGTCTAAACCATTAAAGGCCAGGTCCCAGCCCCAGGCAGTACTTCCCGTATGTCTCGTGGTGGGCGGGGGTGATCAGGCATCCCTTAGGAGGGTGGCGTGAAGCGCAAGCTCATTGCGGCGATCGGTGTCGCGGGCATGGTGATCAGTTTGGCCGCGTGTGGCTCGGACGACAAAGACGGGGACAAGGGGAGCGAGTCCAAGGGGCCTGACAGCTTCAAGGGCCAGACACTGACCTGGTGGGCCATGGACGGCTCCACGCCGGACGCCTGGCTGGCGGAGCTGAAGGCGGAGTTCGAGAAGAAGACCGGTGCGACGCTCAAGTTCGAGGAGCAGCAGTGGAACGGTATTCAGCAGAAGCTGACGACCGCCCTCTCCGAGGACAACCCGCCGGACGTCTTCGAGATCGGTAACACCCAGACCGCCGCCTACGCCAAGACGGGCGGTCTCGCGGACCTCGCCGACGTCAAGACCGCGGTCGGCGCCGACTGGGCCGAGAACTTCAACGAGGGCGCCGTCGTGGACGGCACGCAGTCCGCCGTTCCCTGGTGGTTCGCCAACCGCGTCGTGATCTACAACAAGAAGGTCTTCGCGGAGGCCGGCGTCACCGCCCCGCCGAAGACCCGCGCCGAGTTCTACGCCGCGCTGGACAAGATCAAGGCGAAGGGCAAGGAGCCGATCTACCTGCCCGGCCAGAACTGGTACCACTTTGTCGGCCTCGTCATCGGCCAGGGCGGGGAGCTCATCAAGAAGGACGGGGACAAGTGGGTCTCCAACCTGGAGGACCCGAAGGTCCAGGCCGCGGCCCTGGAGTACAAGAAGCTCCAGGCGTACTCCAAGGCTCCCAAGGACAAGGACGAGGCCACCCCGCAGCAGGCCGACGTCTTCGCCAAGGGCAATGTCGGCGCCTTCATCGGCATGGGCTGGGAGGCCGGTACGGCCATCAAGGCCAACGCGGCCATCGAGAAGGACCTCGGCTACTTCACCATTCCGGGTGAGACGGCCGACAAGCCCGAGGGCGTCTTCCTCGGCGGCTCCAACCTCGCCGTCGCCGAGCGCAGCAAGAACAAGGAGCTCGCCAAGGAGTTCCTGAAGATCCTGCTCTCCGACCGGTTCGAGGGCGGCCTCGCCAAGGCCAGCGGCGTCATCCCGAACAAGGAGTCGCTGAACAACAACCTGGTCGGCAACGCCGTCGCCGAGGCCGCCGCGCCGTCCGCCAAGGTCGGCGGCACCACGCCGCTGATCCCCGAGTGGGCCGCGGTCGAGAACCCTCCGAACCCGATCAAGACCTACCTCACGGCGGTCATGAACGGTAAGTCGCCGGCTGACGCCGCCAAGCAGGTCGAGGGCGAGTTCAACAAGCGCCTGGCACAGAAGCAGTAATTGTGTACGCGGTCGGGGCGGGTCTGATGACCCGCCCCGACCGCCGACTGCGTTTCCGTAGCGCCTAGGAAGAGATGGCGAGCATGACCGTGCAGACCGAACGGCCGCCTTCCGGCCCGACGGAGGTACACCACCCCCCCGTCGAGGGCAAGGGCAAGCCCTCAGCGTCCCGTAAAGCGGGCGCCCTTCTGCCCTATCTGCTGTTGCTTCCCGCTGTTGCCGCCACCCTGGTGTTCCTGGGCTGGCCGCTGATCAACAACGGGTTGCTGTCGTTCCAGAACCTCAATATGAGACAGCTGATCCAGCGTCTCACCGAGTGGAACGGGATCGACAACTACCAGGAGATCCTGGGCGGTTCGGACTTCTGGCGGGTGACCGGACGCTCGATCCTGTTCACCGCGGCCAACGTCGTCCTGATCATGATACTCGGCACGCTGGTCGGTCTCCTGCTCGCGCGTCTCGGCAAGCGGATGCGCGTCACCCTGCTGATCGCGCTCGTCCTCGCCTGGGCCATGCCGGTCATCGCCGCCACCACCGTCTACCAGTGGCTGTTCGCCCAGCGGTTCGGCGTCGTCAACTGGGTCCTCGCACAAATCGGCTTCGAGTCGATGGCCGACTACAACTGGATGGGCAGCCAGTACTCCACGTTCTTCGTGGTCCTCGTGCTGATCGTGTGGCAGTCCATTCCCTTCGTGGCGATCAATCTGTACGCCGCGACCACCACGATCCCCAAGGAACTGTACGAAGCCGCTTCGCTGGACGGCGCGGGCGCGTGGCGGAGCTTCACCTCCGTGACCATGCCCTATCTGCGGCCGTTCCTCTACGCGACGACGTTCCTGGAGATCATCTGGGTCTTCAAGGCGTTTGTCCAGGTCTTCGCGATCAACTCCGGCGGACCCGACCGCCTCACGGAGATCCTTCCCGTCTACGCGTACGTCGAGGGCATCGGCAACCAGCACTACGGCATGGGCTCCGCGATCGCCATGCTCACCATCGTGATCATGCTGCTGCTGACCGCGTACTACCTCCGGATCGTTCTCAAGCAAGAGGAGGACGAGTGATGAAGCGGTCTCTGCTCGGCCGTATCTGGCCCAACGCGACGGCCATTCTGCTCGCCATCGGCTTCGTGTTCCCCGTGTACTGGATGTTCGCCACGGCGTTCAAGCCGACGCCGGACATCGTCGCGGAAACCCCCGTGTGGTTCCCGACCAACGCCACGTTCCAGCACTTCGAGCGCGCGGTCTCGGCGGACGGCTTCTGGACCTTCGTCCGCAACTCGTTCACCGTCACCGTCCTCGCGGTGGTCTTCTCCCTGATCATCGCGCTGGCGGCGTCCTTCGCCCTCGCCCGTATGCGGTTCAAGGGCCGGCGCGGCTTCGTCGTCGGCTTCATGGTCGCCCAGATGGCGCCCTGGGAAGTCATGGTCATCGCGATCTACTTCATCGTGCGTGACGCCGACATGCTCAACAGCCTGGTGCCGCTGACCTTGTTCTACATGGTCATGATCCTGCCCTTCACCCTTCTCACGCTCCGCGGCTTCGTCGCCGCCGTGCCGAAGGACCTGGAGGAGTCGGCCATGGTCGACGGCTGCACCCGCCGGCAGGCGTTCATGAAGGTGATCCTGCCGCTGCTCGCACCCGGGCTCATGTCCACCTCGATGTTCGGCTTCATCACGGCCTGGAACGAATTCCCCATGGTCCTGGTGCTGAACAAGCAGGCGGACTACCAGACGCTCCCGCTCTGGCTGTCCGGCTTCCAGTCGGTCTTCGGCAACGACTGGGGAGCCACCATGGCCGCGTCCACTCTCTTCGCCATCCCGATCCTGATCCTCTTCGTCTTCCTGCAGCGCAAGGCGGTCAGCGGTCTCACGGACGGCGCGGTGAAGGGGTAATTCCTGTGACTTCTCCGACCAGTGACCTCCGCGCAACCGACCGGCTGAGCAGGGACGCACTCGCCGTCCTCCAGCCCGGCTTCCCCGGCACCACGGCACCCGACTGGCTGCTCCGCCTGATCGGCGAGGGCCTCTGCGCCGTCGGTCTGTTCGGCCGCAACATCTCCACCCCCGAGCAACTGACCGCGCTCACCACGCAGCTCAGAGCGGTCCGGGCCGACCTCCTCGTCGCCATCGACGAGGAGAGCGGCGACGTCACCCGGCTCGAAGTGCGGGACGGGTCGTCCTTCCCCGGCAACTACGCGCTCGGCCAGGTCGACGACACGGACCTCACCCGCGACGTCGCCCGCGAACTCGGCCGCAGGCTCGCCGAGTGCGGAGTCGACCTCAACTGGGCTCCGTCCGCCGACGTCAACTCCAACCCGGACAACCCGGTCATCGGCGTCAGGTCCTTCGGCTCCGACGCCAAGCTCACCGCCCGGCACACCGTCGCGTACATCGAAGGACTCCAGTCCTCCGGCGTCGCCGCGTGCGTCAAGCACTTCCCCGGCCACGGTGACACCAACGTCGACTCCCACCACGCGCTGCCCCGCATCGACGTGGGTCTCGACACCCTGCACGCCCGCGAACTGCTGCCCTTCCGCGAGGCCATCGCGGCGGGCTCCAAGGCGGTGATGAGCGCGCACATCCTGCTGCCCGCACTCGACCCCGACCGTCCCGCGACCCTGAGCCCGCAGATCCTCACCGGTCTGCTCCGAGGGGAACTGGGCTTCGACGGACTCATCGTCACCGACGGCATGGAGATGCAGGCCATCTCCGCGGTCTACGGAATCGAACGCGGCTCCGTTCTCGCGCTCGCCGCCGGCGCCGACGCGATCTGCGTCGGCGGCGGTCTGAACGACGAGGAGACCGTACTGAGCCTGCGCGACGCGATCGTCCAGGCGGTACGGGACGGCGACCTCCCCGAGGAGCGGCTGGCCGACGCGGCGGCGCGCGTGCGCGCCCTCGCCGGCTGGACGCGACGCGCTCGGCGGGCCGGAGCGGAGGCGGGCGCGGAAGAGCAGGAGGGGACCGCGCCCGGCACCGGACTCACCGGCCCGTCCGGTCTTCGGGACCAGGCGGACCTCGAGGGCATCGGGCTGGTCGCCGCACGGCGGGCGGTACGGGTGACGGAGGGCGACCAGCCCTACGAGCCCATCACCGCCGGACCGTACGTCGCCGTGTTCGCCCCGGTCGCCAACATCGCCGTCGGCGACGAGACCCCGTGGGGCGTCGCCGGTGAACTGGCCGCGCTGCTGCCGGACACCGCCACCCACGCCTACAGCGACTCGGCCGAGACATCGGCGCTGGTGGGGGATGTGCTGGGGGCGGCGGCAGACCGTAGGATCGTCGCAGTGGTACGCGATGTCCACCGCCACCCCTGGATGGCGGCGGCCCTCGACGCGCTGATCGCCGCCCGGCCGGAGACGGTCGTCGTCGAGATGGGCGTCAACCGGGCCGAGCCGAGGGGCGCGCTGCACATCGCGACCCATGGCGCCGCCCGGGTCTGCGGGCGGGCCGCCGCGGAAGTCATCACCGGCAAGGGAGCCGGGGCCTGACCGACGCGGACCGTACCGTGCCGGGGCGCTCCGAGCGCCATCCCGTGCCCCGGCACACGGATCGCCCGTTGGAGGCAGCCAGCATGTCCGCCACGCACTCGGCCGAACAGAGCGAACGTCCGGGCCGGATCATGTCCGGCGAGATGGCGGAACAGCCCGCGGTGCTGCGGCGCATCCTGGAACAGGGTGCGCCGCGCATCCGTGAGACGGCGTCGGCGATCGCGGCCCGCGGCCCGCGGTTCGTGCTGCTCACGGCACGCGGCACCTCCGACAACGCCGCGCTGTACGCGAAGTATCTGCTGGAGATCCGGCTGGGCCTGCCGTGCGGGCTGACCTCCATGTCCACGACGACGGCGTACGGGGCGCGGCCCGATCTGCGCGACGTCCTCGTGGTGACGGTCAGCCAGTCGGGCGGGTCGCCCGACCTGGTGGCGTCCACCCGGGCCGCGCGCGACGCGGGCGCGATCACCCTCGCGGTGACCAACAACCCCGACTCCCCGCTCGCGGCCGTCTCCGAGTTCCACATCGACATCCTCGCCGGGCCGGAGAAGGCGCTCCCCGCGACCAAGACGTACACCGCGTCCCTGCTCGCGCTCTACCTCTTCGTCGAGGGCCTGCGCGGCGGTGACGGCTCAGCGGCGAAGGTCCTGCCCGGCCTGGCGTCCCAGGTCCTCGCCCGCCAGGACGAGGTGCGGCAGCTGGCGTCCCGCTACCGCTTCGCCGAGCGCATGGTGATCACCTCGCGGGGCTACGGCTATCCCACGGCGAAGGAGGCGGCGCTCAAGCTCATGGAGACGAGCTACATCCCGGCGCTGTCGTACTCCGGCGCGGACCTGCTGCACGGCCCGCTGGCGATGGTCGACAACATCTCCCCGGTCATCGCGGTCGTCCCCGACGGCAAGGGCGGAACGGCCCTCCAGCCCGTCCTGGACCGGCTCCGCGGCCGGGGCGCCGACCTGGTGGTCATCGGCTCCGCCGCCGAGGTGGCGACGGCGTCCGCCGGCTTCGCCCTCCCCACGGACGGGGTCGCCGAAGAACTCCAGCCCGTCCTGGAGATCCTCCCCCTGCAACTCCTCGCCTACGAGGTCACCATCGCCAGGGGCCAGGACCCGGACGCGCCGCGCGCCCTCGCCAAGGTCACGGAGACCCGCTGAGGGACCACGACCCGCTGAGAGACCACGCCGGATCGCCCGCTGAGAGACCACGCCGGATCCGATCGCGCTGTCCGGCCCCGGCGTCCGTGAAGAACGGCGACCGCGGGTGGCTCAACGGACGCCGCGGGTGGCTCAACGGACGGCGACCGCCGTGGTGAGGACCGCGATCGTCCGGGTGGCCTGGGCGGCGGCAAGGAGTCGGTCGGGCCTTCGAGGCCGGAGCGCGGGCGCCGAGGCCGCGCATACCCGCGGGCCGCGGCGCCTGACGGGACCCTCAACCCGTCCGGCACCGCAGCCCGGAGTGCTCCGGCCGGGCGGGTGTGCGGGCCCGCGCGGCCGTGGGGGAGGTCGCGACGCAGTCAGGGCAGAGAGCGCCGGTTCCTCGTTCCACCCACCTGTGCGGGGAGGGTGGAAGCTCTTTCACTCGTTAATTGTGGACTAGACCATTCACGGATGTCCATCCATCTGCACACCTCAGTTTGAACTCTCATTTTTCACCACGAGCCTCATCCACCCCAGGTTCACCCGCCTTCACCGCAGGTACGCTCGCATATGTGCCCTCCATGAACGACCTCGTACGCCAGCACAGCGCCCTCAGCGACTCCGATCTCGAGTGGCTCCATCTGCTGGTCTCGGAGTGGCAGCTGCTCTCCGACCTCTCCTTCGCGGATCTCGTCCTCTGGGTCCCCACCCGCGACGGCGCCCGCTATGTCTCCGTCGCCCAGATGCGGCCCAACACCGGCCCCACCTCCTACCAGGACGACATGGTCGGCCATCTCGTCCCCCGTGGCCGCCGCCCGCTGCTCGACGCCGCACTCGACGAAGGCCGGATCGTGCGCGAGGGCGACCCCGAGTGGCGCGAGGAGGTGCCGGTACGCGTCGAGTCCATCCCTGTACGCCGTGAGGGCCGGGTCCTCGGCGTCATCGCCCGGAACACCAATCTGCTGACCGTACGGACCCCGTCGCGGCTGGAGCTGACGTATCTCCAGTCCGCCTCCGACCTCGCCCAGATGATCGCCGCCGGATCCTTTCCCTTCCAGGGGCAGCAGGTCGACATGGACGCCTCCCCGCGCGTCGGCGACGGCCTGATCCGGCTCGACGCGGACGGGATCGTCCAGTACGCGAGCCCCAACGCCCTCTCCGCGTACCACCGGCTCGGTCTCGCCTCCGATCTCGTGGGGCACCACCTCGGGCAGGTGACCGCCGAACTCGCGCCCGCCCGAGGTCCCGTGGACGAGGCCATGGTCAAGCTCGCCAGCGGTTACGCGCCCCGCGAGACCGAGGTGGAGGGCAACGGCGGGGTGATCCAGCTGCGGGCCATCCCGCTCAAGCCCAAGGGCACCCGCATCGGCTCCCTCGTACTCCTGCGGGACGTCACGGAACTCCGCCGCCGCGAGCGGGAGCTGATCACCAAGGACGCCACCATCCGGGAGATCCATCACCGGGTGAAGAACAACCTCCAGACGGTCGCCGCCCTGCTGCGGCTCCAAGCACGCCGGATGGACTCCGTCCGCGGTCGGGAAGCGCTCAACGAGGCCGTACGGCGGGTCGGCTCGATCGCGATCGTCCACGAGACGCTCTCGCAGAACCTCGACGAGCGGGTCGAGTTCGACGACATCGCCGACCGGGTCATCGCGATGGTGGCGGAGATCTCACCGGGCAAGGTCGACTGCCGCCGCACGGGCCGGTTCGGCATCCTCGACGCCGAAGTGGCCACCCCCCTCGCCATGGTGCTGACCGAGGTGCTCCAGAACGCGCTGGAGCACGCCTTCCCGGCCGGCGAACGGGGTTCGGTGGAGGTCTCGGCCGTACGGGGTGTCACGACCGCACGGAGCGAGCCGCCCATGACCAGCCGGCTGCTCATCACCGTGCAGGACGACGGCCGCGGACTGCCCGAGGGCTTCGACCCCCAGCGCACCGGGAATTTGGGACTGCAGATCGTACGAACCCTTGTGGAGGGCGAGTTGGGCGGAACCTTCGACATGATCCCGGTCACGGAGCCGGGCCGCGGCACCCGTGTCGTACTCGACGTCCCGGTGCGCGCCCAGAAATAGCTCAGGGACACAGCAGCGAGCCCCGGAACGCGGTACGTTCCGGGGCTCGAATGCTGTGGGGTACTGCTGCGCGCTGCGGCTCGGAGGCGGTGAGTGCGTACTCGCTGTACGCGCCGCCGGATGCCTCAGGCTTGTCGCGGTGGCGATCAGGCGCTGGCGTTACGCGCCCGGTTGCGAGCGGCGCGGCGCTTCATCGCGCGGCGCTCGTCCTCGCTGAGGCCACCCCAGACGCCGGAGTCCTGGCCGGACTCGAGCGCCCACTGCAGGCACTGCTCCATGACGGGGCAGCGACGGCAGACGGCCTTGGCTTCCTCGATCTGCAGCAGCGCAGGACCGGTGTTGCCGATGGGGAAGAAGAGCTCGGGGTCTTCCTCGCGGCAAACGGCGTTGTGACGCCAGTCCATGGCTGCTACCTCTCCTTGGTATGACTTGCTGTTGCTTGTGAATGTGAACGCTTTCACGAATCCCCCCAAGAGGGAAGGGACGGCAGCCAAACGCGTTGGCGTGGTCCTGGTTTCAAGGAGGGGTTCCGGCGGTCTGCGGCCCAGTTCTGCGGGCCGTCCCTACCGCCATGAAGAGATTCGCAAACCTCGGCGGCGGATACAACCCCTTCTGGAAAGTTTTTTTTGATTCCTCGGTGTCGACTAGGTCACAGCCGTACTTCCAAAGGGTGGATGCCAGTCCGTACGTTCGAGATAAAGGCCATTAGGCCCTTCTACTCACACAATCACACGCAGTGCATGGCGTACGCCTGTGAACGTCACGCTCGTGCGCAGTCCGAGGTGGTCACCGTCCATCTGAAAGGGGAGCGGGACCTTCGAATTCAAGGTGAAGTCGGTCATGTCGTGGAGCGTGACCGCGTGCTTGCCGCGAGGGCCTCTTTCGGGGCTCGACCGCAGCAGCTGGGTGGCGTAGCGGGCGACGGCGGCGGGCGACAGCCGGGAGAGTCCGAGCACGTCGAGACCGGTGTCGAAGGACGCCTGCGGAGAGGCGTAGATCGGACGGTTGCCCAGGTAGGTCCAGGGTGAGGCGTTCGACACTATGGAGACGACGAGGTCGGCGACCGGGTCGGCGCCGGGGCGCTCCAGGGTGATCGTGCCCTGCCGGCGGTGGGGGTAGTCCAGGAACTGGCGGACCACCTGCCGTACATACAGAGGATGCGTCGAACGCTTTCCGAGTTCCCGCTGCTGTTCGACCCGGCCGATCACACTGGCGTCGAATCCGAATCCCGCGCAGAAGGTGAACCAGCGTCCGGGAACGTGCTCGTCCCCGGTTCCCTGAGCGCCGGAGGCGAAACCCAGCCCGACCGTGCGTTCGCTCTGCTGGCTCAGGGCGTCGAGGATCGCGCCGGTCGCCTCCACGGCGTCATTCGGCATCCCGAGCGCGCGGGCGAAGACATTCGTCGATCCGCCGGGGACGACGGCGAGGCGGGGGAGACGGTCGGGGTCCGGTCCGTGGTGGAGCAGTCCGTTGACGACTTCGTTGACGGTTCCGTCGCCGCCGAGGGCGACGACGAGGTCTATGTCCTCGCCTTCCGCGGCCCGCCGTGCGAGATCCCGTCCATGGCCCCTGTACTCGGTCGTCACGGCCTCCAGCTTCATCTCGCTGGCGAGCGCGTGGATGAGTACGTCGCGGGTGCGGGCACTGGTGGTGGTTGCCGCCGGATTGACCACGAGGAGTGCACGCATGGGGTGCAGCGTACCCACCCGGTGATACCGGGCCCAGTCCCAGGGTCGGTGGCACGGGGCGCTCGGGGACCGTCCGACGGGCGGGGCCGCCGCGTCGCCCGCACGGCCGGGAGAACGGCGCGGCAGGGCCGCCGACGACCGCGGGGCCGGCCTGCCCGGTGCCTGTCGGGTGCTCCCCGGGGCACCCGACGGGGCGGGGCTCCCCGCCTGCCCGCGGGGCTGTCCGCCGACGCGTGCCCGGCCTGTCCGCCGACCGGTCCCCCGCCCGTCTGCGGGCTGTTCGCCGCTGCGCTCCCGCTGGCCTCGCCGCCGGCTCACAGCCGGAGGGCGGGCGCTCGGACTCCCCCGGGGACCTGGCTCGGCTCGGGTGGGCGCGTGACGGCTACCCTTCTGGGGTGAGTACCGACCAGACGCCCCGTCCTGCCCGCCTGACCGCCGCGGCGGCGGTGTCCGGCCTGGAGGGCCTGGCACTGGTCTCCTACGGCGTCTACCTGCTCGTGATGGGACTGCTGGGCCGCCCGGAGAGCCCCTCCCAGGCCGAGATGGGCGGGGTCACCCTGATCGCGCTCGGCGTCATCCCGTTGATCGCGGCCCGCGGCCTTCTGATGTGCCGCAGTTGGAGCCGGGGCCCCGCCCTGATCACACATCTGATGGCCCTGATCCCGGCGTGGACGCTCCTGCGCTCCTCGGGCGCGCTGATCCCGCTGGGGATCCTCGTGGGGGCGGTGGCCGTGACGGGCCTGGTGCTCGTCGTGAACCAGACCACGACGCGGGCGCTGGGCATCCGCGGTCCCGGGCCCCGGGACGCGTAACCTCACGCCCGGACCCTCCGCCGCGCCAGGCTCCCGCACCGCCCGGACCCCCCCGTGGAGAAGCGACGGAGAGCGGGCCGCAGGGCCCGCCCCCGAACGCCACCCGGTCGGTGACGTCACCCGCGTGGGCAGAAGAACGCCTTCGTCCCCCGGCCCACCACGCCGTCGCTCCTTCGGTCGGGTCGTCCGGTCAGGTCGTCCCGGTCACTCCTCCACCAGCAGCTTCTCCCGCAGCTGTGCGAGCGTCCGCGCCAGCAGCCGGGAGACGTGCATCTGGGAGATGCCGACTTCCTGCGCGATCTGCGACTGGGTCATATTGCCGAAGAAGCGGAGCAGGAGGATGCGCTTCTCCCTCGGGGGAAGGTCCTCCAGAAGCGGCTTGAGGGACTCGCGGTACTCGACCCCCTCAAGAGCCTCGTCCTCCGCTCCGAGCGTGTCGGCGACCGCAGGCGACTCGTCGTCCGTGTCGGGAACGTCGAGGGAGAGCGTGGAGTAGGCGTTCGCGGACTCCAGCCCCTCCAGCACCTCCTCCTCCGAGATCCCGAGGCGCTCGGCCAGCTCATGGACCGTGGGCGAGCGGCCGTGCTGCTGGGACAGCTCGGCGGTCGCCGTCGTCAGGGCGAGCCGCAGCTCCTGAAGACGGCGCGGCACCCGGACCGCCCAGCCCTTGTCGCGGAAGTGGCGCTTGATCTCGCCGACCACCGTGGGCGTCGCATAGGTGGAGAACTCCACACCACGCTCCGGATCGAACCGGTCCACCGACTTGATCAGACCGATGGTCGCGACCTGGGTCAGATCGTCCAGCGGCTCACCCCGGTTCCGGAACCGCCGTGCGAGATGCTCCACGAGCGGCAGATGCATCCGCACCAGCTGATTGCGCAGCTCCGCCCGCTCCGGCGAGCCGTCCGGCAGCTTGCGCAGCTCGATGAACTTCGCGCGCGCCCCGCTGCGGTCGTGTGGATCGTGCTGCTTCTGCTCTTGCACGTGCTCGCTCATCTGGGCCGCCTGCTCCGCCGCCGCCGCCGCTGTCTGGCCGTCGCCGTCCGGTCCGTCCACCGGGTGCGGCCGGGCCTGCTGCTCCGGGATCTCCTGCACCGCGGGTGGTTCGTTCCGCACCGGACCGTCCTTGTCCCACACCGGACCGCCCCCGTCCCTCACGCCGGCCCGGGTCCCGCGCCGCGCTGTTTGTACAGGCTGATGGTGACCGTACGATCCTCGGCGACCGAGGAGTCGACCTTGCCCGCCAGCGCGGAGAGCACCGTCCACGCGAAGGTGTCGCGCTCCGGCGCCCGGCCGTCGGTCGTCGGAGCGGAGACCGTGACCTCCAGCGAGTCGTCGATCAGCCGGAAGACACAACTGAGAACGGAGCCGGGCACCGCCTGCTGGAGCAGGATCGCGCACGCCTCGTCCACCGCGATCCGCAGATCCTCGATTTCGTCGAGGGTGAAGTCCAAGCGCGCCGCGAGGCCGGCCGTGGCCGTACGCAGCACGGACAGATAGGCACCCGCAGCGGGCAGCCGGACTTCCACGAAGTCCTGGGTCCCGGGCTCGCCTGCGATCTGGGACACCCTCACCTCCAAGGTGACACAAGCTCTTTCGGGGCTCCGGGAGAAGAGGCCCCCGGAGCCGTCGGTACGCAGTCTGTGTGTAGCCGGTACTTGCCCGGCGACGCTATCGCGATCCATGGTGCCCTGTCGCAGGACCCCCGAAGGTCACTGTCACTCATGGTAGGCATATGAGTACACACAGTGGCTAGGGGTCTGCCGGGCCCAATTGAGGGGAAGCGACGGAGGGTTGTCGTACCCACGCTTCAAACGAACCAATCCTCGCGTTTCAGACGAGCGAACCGTCCGCGAAACACCACTGCCAGCTCTCTCCCGGCTCGAAACTCCTCATCACCGGATGCCCTGTCTCCGTGAAGTGCGACCGGGCGTGCTGAAGGGGCGAGGAATCGCAGCACCCCACGTGGCCGCAGGTCAGACAGAGCCGGAGATGCACGGGCTCGGTGCCCGCGCGCACGCACTCGGAGCAGGTCTCCGACAGTGCCGAGGGCTCCGGGCGGGGCAGTACTGCTGCATGCGGACACTCGCTCATGATGGCCAGGTTACGTCCCCGGCGGCGGACCTTCGCGGCGGCGGACCGGGCGGACTTGCGGGAACGGACGGACGCGCGGGAACGGACGGACGCGCGGGAACGGACGGACGCGCGGGGTCGGAGGGCCGACCGGACCCGCGGGGCCGCGAGACCGACGGGCGTACGGACATCACAGCCGTACCGACATACGGATACACCGACACGAGGAGCGCTTATGGAGGCATTGCCACTGGTGGCGCTGGTCGCGGTCAGCGCCGCGATCGCCGGGGCCGCCCGCAGGACCCCGGTAGCGGCCCCGCTGCTCCTGGTCGCCGCGGGGCTGATCGCCGCGTACATCCCCGGCGTGCCCGACTACACGCTCGACCCGCACATCGTCCTGCCCCTGGTGCTGCCGCCCCTGCTGCACACCGCCGCCCTGGACAGCTCGTATCTCGATCTGCGGGCGAACGTGCGACCCGTGGCGCTGCTCTCGGTCGGATACGTCCTCTTCGCCGCGGTCGCGGTCGGCTATCTCGCCTATCTGCTGATCCCGGAGCTGCCGTTGACGGCCGCGCTGGTGCTGGGCGCGGTCATCGCGCCCCCCGACGCCGTCGCCGCGACCGCGATCGCCCGGAAGCTGGGTCTGCCGAACCGGATCACCACGATCCTCCAGGGCGAGTCCCTGGTGAACGACGCGACCGCGATCACCGCCTACAAGGTGGCCGTCGCCGCGGCCATCGGCGCGGGCGCGAGCTGGGCCGGGGCGTTCGGGGAGTTCGCCGTCGCGGCGCTCGGCGGCGTCGCCGTCGGACTGCTGCTGATGGTCCCGATCCACTGGCTGCGGACCCATCTGACGGAACCGCTCCTCCAGAACACCCTCTCACTGCTCATCCCCTTCATCGCCTACGCCGCCGCCGAGCAGGTGCACGCCTCCGGGGTGCTCGCCGTGGTCGTCGTCGCGCTCTATCTCGGCCACCGCTCCTGGCAGGTCGACTTCGCGACCCGGCTCCAGGAGGGCGCGGTGTGGAAAATGGTCGCTTTCATTCTGGAGTCGTCTGTCTTCGCCCTGATCGGGCTCCAGCTGCCGCATGTGCTGAAGGGGCTGGGTGAGTACGGGGTCGGCGCGTCGCTCGGGTACGCGATCGCGGTCTTCGTCCTCGTGGTGGCGGTCCGGTTCGTCTGGGTCTTCCCGGCGACCTTTCTGCCGCGCAGGCTGTCCGCGCGGATCAGGGAGCGCGAGCCGGGCGTCGACTGGAAGGCGCCGGTGATCGTCGGCTGGGCCGGGATGCGCGGCGTCGTCTCGCTGGCGATCGCCTTCTCCATCCCCGTGGTGACGGCCGCCGGGCAGCCCTTCCCGGCTCGGGACCTGGTGCTGTTCCTGACCTTCACCACCGTGATCGGCACCCTGGTGGTGCAAGGGCTCACCCTGCCGGCGCTGATCCGCGTGCTTCGCCTGCCCCAGCGCGATCTGTACGCCGAGACCCTGGCCGAGGCGCAGGCTCAGAACGAGGCGTCAGGGGCCGCGGACCGGCGGCTCGGCGAACTGCTCGCTGATGAGCGCAACGCCCTGCCGGAGCCGCTGGCGGACCGGCTGCGGACGGTCATGGAGCGGCGGCGGAACGCCGTGTGGGAGCGGCTCGGGACCGTGAACGTGGAGACCGGGGAGTCGGCGGACGTCACCTACCGGCGGCTGGCCAGGGAGATGATCGGGGCCGAGCGCGAGGTCTTCGTCCAACTGCGCGATCAGCGCCGGATCGACGACGAGATGATGCGCACGCTGCTGCGCCGACTTGATCTGGAGGAGGCCGCCGCCTACCGGGAGGACGACCCGTCCTGATCCCAGGCGCCCGGCCGGCCGGTGACGACCGCGGCGACTGAGGTGCCGGGGGCGAAGGCGCCCTCGGCGGCGAGAACGGTCAGTCCGTAGAGCATTTTGGCCACATACAGCCGCTCCACGGGCAGCTGGTGGCGGTCTTCGAACTCATCGGCGAATGCGTGGAGTTCCGGGGTCGTCCGGGCGTATCCGCCGAAATGGAAGCGTTCGTCCATGGACCAGTCGCCGACGCGCCCGCCGAAGGCTTCGTGCTGGAGGCGGGCCGTGTCCGAGGCGAGGAATCCGCCCCTGAGCACGGGGAAGCCGATGGCCCGCTGTCCGGGTGCGAGGCCCGCCGCCAGCCCGGCGAGGGTGCCTCCGGTGCCGCAGGCGACGGCGACGGTGTCCGCGCGGCCGTGGAGCTCTCGGCCGAGACCGGCGCAGCCGCGGGCGGCGAGGGCGTTCCTGCCGCCCTCGGGGACGACGAAGACGCTGTCCGGCCGCTGTCCCGCCAGGGCGAGTATGTGGGCGAGCACCGTCGGCTCGTGCTTTTCCCGGTACGTCGTGCGGTCCACGAACACCAGGCGCATGCCGTCCTCGGCGCACGCGGCGAGGGAGGGGTTCAGCGGGCGCGAGGCCAGCTCGTCGCCGCGGACGACGCCGAGGGTCGCCCGGCCGAGCAGCCGGCCCGCGGCGGCCGTCGCCCGCAGATGGTTGGAGTAGGCGCCGCCGAAGGTCAGCAGCGGTCGCCCGGCCGCGGCGCGCAGATTGGGCGCGAGCTTGCGCCACTTGCCCGACAGGTCGGGGTGGATCAGATCGTCGCGCTTGAGCAGCAGGCGTACGCCGTGGCGGGAGAAGCGCTCGTCCTCGACCGGCTGGAGCGGCGACGGCAGCCGGGGCCGCAGGGCGGCGGTGGGGTCGAGCGCTTCCGGAGGCATGTCGCCATTGTCTCCGTGACGCCGCGCGGCCCGCTCGGGCGGTCACCTGTCGCTCGGGCGGCCCTTTCCGGCCGGGCGGATCGCCGCGCTCGGGCGGGCCGGCGCGTCGGTCGGGTGTCTCCTCGGTGAGTGCGCGGGGCTGCGCGGGCCGGGTTGGGCGTCTCCTTGGCGGGTGCGCCGCCGGGTCGCGCTGTGTGGGTGCTGCGTCGGATGGGTTGGGGTGTCTTCTTGGCGAGTGGGCTGAAGGGGCGCGCGGGTGTCGAAAGGGAGAGCGCGCGGAGGCCGTGAGGAACGAGCGGTCGAGCACGGTCGACCGTCGACGCACGCTCCAGCGCCCCGTGGGGGTCCCCCCGGGCGGAGTCCGGGGGAGAACCGAGCCCTCAAGAATTCAAGCGTTCCGCGATGCGGGCGCGCATGGAGGCCATGGTGAAGCCGCGGGGGTCGATTTTGCCGGGCTGCCATTCGAGGTGGCCGATGACGGAGCGCGCCGACCAGCCGTGGACGCGGCATATCGCGGCGGACGCCTTCTCGATGGCTTCGAGCTGGACGGCGGGCCAGGGATCGCGGCCGTCGCCGAGGTTCTCGCACTCGAAGCCGTAGAAGTGGCGGTTGCCGTCGGTCGTGCTCTCGTTGTCCGGGGGGAGCGGCTTCTCCGCGACGACGGCGCGGAGCACGTCCGGGTCGCCGCCGCCCGCGTGGTTCGCGCGGCCGTAGCCGACGAGATGGACGGTGCCGTTCTTGGCGATGACGCCGTGGCAGAGCGGGCCGGGCAGATCGGGGCGGCCGTCACGGCAGAGTGCGACGGTTCCCCTGGTTCCCTTGGTGACCGTGTGGTGGATCATCACGCCGTGGACGGGGCCCCACGGGCCCCTGTGGTTGCGGTTGTGCGTGCGCCAGTCGCCGACCTGGACGACTTCGAGTCCCTCGGCGCGCAGCGCGCCGAGGAACCTTTTCGCGGACATGGGTGAGGACATGACCGGCTCCCTGGGATGCGAGGAGATGTGAGGAGATGTGAGGAGGTGCGAGGAGATAGGGCGCGGAATATTCCGTAGCAGCGCTTTTACCCCAACTGCCGTGGCTGGGTGGACTGTTCGGGAAATGTGCGATCCGATTCGGTCAGCTCCGGTGGAGCCGCGTGGCGGATTGCCAAATTCCGCGCGCTGTGCCCCGCCCGTGCCGAACTAGTCCCATCCATTTGTGTAATGGCGGCGGGACTCTGGGTGCTGGAAGGCTTTCTCTCGCAGGTCAGACCATGATCGAGAGGGAGTCCTATGTCGGTTGGTTCGGTCGGTTCTGTCGGTGACGAAGTGCGGGAGCAGCAGGCGTCGCAGCAGTCACAGCAGCAGAGCCTTGGCACCGCCGCTGCGCGGAACCTCGCGACCACCACCAAGTCGGTGCCGCAGATGCAGGAGATCACCTCACGGTGGCTGCTGCGCATGCTGCCGTGGGTGCAGGTGCAGGGCGGCACCTACCGGGTGAACCGCCGCCTGAGCTACTCGGTCGGCGACGGCCGGGTGACCTTCGTGCAGACCGGTCAGCGCGTGACCGTGATTCCCGGGGAGCTGTGCGAGCTGCCTGCCCTGCGGGACTTCGGCGACGAGGGCGTCCTCGCAGAGCTGGCGAACCGCTGTGAGCAGCGGGAGTTCGAGGTCGGCCAGGTGCTGGCCGACGCGGGCTCGGCGGCGGACCGTGTCTTTCTGCTCGCCCACGGCAAGGTGGAGCAGATCGGCACCGGACCGTACGGCGACGAGGCGGTCCTCGGTGTGCTCGCCGACGGGGCGTACTTCGGCGAGCACGCCCTCGTCGACGGCCAAGCCTCCTGGCAGTACACCGTCCGCGCCGCGACCGCGTGCACGGTTCTGGTGCTGACCAGGCACGATGTGCTGAACCTCGCGGAGCGGGCCGACTCGCTGCGGGCGCATCTGACGGAGCTCGCGTCCATCCCCCGGCAGCGGACCAACAAGTACGGCGAGGCGGCGATCGATCTCTCCGCCGGTCATGTCGGCGAAGCCGTCGTCCCCCACACCTTCGTCGACTACGAGGCCGCGCCGCGGGAGTACGAGCTGAGCGTCGCCCAGACCGTGCTGAAGGTCCACAGCCGGGTCGCCGACCTCTACAACCAGCCGATGAACCAGACCGAGCAGCAGTTGCGGCTCACGGTCGAGGCGCTCCGTGAGCGCCAGGAGGACGAGTTGGTCAACAACCCGGAGTTCGGGCTCCTGGCCAACTGCGACTACGGGCAGCGCCTCCAGCCGCACGACGGCGCGCCCGGCCCCGACGACATGGACGAGCTGCTGTCGCGTCGGCGCGGATCGAAGCTGTTCCTCGCCCATCCCAAGGCCATCGCCGCCTTCGGCCGCGAATGCAACCGGCGCGGGCTCGTCCCCGAGAGCGTGGAGATCGGGGGCAGCCATGTCCCGGCCTGGCGCGGGGTTCCGATCTTCCCGTGCAACAAGATCCCGGTCACCCAGGCCCGGACCACCTCCATCATCTGTATGCGTACGGGCGAGGAGGAGCAGGGCGTCATCGGTCTCCAGCAGTCCGGCATCCCCGACGAGATCGAGCCCAGCCTCTCGGTGCGCTTCATGGGCATCGACGAGCAGGCGATCATCTCCTACCTGGTCACGGCGTACTACTCGGCCGCGGTACTGGTCCCCGACGCGCTCGGTGTCCTGGAGAACGTGGAGGTGAGCCGCTGGACCTGAGTTCGCACCGAGCGCCGGGGGCGCGTCGCCGTCCCACGCCCCCGGCCCATGCGCCCGGTCCGGGAAGCGGCCTCATGCACCCGGTCCCGGACCTCCGGCCCGTACATCCGGTCCCTCCCTCAGTCCCCTCCCAGAACTCCGGCCCGTGCATCCGGTCCCGCTCATCTGAACCGACCCCGGAAAGGACCGTCCAGTTGACCATGTCGGAGGCCGTCGAGGGCCGTGAGGCCATCGCCCTTCTGGAACGCACCCGTGCGGTCGTCGATCCCCGGCTGCGCGCGACCGTCGAGTCCCTGCCCGGCTCCCTGCGCCGTGTCGCGATGTACCACTTCGGCTGGGAGCACGCCGACGGAACCCCGGCCACGGGCTCCGCGGGCAAGGCCATCAGACCCGCGCTCGTCCTCGCCGCGGCGACCGCGATGGGCGGGGACCCGCACACGGCGGTCCGGGCCGCCGCCGCGGTGGAACTGGCGCACAACTTCACCCTGCTGCACGACGATGTCATCGACGAGGATCCCACCCGCAGGCACCGTCCCACCGCCTGGACGGTCTTCGGCACCCCCGACGCCATCATCGCCGGCGACGCCCTGTTCGCTCTCGCGCTGAAGCTGCTCGCCGAGGACCGCCACCCCGCGGCGGCGGCGGCCTCCGAACGGCTATCGGCCTGTGTGATCGAGCTCTGTGCCGGACAGCAGGCGGACTGCGCGTTCGAGGAGCGCGCGCCCCAAGACGTCTCCCTCGACGAGTGCCTCGGCATGGCGACCGCCAAGACGGGGGCCCTGCTGGGCTGCGCCTGCGCCCTGGGCGCGCTGTACGCGGGGGCGGGGGAGGAGGCGACCGCCGCCATGGACGCCTTCGGCCGGGAGGCCGGACTGGCCTTCCAGCTCATCGACGATCTGATCGGGATCTGGGGAGACCCCGGCCGTACGGGCAAGCCGGCCGGGGCCGATCTCGCCGCGCACAAGAAGTCCCTTCCCGTGGTGGCCGCCCTGACCTCCGGAACCCCGGCGGGGGCCGAGCTGGCCGAGCTGTACCGCGGTCCGATGACCGGGACGGCGGTACAGCGCGCCGCCGAGGCCGTGGACCGCGCGGGCGGACGGGACTGGGCACAGCTCCAGGCCGCGGACCGGATGGCACGAGCGGTCCATGAGCTCTCCCGCGCGGTCCCGGATCTGGGGGCGGCGGGCGATCTGCTCGCCCTGGCGGAGTTCGTCACCCGTCGCACCTGCTGAAAGCAGTCGGTGTCAGCCGTCACCGTTACCGTCACCGCCGCCGTCGGCGGACGGCGCCCGGCGGCAGTGGACAAGACGGCTCGGGAAGTCGGGCCGCCGGGGCTGTGGGGTCGGCCCGCGCCGCCCTACTCTGGAGGTATGGACAGCGAGCGACGTCGGACCGTCCTCAGCCCACAGGCCGAGTTCCGGTGCCCGGCGTGTGGAGAGCCTGTCGGTACCGTCATGAAACGACGTAAGACGCTCGGAGCGTTCGTCCCGTGCTGGGGCCCCGGTCCCTGCCGGAACACGGCATGCGCCGAATGCTCCGAGTACACGGCGGCGCGGCCGGGACAGCAGGACGAGGAGCCCCCGGCGGCGACCGCCGACACCACCTGAGCGTCCGCCGGACCGTCCGCCGGGGCCGGACCGTACGCACATCCCCGGACCGGGCGAGCCGTGGTGGTCGGTGGTGACCGTACGAGCGGACGGCACCGGTCGGGCGTTTTCCGGTCAGGCCGACACCGGCGGGACGAGCGGTATGCCCGAGGTGCCCCGGAGCGCGCGCCAGAGGCTCTCGGGACCTCTTTCGCAGGTCATGGGTGTGCATTTGCACCAATGAGGCATCCCGGATGTCCGCCGGAGGCCGCCGTACCGCTACAGTCCGCGCCATGTCATCGGAGTCGACTGAAGTCTGGGCGGGCTGGTACCGCGATCGGCGTGGCGCGGAAGCGGTCACGATCGCGGCGCGCGGACGGCAACTGTGCACGCGCGTCAGGGGTGTTGAGTACGAAGGGGCGGCGTTCGCCGCCCTGGAGGCCATCGGAGTCGAGGGAGTGCTCTCGTCCTGCGTACTGGAGTGGGACATGCCGCTGCCCGTCCACGCGGAGGGCGAGCTGCACCGGGCCACGCTCAGCTGTCTGCTGACGCTTGGTGAGCCGCAGCCGGACGGGTCGCTCGACCGGGCGGACCTCAATCTCACGCTGCACTACCGCGGAGCGGCGTTTGAATCCGGGGTCGCCGGGGGTGACTTCGACGACGCCCTCGACCGGCTCCAGAAGCAGCTGCCGTTCGGCGCCGAGCTGGGGGTGCGCACACCGGCCGACGTATGAACGAGGCCGACGGCGCGGAGCAGAGGAGGCGTCCCGCCGATCGTACGGCGGGACGCCCCCGTGTCACGGGCCGGGCATCCGGCCGGGCCCCGGACTCGCCGGGAAGCCGGACCACCGGCCCGTGACCGGGTCGCCGGGCCTCCCGGTGCGGCTCCTCGCGAGGCCCCGGCCGTCAGGCACCTTGACGACGGCCCTCAAGGCATGCCGGAACGTCAGCCGACGCGGGCGGTGGCAGCGGCCAGAGCGCGGGCCCACAGGGAGTTGACCCGTGCGCGCTCACGCGCGTTCGGGGTGTCGTTCTGACAGGACGGGCCGGGCCCGCCCCCCGACATCAGCTCGCTGCACGGCCCCCGGTAGTTGTCCGGCAGGCCGAGCACATGCCCGGTCTCGTGCGAAGTGACGCGGTTCGAGTTGTACTGCTGGTTCTGCCGGTAGTCGAGGAAGATATAGCCGCGACCCCGGCCGTCCGTGCTCGCGAACGAACCACGCGGGTCATTGCCCTCGCGGTAGGTGAAGTCGGGCCGGCTGCCTTCCTGGAGCCGGACATTGCTGACGGAGCTGTTCCACACCTGGGTACTGCGGGCTATCTGGCTGCGGAAACTGGGTGCGGCGGCGGCACTGTAGGTGACCGTGACCGCGAGGGCGCTCGGGTTGGCGGCCCGCTTCTCGGCCACCGACTTCAGCACGGCGTCGAAGAACGCCCTGGTCGCCTTGGCGTCCTCGGCGGATCCTTCATAGGCGGCGTACGACGGCTGGGCGGCTGCCGCGGGGGAGTCGGCGGCCGAGGCGGTCGCGGGGACGACGCCGAGCGCGGCGGCGAGGCCGAGTCCGAGTGCCGCGGAGAGAACGGTTCGGGGGTGACGCATGGGGGGCTCCTTACTCGTCCGATGAACGGTTCGGTACCGAGGAGTTTCGGGGAGCCACCCCCGCTCGCGGATGATGCCAACCGCCGATAGCGCCGGCGCATCACCCCCGCCCGCGCCTCCGTCCGTTCCCCGTTTCCCGTTCGCCTCCCGCCACCCGGTCCGGGCAATTCCGTTTCCTGTCCCTCTCCATCCCGCTGTGCCCGAACTGTGTGTCTGGTGTGGCAGTTGGCGCCGCCCTACCCTCAGCACATGGAGCTCGAGGTGAGGCACCTCCGCGCCCTGTGCGCCATCGCGGACACGGGCAGCCTGCACAAGGCCGCCCGTCGGCTGGGCGTCAGCCAGCCGTCCCTCACGACCCAGCTGCGGCGGATCGAGCACTCCCTCGGCGCGGAGCTGTTCGCACGGGAGCGCACCGGCTGCCGGCCTACACCCCTGGGTCGTGCCGTACTGAGCCGGGCCCGCCCGCTGGTGGCCGAAATGGCCGCCCTCGTCGCCGAGGCCAAGGCCACCGCCGCGCGGGCGGGCGGCCCCCGGCTGCGGGTCGGCTCCACCGCCAGCCGCGCCCTGCCGGGCTGGCTCGGCAGACTCCGTCGGCGGCTGCCCGGCACCGATATCTCACTCCACATGGACGTCTCCGCGAACGCGCTGCTCAGAATGGTCGCCGCCGGGCAGCTCGATGTGGCCTTCGTCCATGAGGTGGAGGGCTGCCCGCTGATGGTGCCCGACGGTCTGTCCGTACGCGTACTGCTGGAACGCGAGCCGCAGTTCGTCTCCATGGCGAGCGGCCATCCGGCCGCCGCGGCACCCGTCGTGGATCTCGCCGATCTGGCCGAAGACCGATGGATCGTCGACCCCACGGTGGACGGGGAATGGGACGGCCTGTGCCGCGTCCTCGCCGCCGCGGGGATCAACCCACCCGTACTGCACGGCGATTACCACACGGCAGCGGCCCTGATCGCCGTCGGCGAGGCCGTCGCGCCCTGCCAGCCGACCTCCGACCCACGCGACGACATGGCGATCCGCCCACTGCGCGGCGACCCGCTCGCCGTACGCCTGTTGCTGTTCACGCCGCCCGGCTCACGGGAGCTGCACACGGCGGTGTACGCGGAACTGGAGGCGGCCTACCAGGAGGCGGTGTCGCGGGCGGCGGCGTACCGCCAGTGGCTGGCTCGGCAGAAGAGCCCACTGCTGCCCGCACAGGCGGTCTGACGTCCGTCCGACGCCCCGCCGCGCACACCCGCCGGCCTCGCTCGGGCGTACGCTCCTGCGTCACCCGCCTCTGACGCTCTCTCAGGGGGACGGTTCCGTACGGCTACGGGGCGCGAGCGGCCGCGGGGAGCGGCGGCGCGGGGCGTGACAGCGCCGTGCCCGGCCTCCCGGAGTGTGGGAGGCCGGGCACGGGTCTTCCGGTCGGGCCGGGCCGGGACATCACGGCACGGCGCGGACCCGGCGGACCGGGCGGGTTGCCGTGGGCTACTTGAGGTAGACCAGCCCGTCGGTGGTGACGGTGGGCCGCTTGGCCGTGCCGACGATCACGATCTTGACGGTGTGCTTGCCGCTGGTGGCCCACTTCTGGGTCCAGATCGCGTCACGGTACTTCGTCGTGGCGGACTTCAGGTCGACCATCTTGACCAGCCTGCCGTCCACATAGATGTTCGCCTGTCCCGAGGTCGACGCGCGCGACACCACCCAGGCCGCCGAGCGGCCGGTGAAGGTCCAGGTCAGCGAGGCGTTCTTGGCGGCGCTGCTGTACGACTTGCCGCCGAGGTAGCTGCTGGAGGACTTGGTCGACCAGCTTCCGGTCTTGACCGCCTGGTTCTCCTGGAGGATCACCGGGGTGCCGCTGACCGAGGCCGCCGCGGTGTTGCCCGCCTGGTCGTACGCGGTCATCGACCAGTTCGTGGCCACGCCCGGCTTGGCGGAGTGGGCGGCGCTGGTGACGGCCGGACCGTAGGTCCTGGCGAGCGGGGCGGTGAGCCGCACCTCCTTCAGCGCGGCGTTGTCGGCGGCCTTCCACGACAGTGTCACCGGGACGGCCGTGGCGTTCACGGTGCCGGTGTTCAGTGCCAGACCGGGCGCGGTGGTGAAGCGGGGCGCGGTGGTCTCGGCGATGATCGTGGCGGCCGGGGACGTCGTGGTCTTGCCCGACACATGCGTGGACCGGACCTGCACCTTGTGGGTACCCGGGGTCAGCGTGGCCTTGGCGGAGGTGGCGGTGCCCGGGGTCGTGGCGACGACCTTCCCGTCCACCAGGAGTTCGTGCTTCGAGATGAACGAAGTCGGCGTGGTGGCCGTCCAGTTCACGGTGACGGCGGCCTTGGTGTAGTACGTGGAGCCGGTCAGGCCCGCGCCGGAGACGGACTTGACGGCGAGTCCGGCGACGGCGCCGCCCGCGAGGTTGCGGATCGTCGAGAGCTGGCCGTAGAGCAGTCCGCCGGGGCACTCGGTGGCGTAGCCGTCGCGGTGGCCGTGAATGGTCTTGAAGCTCAGCTGGGCGCCCTTGTTCCAACTCGGGCGGGTGGCGCTGGTGCCCGCGGCGCCCGCTGTGAGGACGGTGTCGCCGGTCGGGTCGACTCCGTACTGTCCGAGCTTCCACGCGGCGATCCGGGCGACCGAGTTCAGCGCGGACTGGGAGGGAGCGGCGGAGGTGTAGGTGCCGAGCACGGCGATACCGGTGGTCTCGTTGTTGAAGCCGTAGGCGTGCGCTCCCACCACCGGCCGGTCGACACCGCCCTTGCGGCCCTCGTAGATGGTGCCGCACTTGTCGACGAGGAAGTGGTAGCCGATGTCTTTCCACCCCATCGACTTGACGTGGTACGCGTAGACGCCGCGGACCATGGCCGGAGCCTGGGCGCAGGTGTAGTTGTTGCTCTCGGCCGTGTGGTGCACCGTCACGGCCTTGATCTTCTCGTCGGGGAGGTACGTGGGACCTTCGGGGCTGATGGTCTCGTCGGCGCCCCAGCCGGAGCGCATGGTGATCGGCGGCCGCGGAGCGGTGGACGGCGGGGCCGGGGGCACGGTCTCCGTCGGTGCGGCGGCCGGCGGCGGTGCCGCGGGCGGGGTGGTGGTCGGGGCCGTGGCGCTCGGCGTCTCGGACGGCGGCTGCGACGACGTGCTCGCGGAGGACGAGGGCTCCGTGGGCGTGTTGGGGTCATCGGTGGCGGCCGACTCGCTGCCGCTGGGCGACGGGCTCTCGCTCTCGGCCGGCAGCGCGAAGGCGGCGGGCTCTATCCCCGAGACCTTCCCGGTGCCCGGGTCGACCATGTCCAGGCGCAGACCGCGGGGCAGCTTGACCACCTCGCCGCCCGCCGTGGCACGCGCCTCCACGCCGTCGGAGGGGCCGACCCACGCGGGCTCGGTGCCGCCTCGTGAGGCGCTGGATTCGCCCACTCCGCCGTCCCCGTCCAGTTTCAGCCAGTCGGACCAGGCACCGGACTCGGAGTCCCTCGTCCGGACCTCGATGGTTCCGGTGACCCGTGCGGAGGGATCGGTCCAGGTGACGCCGAGCATGCTGAACGGCTCGGTGTCCCGCTTTCCGAGCGTCGCGGAGCCGCCGTCGCCGCCGATCTTCAGCTCTGCGGCCTCGACGCGGCTCTTGGCGGGCCCGGACTTTCCGTCGCCCGAGGAGCCGTCGCCGCCCGGAGCGCCGGCCACGCTCTGCACCACCAGGACTCCGGCGACGCCGGCCGCCACGACGGCACCCGTACCCCACCAACGACGAGCGCTTGAACCGGCCCGCACGACATCCCCCCCAAGGGAACGAAGAGAAAATTGATGCTCAATGAAACCACTGTCGTGCAAGTTACCCGAGTCGTTTATCGCGGTCGCTGTAAGGGTATGATCATTTGCCGAATCGATACTGAACATCACGTGAAGTCAAAGAGCATCAGCCATGGACCGGTGCTTCCGGTGGCCCATGGCTGATGTGCTCGGCGCTCCCGCGTCAACTGCCGTGCTGGTCAGTGCCCTTGGTGGCTTCGTCCAGCAGCAGATAGAGCAGCCCGACGACGCTGCCGCCGCTGACGATCTCCCGCCGGTCGATCATTCCCCGGATCTCCGCCAGCGGGATCCACTCGATCCGGTCGGTCTCGTTCACCTCGACGGGCGGCCCGGTGTAGACCGCGCCGTCGGCGCGGAAGACATGGTGCTCGGAGTTGGTGATTCCGTTGGCGGGCTGTGAGTAGACCAGTGGCTTCATCGCCTCCACCCGCCAGCCGGTCTCCTCCTCGACCTCCCGGGCGGCCGTCTGTTCGGGCGTCTCACCCGCTTCGATCAGCCCCATGGGCAGCTCCCAGCCCCAGGTGTCGGTCACGAACCGGTGCCGCCACATCATGAGCACCCGCTGCCGGTCGTCGATCACGGCGGCGACCGCCAGATGCCGTATCCGCACGACATGGTGTTCAAAACGGTGGCCGTCCGGCTGCTGAACGTCCACCAGCCACAGGTTGACCCAGGGGTTGGTGTAGATCTGCCGTTCCCCGTGAACGGTCCATCGCATGAGCCCAACTCCTCTGCGCTGAAGGGGACTCCACCATGCCACCTCGGCAACCGCCCACCTGCGACTTCTCGGGGCTTCACCCTCTGGGGGCCCGCGGGCGCCTCGGTGGGCCGCGGTCTTCGCGAGCGGCACGTCCCGTGCCCGCGGCGCGGCCGCGCGCCGCGCTCGGGACGCGTCCCGTCAGCGGCAGTGCTCGGTGCTGGGGTTGTGGTTCGAGACGCTGACGTTGCCGGAGTAGATCCATCCGTAGTACGTGACGCCGCTGACCTTCACCGCGATGTGGTACCAGCGGTTTCCGGCGTCGTTGACGGTGGAGCAGTGGATGCTGAAGTGCGTTCCCGAGGGCAGTGTGCGGTGGCCGGCGCAGCTGGAGGTGGGCTCATGGCGGATGGGGTGCGAGCCGCCGACCGTGACGCCGGTGCCGTTGGAGTCGTAGTCGTCCCAGGGCGTGACGGCGGGGCAGTTCAGGGCGACGCTCGGTGCGCCGGGCGCGCTCGGCGTTCCGGACGTCGCGCCGGCGACGGGAGCCGCCAGGAGCAGAGTGCCCAGGAGGGTCGTCGCTATGACGCCGGCCTTGGCGGCGCGGGTGCGCTTTGACATGAATCCTCCGCTTTGGATGGGGTGTGCGTTCGACACCTCAGACAGTAGGGAGCCGGAGGAAGGCTGTCCTTACCGCCGAGTGCCAGGTGCCTCGCACTCGGTGCCAGCGGCCGCGCGCCGGACGTACCGCCCGTACGTGATCTCCCAGATGTACCGCCCGCATGTGATCTCTGCGAGGTCCCGGAGCCACCCAAACGGAAAGGGGTCCGGCGGTATCAACCGTCGGACCCCTTTCAGACGCCCATGACCTGCGAGAACTCCGCGCACGCGGACAGGTGTAGAGGGCATGTGGATCAAGCCTTCTTGGTCTCCTGGTAATGGGCCGGGTCGGTGACCTGCGGCGATGGCGGCTGTAGGTCGCTGACCTGGTCTTTTGTTGTTGGGTGGCGATGGGGTGCGACGGTCGTGATCTGGTGTCCTGCGGACTGTGTGCGGACTGGTGCGGGACCGCGCGCGAGCGTGGGAGCCACCGGGAGTGAGTCGTTGAGGTAGCTCGTGGTGCTCGTGCACCGGCTGGCGGAGGTTCAGTACGTCGTCCGATGCATTGGTCTCCTCGGTATACCGCACCGGATGCAGCTGCCTTCCTTCGGCGGCCAAGACCGCCACGGTCAGGAACGCCGTATGGCTCCCGACGCGAACAGCTGGACCAGGGTCGAGGAGAGGCGGCCGGGGGTGGGGTTGACGTTTGTTGGGACCTCGCCGTCGAAGAGGGCTTCGAAGTCGGGGTACTCGGGGGCGGTGCTCTCGGGCAAGGGGGGGCACGGCTTCAGCGGAGTGGAGCCGCCGGCCAGCAGCCTCGCTCCTGCCGATTTGATCAGGATCGGAAAATGCGTGCAGTCGCTACCGTCCCGAGTTAATGTACAGCAGAACTCACGCCAGAGGGACCATCATGCTCGGAAAGTTCAAACGTACTCGTCACATCGACGGCGATTTCCTCACGCGCGCAATCGAAGATGCTGTGCTGGACCAGATCCGAAAAGGTTTGGATCCTGAGCGCGTCAGCGACCTGATTTCCACTGCGGTCCCCGATTTGATTGACGAACTGGCGCCTCATTTGGCTGCTGCGATGATAAAGGACAAGCGAACGCTCCGAGCGAATAAGCGCATAGATCGTCGGTTCGATCGGAGACTTCAGAAGAAGTGGGGTAAAGCCTTCGATCTTTACTGGGTCCTCCATTCGGTGTGTGCCGACTTGGGTGAGAAGGAAGCGCACATGAAGAGGGAGAACCTGACGCCCGCTCAGGAGCACACGCTGGAAGCCCTCACGGGTCTTCATGTCACTGCTTGCCGCGTAGCAGGTGAGGTTCTTACCCTTCTCTCGCATGGGCATCCAAGGGGAGCCATGGCGCGATGCCGCACGCTTCATGAGACGGCTGTCATCGCTTGCGTGATTGCAGACGCAGCCGCCGACCCTGACCATCATGACCTCGCCGAACGATTTCTTGATCACGAAATCGTTGGATTGAGGCGTGACGCTCTCCAGTTCCAAATGGATCACGCGACTCTTGGCGAGGAGCCGCTTGAGAAGGCGTACGTTGACGAACTCGAAAGGCGATACGCTGAAGTGCTCGCGAAATATGGGCAGAGCTTCAAGCGTGATTACGGATGGGTCAAGAGATTTTCACCGGACGATAATCTTCGCAAGCTGGAGGAGAAAACCTCCCTGAGTCATGTGCGCCCCTATTATCAATGGGCAAGCAGTGAGGTGCATTGTGGTGCCAGGGGGCTCGGCCAGAACTTCATAGAATACCGAGGGCTTGTTCTGCGAGACGCCGGAAAGGTTAATGTAGGGCTTATCGATCCGGCGATCATGGCGCTCAAATCGTTGATTCAGGTTACGTTCTCCCTTGCGGCTAGCGGAGCTCCGGAAGGCCCGGATATTGAGGCGCTTCTTTGCGTGCGGGCGATTGAGGAAATGAGGTCGGCTTGTTCGCGCGCCTTTGAGGATGCCCAAGTCGAGATTGATCGTGCCGAGGAGCGAATTGTGAAGCGCATGCGGAGGGAGAATTTCAGCCGCTGACTGGCGGCGTCTGCTTGCCACTGGCTTTGTGTCGGGTGGGCACGGGGTCAGTTTGGCCAAGCTCGCACCGGCGTCCTCGACGAGGGGTTCTGCTGTCCTCCCCTCATGCATGCTCTGCTGAGAATGGGATCGCCGCCCCACCAGGAGGCGGGTCAAATGGGTGCAGGGCCGCCCTGGCGACTGGTCGCGCAGCAGTTGACGCTTCTAATGCCAGCCGTCGAGGGAGACCTCCGGTCCTCCCGTGAGGTATCGGTGAAGGGCGCTTGAAGTCGTGTCGACGAAATTCTCGGGTACTGCGTCGGCGTCGACCCAGCGGACCTGGGAGTGCTTGCGGGGTTCGCGGTTTTCGGGTTCGCCGGTCCATTCGTGGGCGGCGAAGACGACGGTGAGGAAGCCGTTGGGGGCTTCGACGCCCCAGGCGCCGTGGATGATGTGCGCGACCTTGAGGGACTCGGGCTTCACCGTGAGGCCGGTCTCCTCGTAGAGCTCGCGGACCGCGGTTTCGGTGATGGGCTCGCCCGGTTCGCTCTTGCCGACGGGGAGGTCCCACATGCCCTGGGCGAACTTGGCGTTCTCGCTGCGCTGGAGGAGGACGACGCGGTTGGTGGCCTTGTCGTGGACGATGACTGCGGCGACCAGCAGGGTCATGGATTCGAGCGCCGGCTTGAGGGCCTTCGGCTGGTCGTCGGTCTGCTGGGTCACAGTGTTCCCTTCGTCGGACGGGTTGTCGGGCATGTTAGGCGAGCGCCTCGCGGGCGCGGCGGGCGAGATCGGCGGCGCCGGGAACGCGGCGGCGCTGGTAGACCGCGAGGGTGGAGCGGATGGAGGTGATCGCCTTGCGGGTGCGGTCGGAGGTCATGCCCTCCATGGAGGACCAGAGCTTGGGTCCAGGCGGCGACGGCCTCGTCGGCGCGGGCCTGGGCGGCGAGGCCGTCGCCGAGGTCGGCGTGGGTGAGCGCGTGGACTCGCTTGTACTTCTCGGGGTCCCAGCGGGTGAGGGCGTCGCGGTGCTGTTGTTCGGTGCCGATGTGGTCGGCGAGGTCGGTCAGAGTGCGGGCGGTGTGGCTGGCCACGGTACCGGCGGCGGGGCCGCTCACGCGGGAGTAGCTGGGCTGGGGGTCATCGTCCCGTAGGAGTGCGTCCTCGGCGGCGAGCAGGGCGCGAGCGGCCTGGGGGTTCTCGTTCACTGCGGCGTAGGCGCGGGCGTGGGTGATGTGGAGGAGGGCCTCGGTCTGGCCGTCGACGTGGCCGAGACCTGTGCGTAGGGCGCCTTCGACGAGGTCGACGCAGTGGTGGGGCTGCTTGAGGCTCAGGGCCTGGTGGGCGAGGGCGCGCATCATCCAGGCGGCGTGGCCGTGGGGGTCGGCTTCACAGGCGAGCTTGTAGCCGACCTGGTAGTAGCGCTGGGCGGCGCCTTCCTGGCCGAGGTCGTGGTGCTTCCACCCTGCGAGGTAGGCGAGTTCGGCGACAGCTCCGAACGCGGCCCGGCGTAAGGCTTCGCTGGGGAAGCGTCCGCGCAGCATGGGAGCGGCGGTATCGGCGAGGTACGCGGTGACGGTGGTCAGGCCGTGCCCGCCGCCGAGGCGCTCGTCGGCGGCGCTGAAAGCCGCAGTGATCTGGCGTACGACGTCCACGTCCTCCGCGCCGACCAGAGACGTGCCGGTGCGGGCGCGGAGCAAACGGGCGGTGGCTTCGTGGTCGTAGCCGAGCGGCATGGCGACGCCGGCGGTGGTGAAGGTCGCGACGGCGAGGAAGCGGCGTCGCTCGACGTCGGCCCGGCCCAGCTCTGTGACGGCGAGGACAGGGTCGACGTCCGTCTGCTGGTCGACCTCGCCGACGTGGAGGCCGATCTCGGTCTGCGTGATCGTGCGCCCCGTTCGGCGGGACAGCGCCTCGGCCAAGTACTGGCCTACCCGGCCCGACGGGGCACGGGTGCCGTTCACCCAGTGCGAGATGGCCGATTTGTTCGTCTGGAGGATCTCGCCGTTCTCAGCGGCCACGCGCCGCACGTCTCTTGCGAGGGCCTCGTAGGTGCAGTCGACCGCCGCGATGACGTCGCGCAGACGGGAGTTGGGGTCTCTCTGCGCCGCCACGATCGCCTCCGCCTTGGAGCTGTAAACCGCGTATACCGCTTCAACTGCCTTCCACCGTACCCACTGAGCGTGACCGACGGTTCACTTATCAGCAGCCGCCCGGAACGGCGCGACCGTGATCCAGGCTTCCCCTTGGTCCGGGCGGCACCCCGAAGTTCCGTACGCCCACACCGGGCTCGGGCATTCCTGTGCCCGGACCCGGCCGATCAGAGACGGAGACACGGTGACCACCATCGATACCACGGCCAATACGGTCGAGCTGCCCGAGGCGTTCGACCCGCGCTGGAGCCGCCTGCCCGGCATCCAGGTCGACGGCCGGCGCATCACGATCGACCCGGCCGAGTACTTCTTCCGCTTCGAGTCGAACACCTGGCTCGTCGCCGACTGGGAGCTGGTCAAGTCCCAGCTCCTGGACGTCGACGAGACGACCGAGAGTGCGGTCGAGCAGCTCGCGCTCGACTTCGTCAAGCAGCACGGAGAGTCCACCTCCGACGCGGCCCGCGTCCTGGCCACCGCGTACGAGGTGTACGCGTACCTCTTCCGCGACGAGCACCTGGCTAGCCTCGGCCTGCCGCAGATCACCGCCGAGCACCTGCGGATGCTCCGCGAGGCGGCCACACTCATGGCGCTCAACAAGGTCGAGCTGGACGGGCACATCTCCAACGTCGGCCCGTGCTGGTTCTTCCCCGCCGCCACTTCCGTCGTCTTCGACCTGAACGACGAGATGGGCGGGATGCTCGACGAGGTCTATCACGGCGGGTGGTTCAACGAGCACCGCCGGATCGAGTCCATCAAGGCCCACGCCGCGCTCGGCGGTCGGCTCGTGCACGGCTGCCAGTCCGTGCCGGACCAGTCCGGTGGCGTGGTCGCCCCCTACGGTGCCTCGATGGCGAACTTCCGTAGCGACCTCGCCGCGTTCAAGGCGGGCTGGATCGAGCAGGTCTACGCCCACCGCGTGAACCCCGCCGCGTAACCCACCCGATCAGGCTCCGGGGCGGGCCGGTATCTCTCGCCCGCCCCGGACGCCACCATCTCCCCGGAGCCCTCCCGTGACCATGAACCCCAGCGCCGAACTCCTCGACAACCTGCTCACCGCGACCGGCCAGATCACCACCGTACGGGAGGAGGTACGCGTGTGGTCCATGTCCGGCGTCGAGCGCGTGGCCTTCCCAGACGGCACCACGGCCATCTTCAAGTACGCCAAGAAGCCGTTCGACTGCGAGGACCAGGCCCTCCGCCTGGCCCGTACCCTCGGCGTACCCGTCCCCCAGGTCCACGCCTCCGCCGTCCTGGACGGCTGGCTCGGCATGCTCATGGAGGACCTCGGACCGTCCGTCCGCGAGGCCGACGACCTCGACGGCGTCGCCGCGGCCGTGATCCTGCACGGCACCCGTACGGCTCCGCCCTTGCCCGTCCTCGACCAGAACCGGCTGCGGACGCTGCCGGCCAGGGCGCTGGAGCATCTCGAACGGCTGCGCAAGGCCGACCGGTGGCAGGACGCCGACGACGTCGAGGACGCGCTCGACCGGATCGCCCAGGCCGCCGAGGCCCGCTCGGCCGGAGCGACGATGGCGCCCTTCGGCTGGGTGCACTCCGAGTTCCACCCCACCAGCCTCCACATCGGCGAGCGCGGCTGGCGGCTGCTCGACTTCGCCCGCGCCTTCACTGGCCCCGGCCTGCTCGACCTCGCCAGCTGGCACGGCACCATCGATCCCCCGCACCCCGTGCGCCTGCGCGTCTTCCTGGAGCAGTACGTCACCGCCGGCGGCACCCCCGACGCCCTCGCCCCGCGCGGCGGGCTCACCGCCGAGAACTGGGCCCTGGGCTGGCACCGCATGTGGGCCGTCGAGTGGTTCATGGAGCAGTCCGTCCGCTGGATCAACGACCCGGCAACCGACCCCGCCTACATCAAGGCTGTCCGCCGCCACCTCACCGACGTCCTCCACCTCCTGGAGATCTGACGTGCTCGCCCAGGCATCCCCCTGGCACGCCCACGCCGTCCAGCGCACTGCCGCCGGACTCGCCGAACCTCTGGCCGTACCAGCCCGGATGGAATGGACCACGCGGCCCGGCCAAGGGCCGGGAGCCGAGATCCTCGGCCCCGACCTGCGCGGCAAGCCCCTCCTGGAACTCGGCTGCGGCCCCGGCCACAACGCCGCCCACCTCGCCACCCGCCATGGCGCCCGTATCACCGGCGTCGACCTGGTCGACCTCCAGGTCCGCCGCGCCCGCTCCCACTACGGACGGCTGAACAACCTCACCTTCGTCGCCGGCCACGCCCTGCACTACCTGCACGCCACCGACGAGCAGTTCGACGCGGTCTACTCCGTCTTCGGCGCCGTCGGGCTCGTCGCGCCCGAGCTCCTGCTCCCGGCCATTGCCCAACACCTCACGCCCGGACGAGTGCTCGCCTTCTCCGTCCCCCACCCGCAGCGCGGGGGTCACAGCCCCTCCGGCGACGATCGGCCCCGCCGCGACTTCGTCACCCTCCCCGACCGCACCCGGCTCCCCATTGCCCGCTGGGAGTTCGACACCGACCGCTGGGAGAGGCACCTCAGCCGGGCCGGCTTCTGGCTCACCTCGGCCCAGGAGTTCCACGACCCCCGCAAGGGCCCCTGGCCCACCACCCTGCTGATCCGCGCCCGCAAGCTCCGACCAGCCATTCGCCCCGGCTTCCCTTGGAGGAACCGATGCGCTCGCCCTACCTGCTCCTTGACATCGACGGCGTCCTCATACCCTTCCCCGACGAGCACGGCTCGACCCCGGCCACCCATGCCCGCCACGACCTCGTCCCTACTGGCCGCAGCGCCGACAAACCGGTCACCGTCTGGCTCAACCCCGACCACGGCCTCGCGCTCATGGACGTGATCAGTGCGGGTCTTGTCACGCCGGTCTGGTGCACCAGCTGGCGACAGGACGCCACCACCCTCATCGCTCCGCTTCTCGGCCTTCCGACCCTGCCGTACGTCGACCTGCCGCGCCCCCAGATCACCACCAGCCACCCCAACGGCTACCTCTGGAAGCGCGACCACGTCGACGCCTGGCTGGGCGATGCCCCCGTGGTCTGGATCGACGACGACTTCACCAGCCTCGACCATGAGTGGGCAGTGGAGCGCACCGCCCGCGGAACGGCGACCCTCCTCGTGCAGCCCGACCCGCACCTCGGGCTGCAGCCCGAGCACCTGACCGAGGTGACGAAGTGGGCCGCGCAGTTGCCCACAGCCCGCGGGGTGTGTCTGAGAGTTCCGTACACGCCCCCTGACGACTGATGTTCTCGCTGCCACGAGCAGAGGGAGGAGTGGCCACTAGGCCAACATCCAGAAGCGCCCCAACGGCAAACGGCGGGCCCGCTACCGCGACCTCGACGGCAAGGAGCACGCCCGCCACAGGGCGCTCCAGGCGGAGGAGGGAGAGGCGGCCGAGCGCGAGGGGCGCAAACCCGTCGAGCTGCAGCACATGGTGACCCACGACCTGTGGCACTTCTGCGCCTCCGCGCTCGTCGCCGGCGGAGCGAGCGTCAAGCAGGTTGAGTCGGTCCTCGGCCACGCGTCCGCCGTCATCACGCTGCGGATCTGCGTGCACCTGTGGCCGGGCGAAGAAGACCGCACCCGGGCCGTCATGGACGCCGTGCTCGGCGGACTGCGGACCGGGTGCGGACCGGAAGACCATGCGAACAAGGAAACCGCAGGTCAAACGGCGTGATCGAAGATCAAGCCTTCTTGGTCTCCCAGAAGATCTTGTCAATCTGCGCGATGTAGTCCAGCGCCTTCTGGCCCGTCGCCGGGTCCGTCGAGCCCTTGGCCGCGGAGAGCGCCTTCAGCGCGTCGTTGACCAGCTGGTGCAGCTCGGGGTACTTCTCGAAGTGCGGGGGCTTGAAGTAGTCGCTCCAGAGCACCGAGATGTGGTGCTTGGCGAGCTCCGCGCGCTGCTCCTTGATGACAGTGGCGCGGGCCCGGAAGTGCGGGTCCTCGTTGGCCTGGTACTTCTCCTGGACGGCCTTGACCGATTCCGCTTCGATGCGGGCCTGGGCCGGGTCGTAGACACCGCAAGGGAGGTCGCAGTGGGCGCTGACCTTCACTTTGGGGGCAAACAGGCGGGAGAGCATGGAGCTGTCCTTCCTCGTGATCGTCTTCTCAGGTGGGACATTACTCCGTGAGAGACCCGATTTCGCGAGTGCCCCCTGGGGCTTAGGGCAAAAGTCTGGGGTCACCATGGGACTCGTGGTGGAACGTACGGTGGGACCCGGAGGTGTGGCGGATGACTGAGCAGGGGCGGGAGCCGACAGCGCCGTTCGGCATCGCGGAAGTGACCGGTCCTTCCATGTACCCGACCCTCAGACAGGGAGACCGGCTGCTCGTGCGGTACGGGGCCGCCCTGAAGCCCGGGGACATCGCGGTGCTGCGGCATCCCCTTCAGCAGGATCTGCTCATCGTCAAACGACTGGTCGAGCGGCGCGAGGGCGGCTGGTGGGTGCTCGGGGACAATCCGGGGGCCGAGGGGGACAGCCGGGTCTTCGGCACGGTGCCCCATGAGCTGCTGCTCGGCCGGGTGCGCGGCCGGTACCGGCCGCTCGAACCGGGTCAGCGCTCGGTGCGCGCGATCGCGTCCTGGGTGTTCTCCGCGGTGCGGCCCGTGGTCTGGGACCGCTCCGTCTCCAGGCGCTTGCGGGCGCGGTAGGCGGCCACATTGGCGCGGGTCGCGCAGCGGTCCGAGCAGTAGCGGCGGGAGCGGTTGGTCGAGGTGTCCAGATAGGCGTTGCGGCAGGGGGGCGCCTGGCACAGGCCGAGCCGGTCCACCCCGTACTCCGTCAGATGGAAGGCCAGCCCCATGGCGGCGATCGCCGCGTATCCCGCTGTCGCGTTCGAGGGGTGGTCGGCCAGGTGCATATGCCACTTGGGTCGGCCGTCTTCGTCGCGGAAGTCGTGGCCGGAGACCTGCGGGCTGACCGGGAACTCCAGCAGGAGCGAGTTGAGCAGGTCGACGGCGTGCGTCTCGTCGCCGGAGTCCGCCGCGGCGAAGACGCCCCGCAGCCTCGCCCGTACCGAACGGAAGCGTGTGACATCCGCCTCGGTGGCGCGGCGCGCGGCCTGTCCGGAGGGGCCGAACAGCTCACGGACGGCGTCCACCGAGGTGAGGGAGTCCTTGTTGCGGGCCGGCTCCTCGGTGTTGACCAGGCGCACGGCATAGTCCGAGTAAAAGGCTAGCTCCACTTGTGGTCCTTACCGTGACGGTCTGGAGTCGACCTACCGTGGGTAACAGCCGACGCTGCTTTCAGGGTATTACGAAGCAGGGGGTTTCGTGCTGAAGGCGGGGACGGGACGGGTGAGCGGCCGGTAGAGCGCGGGACATGGCCGGGACCGTCCTCGGCCCCGAACCACCGGTCCTCGGCCCCGCCGACGGCGGGATGGCGGCCCTCGATGTGCGCGTCGGCGTGCGCGTCGGCTTCGAGGACACCGTCGGCGCCGGCCGCTACGAGAAGGCGTCGGCCTCCACGAGAAGGCGTCGGCCTCCACGAGAAATGGGCGAGAGCGGTACGGATCGGGATCCGTACCGCTCTCGCCCGCCGCCCGTACTACAGCACCTTCGACAGGAACGACTTCGTCCGGTCGTGCTGAGGGTTCGTCAGGACGTCGCGGGGGTGGCCCGACTCGACCACCATGCCGTCGTCCATGAACACCAGCGCGTCGCCGACCTCGCGCGCGAAGCCCATCTCGTGCGTGACGACGATCATCGTCATGCCGTCCTCGGCGAGAGAGCGCATGACGTCCAGCACATCGCCCACCAGCTCCGGGTCCAGCGCCGAGGTCGGCTCGTCGAAGAGCATCAGCTTCGGCTCCATCGCCAGGGCGCGGGCGATCGCGACCCGCTGCTGCTGGCCGCCGGAGAGCTGGGCGGGGTAGTTCCCGGCCTTGTCGGCGAGGCCCACCCGGTCCAGGAGCCGTTCCGCGCGGGCGCGGGCGACCGCCCTGGATTCGCTCTTGACCTGAATGGGCGCCTCCATGATGTTCTCGACCGCCGTCATATGGGGGAAGAGATTGAAGCGCTGGAAGACCATGCCGATGTCCCGGCGCTTCAGGGCGACTTCGCTGTCCTTCAGCTCGTACAGCTTGTCGCCCTTCTGCCGGTAGCCGACGAGTTCGCCGTCCACGTACAGCCGTCCGGCGTTGATCTTCTCCAGATGGTTGATGCACCGCAGGAAGGTCGACTTGCCGGATCCGGAGGGGCCGATCAGACAGAAGACCTCGCGCGGGGCCACTTCGAGATCGATGCCCTTGAGGATGTGGGCCGGGCCGAAGGACTTGTGGACGCCCTCGGCCTTCACCATCGCGCTCATCGGACACCTCCCGGAGTACGCCCGCCGAGGCCGGCGAGATTGGCGCGGACCCGCTGCCACGGGGTGGGGGGCAGGCTGCGCTGCGAGCCGCGCGCGTACCGCCGCTCCAGGTAGTACTGGCCCACCGTGAACACGCTGGTCATCACGATGTACCAGATCGAGGCGACGAAGAGCATCTCCATCACCGCATAGGACGTGGAGCCGATCTGCGAGGTGGAGCGGAGCAGTTCGTTGTAGGTGACCGCGTAGACCAGCGACGAGGTCTTGAGCATGTTGATGAACTCGTTGCCCGTCGGCGGGATGATCACGCGGAGCGCCTGCGGGAGCACGATGCGGCGCATGGTCTGGGACTGCTTCATGCCGAGGGCGTGGGACGCCTCGCTCTGGCCCTCGTCCACCGAGAGGATGCCCGCGCGGCAGATCTCCGCCATGTACGCGGCCTCGTTGAGGCCGAGGCCCAGCAGGGCGCACATGAACGGCGTCATGACGTCGGTCATCTCGTCCCGGTAGATGCCCGGGATGTTCAGATAGGGGAAGATCAGCGCCAGGTTGAACCAGAGCAGCAGCTGGACGTAGACCGGGGTGCCCCGGAAGAACCAGATGTACAGCCAGGCGACCCAGCTGATCACGGGGTTCTTGGAGAGCCGCATGACGGCGAGGAGCACGCCGAGCACCACGCCGAGGACCATCGCGAGGATGCTGATCAGCAGGGTGCGGCCCGCGCCCGCGAGGACGGTGTCGTCGAACAGCTTGTCGCCGACCGCTTTCCACTGGATGTCGGCCTGCGAGAACGCGTAGAGCAGACCGGCCAGCAGGACGGTGACCACGACACCGCTGATCCAGCGGCCCACATGCCGGACGGGGATGGCCTTGATCGATTCGGGCGGGAGCCCGCCGGGCCCCGCGGGGGCGTCGGTCTCCTTGGAGATCGACACCCCGGCGGGCACTTTGTCGGAGATGTCTGAACTGTCAGTCACGGTGACTGCCCTTCAGGTGGCGATGGTCACTTGCCGCCGTTGATCGCGGCCTTGTCGATCGCCCCGCTGGTGGCGCCCCACTTCTCCAGGACCTTCATGTACGAGCCGTCCGCGATGATCGCGTCGACCGCCTCCTTGAGCGCGTCGCGGAGGCCGGTGTTCTCCTTGCTCACGGCGATGCCGAACGGCCCGGCGTCGACCTGCTCGCCGACGACCTCGAACGCGTTGCCGCCATCCGCCTTGCGGGACAGGTCGAGGGCGACGGGGTAGTCGTTGACGCCCGCGGCCGCGCCGCCGGACTTCACCCGGGTCTGCGCCTCGGTGTCGTTCTCGAAGGACTCGATCTTGACTTCCGGCTTGCCCGCGTCCTTGCACGCCTTGGACTGGGTCTGGAGGGCCTTCTCATAGGTGGTGCCGCGCTGGACGGCGGCGGTCTTCCCGCACAGGTCCTCGATGGACTTGATGCCCTGCGGGTTGCCCTTCTTGGTGTACACGGCGGTGCCGGCGATGAAGTAGTCGACGAAGTCGACGCCCTTGCCGAGCTTCTTGCCGTTCTCGTCCAGGCCCTCCTGGCGCTGCTTGTTGTCCGTGATGGACGACATGGCGGCGTCGTGGCGGCCGGAGTTCAGGGCCGTGATCAGGCCGTCGAAGGAGCCCGAGGTGAACTCGATCTTCACCCCGAGCTTCTTGCCCAGCTCGGCGGCGATGTCGGGGTCGACGCCGACGATCTTGCCGTTCTCCACGGACTCCATCGGTGCGTACTCGGCGTTCGTGCCGAACTTGAGGACGCCCGCCTTCTGGTACTTCTCCGGAAGCTTGCCGAAGAGGGGGGCGCTGTTCGACGTGCTGTCGCCACTGCCCTCCTTCTTCGATCCGCTGTCGGTCTGGTCGCCGCACGCGGTCAGCAGCAGGGAGCCGGCGACCGCGATGGCACCGACCGCGGCGAACCGGGAGGTAAGGGACTTCCGGAGCTTTGACGCCGTCGTGCTGCGCGTGGTGCTTGCCGTCATGTTCGGGATCCTCCGGAGTGTCAGAGAGCTGCCGTTTCCAGTTGATGTCCTGGCCACGTACCACCTGTTCGGCGGTCGCCACCTTGTGTGTTTTCGGCATCTTGCCATTCGGACTGGCCCATTCAGGTCCCCGAGCATGTCAAAATCGGATAACGGGGCACCCCCCGACCTCCCTCGGGCCGGTACATCACGACCGGACCTTTCACGGGAATGTTGCCTTCTTGCCGGAAGATCTATGGCACGCAGTGCCATGCGTGGTTGCTTTTCGGGGCATATAACCGTTGTGTCCTGACATTGAGTGACGATTCACGTCACAGCCGGGATATGGACTCGTCGTCAGCGGCCACGTTCGGGTAAGAAGGACTCTTGCACCCCTATCAGGGGGCTCAGGGCGCGTGTGCGGCGCGCCCGCGCGTATGCGCTTCCTCCGCCCGGCGGCCCGCCCGCCGGGCGGACCGCATACGCGGCGCCCGCCCACCCCTCCTCAACCAGGAGTGGAAACCCTCAATCGATGAAGACTTAAGGGGTCAACCCATGGCAGCGGAGATCGTCAATCCTCGCAGCGACAGCCGGAACGGCACGGAGAGCGCTCCCGACGAGCCCTTCGATCCCGCCTTCGCGCTGCATCGCGGCGGCAAGATGGCCGTTCAGGCCACAGTGCCGGTGCGGGACAAGGACGACCTGTCCCTCGCGTACACCCCCGGCGTCGCCAAGGTGTGCAGCGCCATCGCCGAGCAGCCGGACCTGGTCCACGACTACACGTGGAAGTCACAGGTGGTCGCCGTGGTGACCGACGGCACAGCGGTGCTCGGGCTCGGCGACATCGGCCCGGAGGCGTCACTCCCCGTGATGGAGGGGAAGGCGATCCTGTTCAAGCAGTTCGGCGGTGTGGACGCGGTGCCGATCGCGCTCGCCACGACCGACACGGACGAGATCGTCGAGACCGTGGTGCGCCTCGCGCCGTCGTTCGGCGGTGTCAACCTGGAGGACATCTCCGCGCCGCGCTGCTTCGACATCGAGCGCAAGCTCCAGGAGCGGCTGGACATCCCCGTCTTCCACGACGACCAGCACGGCACCGCGGTCGTCACCCTCGCGGCCCTGCGGAACGCGGCGAAGCTCACCGGGCGCGGTCTCGGCGAGCTGCGCGCGGTGATCTCGGGCGCGGGCGCGGCCGGTGTCGCCATCGCGAAGTTCCTGCTGGAGGCCGGTCTCGGCGATGTGGCGGTCACCGACCGCAAGGGTGTCGTCAGCCAGGACCGCGACGACCTGAACCCCGTGAAGCGTGAACTGGCGGAGATCACCAACAAGGCCGGGCTGACCGGTTCGCTGGAGACCGCCCTGGCCGGTGCGGATGTGTTCATCGGCGTCTCGGGCGGCACGGTGCCGGAGGAGGCCGTCGCCTCGATGGCCCCCGGCGCCTTCGTCTTCGCCATGGCCAACCCGGACCCCGAGGTCCACCCGGACATCGCGCACAAGTACGCGGCCGTGGTGGCGACGGGACGCAGTGACTTCCCGAACCAGATCAACAATGTGCTGGCCTTCCCGGGCATCTTCGCGGGCGCTCTCCAGGTGCGGGCGTCCCGGATCACCGAGGGCATGAAGATCGCCGCCGCGAACGCGCTGGCGGACGTCGTCGGCGATGAGCTGGCCGCCGACTACGTCATCCCCTCGCCGTTCGACGAGCGGGTGGCCCCGGCCGTCACCGCTGCCGTCGCGGCGGCCGCCCGCGCCGAGGGCGTCGCCCGGCGCTGAGGCGCCGCCGCCGTACCGGACCCTGGCCACCGCGACGGGCCCCGGCCGCCGCGCCGGATGCCGCCCGCGCAAGGGTGAAGATGCCGTTCGGCAGCCGCGTCCGGGCTGTCGACGGCCGGGGCAGGGCCTCGCCGGCCGTCCCGGCCGGGTGGCTGAGACCAGGAGACCGGACGGCGGCCGTTGCACAGCAGTGCGTGGCAGGCGGGCCGTGTCGCCCTTCCGGAGTTTCCGGAGGAGGGGCGACACGGCCCGCTTTCCCGTGGTGCCCGAGACCGCGGGCCACGGCGGCGCAACGCCTTCGGGACGCGTCGCGTGTCACACCCGTGATCGGTTCCGCCGCCGAGCGATGCCGTCCTATGGTCAAGGTCATGTTCGCCGCCTACGCAGCCAGAATCGACCGTGACAACCCGCTCGACGGCCTTGAGCTGGGCGAGCGCCCGGTGCCCGAGAACCGCCCCGGCTGGACCACCGTCACCGTGAAAGCCGCCTCCCTCAACCATCACGACCTCTGGTCCCTCCGGGGCGTCGGCCTTCCCGAGGAGAAGCTGCCGATGATCCTCGGCTGCGACGCCGCGGGGATCGACGCCGACGGCAACGAGGTGGTGCTCCACTCCGTCATCGGCCAGAGCGGGTACGGCGTCGGCGTCGGCGAGGGGCGCTCCCTCCTCACCGAGCACTATCAGGGCACCTTCGCCGAGCAGGTCACCGTCCCCGCGTGGAATGTGCTGCCCAAGCCGAAGGAGCTGAGCTTCGAGCAGGCCGCCTGTCTGCCGACCGCCTGGCTGACCGCGTACCGCATGCTGTTCACCAACGCGGGCGTACGGCCGGGGGACTCCGTGCTCGTCCAGGGCGCGGGCGGCGGCGTCGCGACCGCGGCGATCGTCCTCGGCAAGGCGGCGGGGCTGCGGATGTACGCCACCAGCCGTGACGAGGCCAAGCGCCGGCGGGCGGTCGAGCTGGGCGCGGAGGAGGCGTACGAGCCGGGGGCACGGCTGCCCCGGCGCGTGGACGCCGTGATCGAGACGGTCGGAGCGGCGACCTGGTCCCACTCGGTGAAGTGCCTGCGGCCCGGCGGCACCCTGGTGATCTCCGGCGCGACCAGTGGCGACCGGCCCGCGCATGCCGAGCTGACCCGGATCTTCTTTCTGGAACTCAAGGTCGTGGGCTCGACGATGGGGTCCAAGGACGAACTGGAAGACCTCCTCTCCTTCTGTGCGGCGACCGGGGTACGGCCGGTGATCGACCAGGTGCTTCCGCTGGACCGGGCGCGGGAGGGGTTCGAGCGGATGGCGGGCGGCGACTTGTTCGGCAAGATCGTGCTGACTCCCTGATCCGGTCGGTCTGAGTTCCGGTCCGGGGTTCGGTTGGTCTGAGTTCCAGGGTCTGGTTGGTCTGGCTGGTCTGGGTCCCGGTCCGGGGTTCGGTTCGTTTGAGTTCCGGTCAGGTTTCCCTGTCTGCTTCTCGGCTGGCTCCCTGGCTGGTTCCTCGCTTCCTCGGTCTGGTTACGGCCTGCTGTCCCCGTTTCCTCGGTTCGGTCCTGCCTCCTTCCTTCCGTCCTGCCTTCCATTCTTCCTTCGGTCTTCTCCCGAGCCCGCGGTTCTTCGAGACTACGGAGCATTTCGTCAACTGTGGTTGACTGTGGATAACTGTCAATGTAAATTGACACTCATGACTGAGGCAACCGATCTCGCCGAGCGCGCGGGCGACCGCGACCCGCGGGTCGGGCTGCGAGCAGTCGCCGCACTGCGGCGACTGCTCGAACAGCTCGAAGCCGTGCAGGTGCGCAGCGCGCGCAACCAGGGCTGGTCGTGGCAGGAGATCGCGGCCGAACTCGGTGTCAGCCGGCAGGCCGTACACAAGAAGCACGGGAGGCGATGATGTTCGAACGCTTCACGCGGGACGCCCGGGATGTGGTCAAACGGTCCGTCGTCCACTCCGAGCGGGCGGGCGCGGACTCCGTCACCGAGGAGCATCTGCTGCTGGCGATGCTGGATCAGGAAGGGACACGGGCGGCCTTCGCCTTCGCCGCGCTCGGCGTCATCGACCGCCGTGAGTCCGTCGAGAGCGCGCTCTGCGACGCGCGCCGACGCGCCGGGATCTCCAAGTCGGAGGCGGACGCGCTCGCCGGGCTCGGGATCGACGTGGGCGAGATCGTCGCACGCGTCGAGGAGGTGCACGGACGGGGCGCGCTCCGGCAGGGTCGTCCTTCCCGCCACTGGTGGTCGGGCCGCCGGCCCTTCACCCCCGCCGCGAAGGACACCCTCGTGAGTTCTCTGCGCATCGCCACCGGCCGCGGCGACCGCGTCATCGGCGGCGAGCACTTCCTTCTCGCGCTGACCGTCCGGCCGGGCGTGGTGTCGGAGGTGCTGGCCGAGCACGGAGCGACGTACGAGTCGGTGAACCGGGTGATGTACGGCGGCTCCGGCGACTGACACGGGGCCGCGCTGATCGCGCGGTGGAGGCCCGCAGGAGACGGCTCCGTGTAACGGCTCCGTATATCCGTATAAGCGACATGCGTGATTCCGCGGGCAGGGGCCGCGGATGGCCGGTACGGACCCGGCCCAGGGGGCGAGTCCGTACCGCTCATATCGCGCGTCCCGCCGGTCAGGCGTCCTTGGTGTCCTTCGGGCTCAGCAGCAGCGCCGCGATGTGCGCCGCGGCGGTGGAGAGATGGCGACGGGCCTCGCCGAGCTGGGATTCCGTGACGCCGTTGTCCCGTGCGGCGTCCCGGATGTCGTCGCGGAAGCGGTCGAGCAGACGGTCGAGATCGCGGGCCGGGTCACCCGAGGAGTGGGAGTCGGCGGACCACTCAGGGGCGGGGCCGGGGCCGGGGGCCGCGTCGGGCGCGCGCTTGGGCGTGGGCTCGGGCGTGGACTCCGGCTTGGCGTGGGGAGGCCAGCCGGTACGGGCCAGGCCGCTCAGCTGGGTGGACAGCTCGGTGAGGCCCTCACGGACACCCGTGGGCCAGTCGCCCCGGCTGAAATGGCCCTGCACCTGCTCCTGAACCTGCCTGGCGATGCGCTGCATCTCGGTACGTGCCATGTCCTGCGCCTCCTTGGCCTGGCGACGGGCCTGCTGTGCGTCCTCGCGGGCCCGGCGGGACTCGTCCTTCGCGCGGCGGGCCTGCTCCTGCCACTCATGGGTGACCTTGCGCCACTCCTCCTTGGCCGACCGCCACGAATCGTTCTCCTTGCCGGGCGACGTCCGCGTCTCCGACGCCGCGGCCCGCATCTCGCTGCGCAGTTTGCCCGCCGCGCCGCGTACGTCGTCGCGGATCTCCGCGGCGAGTTCGGAGACCGATTCGAGGATCTCCAGCTCCAGATCGGCCAGTTCACCGCTGCGTCCGGCCAGTTCCTCCCGGCCGGCTTCGGTGATCGAGTAGACCTTGCGGCCACCCTCGGTGGCATGGGTGACCAGCCCCTCGGCCTCCAGCTTGGCCAGCCGTGGATAGACGGTGCCGGCGGAGGGCGCGTACAGACCGTGGAAACGCTCCTCCAGCAGTCTGATCACCTCGTAGCCATGGCGCGGAGCCTCGTCCAGAAGCTTCAGCAGGTACAGGCGCAGACGGCCGTGGGCGAAGACGGGTGGCATGTCAGAGCACCTTTCCTGCGGAGCCGGACGCATCGGTCGAGCCGGACGCATCGGCCGAGCCGGGTGGACCGGCTGTATCGGGCGCGTTGGGTGAATCGGACGCGCCGATGGAGGGGCCGTCGAAGGAGGAGCCGTCGGGCGACGGGCCGTCGGCCGTGGAAGGGTCCGCTGTGGAAGAGTCCGCCGGTGAAGCGTCGGTGGGGGGAGCGCCGGATGCCGCGACTTCCCATGAGGGGTCGTCGGCGAGGTCGTCGGCCGGGGACGGCCTCCGCAGCAGCGCGATCGAGCCGGAGACGGTCGTCGCCGTGAGTGCGCCCGTGCCCGCGCCGAGGGTTCCGGTGATCTTCTTCGAGCCCCACTGCCCGCTGACCCGCAGATCGTCGAAGGCGTTCGAGAGGGCGCCGCTCGCGGTCTCCGCCGTGATCCGGGCGTCCGTCGGATGCGGCAGCCGGATCGCGACCTCTCCCGAGACCGTGTTGAGCCTGAGATCGGTCGGCTTGGCCTCGCCTTCCCTTTCGGGAGAGGTGAGATCGACGAGCATGTCGCCGCTGACCGAGTCTGCCCGTACGGACGTACCGGAGCCCTCGATCACCGTCAGATCGCCGGATACGGAGTTGTAGCGCAGATCGCCCGTGACGGACTGCGCCTCCAGGCTCCCGGATACGGTGTCGGCGCGGACCGCTCCGGAGAGCCGTACGAGCGTGGTGTCACCGCTGACGCCCCGGACGGTCGTGGCCCCCTGTATGCCGGAGATCACCGCTCCCGCGCCCACGACGCCGACTTCGACGGACGCTTTCGAGGGGACCGCGAGCGACACGATCGCATCGCGGTTCCAGCCTTTGCGGTCGAGCCATTTCAGCCATCCCGTCCAGGGCAGGTCCTCGTACGCGACCGTGAGCTGGGAGCCCTCCTGGGTGATGATCAGCGGCGGGCCTTCGATCCGGGCGACCTCCAGACGGGCGGAACCTTCGTCCGTCCCCACGACGTTCACCGTTCCATTGACGATGCGCACACTGAGCGCGGTCACAGGGGCGTCGAAGGCGAGCTTGCGCGGCTCTGAGACCTCCCACGTCGACTCTGCCATGACGCTGACCTCCCGGCTGGGCCATCTCGACCGTGACGCAACATATCGCGTCTTGCTGTCAATACGATATATCGCGAATGAGGGATGTCAAGCCTGTTGACGGCCCCTTCGATTGATGGGCGGGGCATCGATATCCGGCCATATCGGGGCTAAATGGCCTAGCGTTGGGCATATGAACGCGACACCCGTGGGCGCCTTGCTGCTCTGCCGGGCCGAGCCTTCCTCGGTGCATTCTCCGGCTCAGCTCCTGCGCGAACAGCAGCTCCTCGCTCCGGCCGGAGACACATGGAGCGTCCTCGTCCCCGAGGGGGCGGCCTGGCATGAAGGCGAACCCGTCGACCGGGTCCTCGCGGGCTGGGCCGTCGCTCTCGCCGTGGCCGTGGGGGCGGGCCGGCCGGTCGTCGCCCTGTGGTGGGACGGGGACCGTGCCGGGTTCACCCTCGCGTCCGGGTTCCGCAGGCCCGTCGGGTACGTATGGCTCGCGGACGGGACGCCGGCCGGGGAGGACGAGGCGATGCGGACGTTCGCGTCGCGGCTCGGGCTCGATCCCGTACTCGACGTACAGGCTCTGGAGCCGCTCACCCGGCCCGATTCCGATGCGGACGCGCTCACCCGGCTGATCGGCCTCACCGCCGTTCTGGCCAGGGCCGGGCTGGAGCTGCCGCCCGGACTCACTCCGGGCGGGACGGCCGATGGGCTCTGGTCCGCCGCCCGGGTGCTGGGCGCCGAGCCGGTGGAGTGGGCGGGCTGGCGCGATGCCGTACGGACCGAACTCCACGCGGTCGAGGAGAGCCTGGACCACTGGCTGCGCGGGCCACGGAAGCCGGCCCTGCCGAAGATCCTGGCCGTCGCCCAACTGGGGGCGGGGGTGCCGCTGGCGGCCTGGGGGCTGCGGCGGCGGGGTGCGGGCTGGGTTGTGGCGGGCTCGGTGCTGATCGCGCAGGGGGCGCTCACTCTGGCGTACGAGCGGAGGCGGGCGCGGGGCGCGGGGCGGGACGGGTGAGAGGCGAGGCGTGACAGGCGAGGTGCGACGGCTGACGGCTGACGGCTGGCGTGTGAGAGTCGGCAGGTGGGGGCGGTCATGGTCGATGGTCGCCGGTTCGGTGCGCGGCGGCGGGCGGTGGCCGTCGGTGGTCGACCGTCGGCGGCGAATGCGGCTCGTCGCCGCCCGTAACACGGCCTCGCGCTCCGTCTTCGTCAGTCTTCGTCTTCGTCGTCGAGCCGCGCCAGCCAGGTGGCCAGCCGCTCCACCGGGACCTCGAAGTCGGGATTGAGGTCCACGAACGTGCGCAGCTGCTCGGCGAGCCACTCGAAGGTGACCTCCTCCTCGCCGCGCCGCTTCTCCAGTTCTTCGATGCCGCGATCGGTGAAGTACAAGACATGCTCCAGGGAGGGATGGGGACTACCCCATCAGATTACGGCGACTCGGTGCATCCACTTCCGCGGGCCGGAAGAAGCTGCTTCGCAACCGGATGGGCAGTAACGTCGTCGCCACTCGCACACCGCCCAAGTGGACTGGTACCGGGGAGAGTTGACCGTGCAGAACGGGGGATTTCGTGAGTGGTCGCGTCCAGCGGATCGAACTGCCCGGGGGAGCGGTCGTGCTCGCCCGGCTCTCCACCCCCGAAGGGGGGTACGGAGAGGACGACGAGGATGTGGGCTTCGTCGAGAACGCGACCGCCAAGGTCCACCAGCTGGAGCGGCTGATCTCCGAAGTGGGTGCTTCCGTGCTGTCGGCCGCCGCGGCCGCCGGGCCCGATGAGGCCAGCGTCTCGTTCGGGGTGGAGCTGACCGCCAAGTCGGGTGCGGCGCTCGCCGTGCTCGCGGCGGGGGAGGCCAAGGCGTCCGTACAGGTGACGCTGACCTGGCAGCTCAAGGAGCAGCCGCGGGGAGAGGAGGGGACGGCGGTACGGGTACGGCAGGATGCGCGGGTCCCGGCGACCCCGGCAGCCGACGGGGGTCCCGGTCACACGGGTGACCCTGCGGCGCAGGCGTCGGGACCCGCGTCGGCGCGGGTACCGTCGGCCCCTGGAGCCGTGTCGCCTCCGGAGGCTCAGACGACTCGGACAACTCAGACGACTCAGACGGCTCAGGCCGGCCCGGCCGCTCGGACTCGCCAGGGGCCCCTGTCCGGCCCCGGCGTCCCGCCCGTCCAGTCGGCCCCGGAGCCCGAGGCGGCCCCGGCGGCTTCGAGGGTCCCGTCGGGGCGTCATGCCCGAGCGACCCCAGGGCCAGGGCCGCAGACTCCCGGAGCCGCGCAGCCCTGGGCGGCGCCCATACCCGCGCAAGGCACCGATGGCCCGCAGGACCCGCAGCCCCCGCAGGACCCGCAGTTCTCGGAGGCGCTGAGGTCGCGGCACGCCCGGCTGGCCGAGGCGCTCCGGCATCGGCACGGCCGCTCGCACCCGGAGGACCGGCAGCTCCAGCCGCCCCCACGGCCTCCGGAGCACCCGCCCGCGGACCCGGCACCGCCACGAAACCCGCCCACTCCGGCCGCCCAGACCCCAGGCTCCCCCCAGACCACCGAGGCCGCCCAGACCCCCCGCCCCACCCCGGAGCCCCCACCGCGCCCTCCCCACCCCCCGGTCCCTCCCCAGCCGCCCGCCTCCACCCCCGTCGCCCCATGAGTCCCGCCGCCTCCGACCCGGTCATCGACGCCCTCACCCGCGCGGCGACCGTGTATCTCACCTCCGCCGACGGCCCGCCGGACGAGACCGCCATGTGGGGCGCGGGGCGGCTGGCGAGGACGGCGGGAGCGGGGAGTACCGGGGGACCTGCCGGTGCTCCGGGCTCTGGGGGAACCGCCGGTCCTGGAGGAACCGCGGATTCCGCAGGGGCGGAGCGGGCGCGGGAGGAGCGGAGAGCGGTGCGGTTGATGACGGCGGGCGGCGACCACGAGGACGATCCGGCCCGGCCCTGACCGCCCGGTCGGGCGCTCGCCGGAAAGCGCGAGGGCCCGGTCCCCCCGCGTCGCGCGGGGGGACCGGGCCCAGGACAGAGCCGTCGAAGCCGTTACGCGTCGAAGACCTCGTTCACCAGCTGCGTCTGCTCCGCCTGGTGACGCTTGGCCGATCCCACCGCGGGGGACGAGCCGTGCGGCCGGGAGATCCGGCGCAGGCGCTCGCCGTGCGGGACGTCCGCGCCGACCGCCAGGTCGAGGTGGTCGATCAGGTTGAGCGCGATGAACGGCCAGGCACCCTGGTTCGCCGGCTCCTCCTGCGCCCACAGGTACTTCTCGGCGTTCGGGAACTTGGCGATCTCGGCCTGGAGTTCCGCGCCCGGCAGCGGGTACAGCCGCTCCAGCCGGATGATCGCCGTGTCCGTGATGCCGCGCTTCTGCCGCTCCGCGTCGAGGTCGTAGTAGACCTTGCCCGAGGTGAAGACGACCTTGCGCACCGCCGCCGGGTCCACCGACTCGTCGCCGATGACCGGGCGGAAGCCACCCGTGAGGAACTCCTCCACCCGCGACGCCGCCGCCTTCAGACGCAGCATCGACTTCGGCGTGAAGACGATCAGCGGCTTGTGGTGCGGGTTGTGGACCTGCCAGCGCAGCAGGTGGAAGTAGTTCGACGGCAGGGTCGGCATCGCGACCGTCATGTTGTTCTGCGCGCACATCTGGAGGAAGCGCTCGGGGCGCGCGGACGAGTGGTCCGGGCCCTGGCCCTCGTAACCGTGCGGCAGGAGCAGGGTGACGCCGGACGTCTGGCCCCACTTCTGCTCGGCGGAGGAGATGAACTCGTCCACCACGGTCTGCGCGCCGTTCACGAAGTCGCCGAACTGCGCCTCCCACATGACCAGCGACTCGGGCCTCGCCAGGGAGTAGCCGTACTCGAAGCCCATCGCCGCGTACTCGCTCAGCAGCGAGTCGTAGACGTTGTAGCGGGCCTGCTCGTCGGTCAGGTACAGCAGCGGGGTGTAGTCCTCGTTGGTCACCTGGTCGACCAGTACCGCGTGCCGCTGGCCGAAGGTGCCGCGCCGGGTGTCCTGGCCGGAGAGCCGGACCGGGGTGCCCTCCATCAGCAGGGAGCCGATGGCGAGCGTCTCGCCCATGCCCCAGTCGATCGTGCCGTCCTCCACCGACGCCGCGCGCCGCTGGAGCTGCGGCATCAGCCGCGGGTGGACGGTGATGTGGTCGGGGATGTTGACCTGGGACTCGGCGATCCGCTTCACGACCTCCTGGGAGACCGCGGTGGTGACGGCGACCGGGAACTCGGCCTGCGCGTCCGGGACCTGCGCCGGAGCGGGCTGGCTGGTGGCCTCGCGGACCTCCGCGAACACCTTCTCCAACTGCCCCTGGAAGTCCTGGAGCGCCTGCTCCGCCTCTTCCAGCGTGATGTCGCCGCGGCCGATCAGCGACTCGGTGTAGAGCTTGCGCACCGAGCGCTTCTTGTCGATCAGGGCGACCATCTGCGGGTTGGTGAACTGCGGGTTGTCGCCCTCGTTGTGCCCGCGGCGGCGGTAGCAGATGAGGTCGATCACGACGTCCTTGTTGAACGTCTGGCGGAACTCGAACGCGAGCCGTGCCACACGGACGCACGCCTCCGGGTCGTCGCCGTTCACATGGAAGATCGGCGCCTCGATCATGCGGGCCACATCGGTCGCGTACATGGACGAACGCGACGACTCCGGGGCGGCGGTGAAGCCGACCTGGTTGTTGATGACGACATGGACCGTGCCGCCGGTGCGGTAGCCGCGCAGCTGGGACATGTTCAGCGTCTCGGCGACGACGCCCTGGCCCGCGAAGGCCGCGTCGCCGTGCAGGGCGACCGGGAGGACGGTGAAGTCCGTACCGCCCTTGTTGATGACGTCCTGCTTGGCGCGGGCGACACCTTCGAGGACCGGGTCGACGGCCTCCAGATGGGAGGGGTTGGCGACCAGGGAGACCTTGATCTGCTCGCCGTCGAGACCGGTGAAGGTGCCCTCGGCGCCCAGGTGGTACTTCACATCGCCGGAGCCGTGCATCGACTTCGGGTCGAGATTGCCCTCGAACTCGCGGAAGATCTGCGCGTACGACTTGCCGACGATGTTCGCCAGAACGTTCAGCCGGCCGCGGTGGGCCATGCCGATGACGACCTCGTCGAGGCGCGATTCGGCCGCCGAGTCGATGACCGCGTCGAGCAGCGGGATGACGGACTCGCCGCCCTCCAGCGAGAACCGCTTCTGGCCGACGTACTTGGTCTGGAGGAACGTCTCGAACGCCTCGGCCGCGTTCAGTCGGCGCAGGATCCGCAGCTGCTCCTCGCGCTCCGGCTTGGAGTGCGGGCGCTCGACGCGGTCCTGGATCCACTTGCGCTGCTTGGGGTCCTGGATGTGCATGAACTCGATGCCGGTGGTGCGGCAGTACGAGTCGCGCAGGACGCCCAGCACCTCACGGAGCTTCATCAGCGTCTTGCCGGAGAAGCCGCCGACCGCGAACTCGCGCTCCAGGTCCCACAGGGTGAGGCCGTGCTCGGTGATGTCGAGGTCGGGGTGCTTGCGCTGGCGGTACTCCAGCGGGTCGGTGTCGGCCATGACATGGCCGCGGACCCGGTAGGAGTGGATCAGCTCGAAGACGCGCGCCGCCTTGGTGACGTCGTCGTCGTGCGAGGCGTCGATGTCCTTGAGCCAGCGGACCGGCTCGTAGGGGATGCGGAGCGCCTCGAAGATGTCGTCGTAGAAGCCCTCCTCGCCGAGGAGGAGGTTGGCGACGATCCGCAGGAACTCGCCGGACGCGGCGCCCTGGATGACGCGGTGGTCGTACGTCGAGGTCAGCGTCATGACCTTGGAGATGCCCAGCTTGTTCAGGGTGTCCTGCGAAGTGCCCTGGAACTCGGCCGGGTAGTCCATGGAGCCGACGCCCATGATGACCGACTGGCCGGGCATCAGACGCGGCACGGAGTGGACGGTGCCGAGGCCGCCGGGGTTGGTCAGCGAGACGGTGACGCCGGTGAAGTCGTCCATCGTCAGCTTGTTGTTCCGGGCGCGGCGGACGATGTCCTCGTACGCCTGCCAGAACTCGAAGAAGTTGAGCGTCTCGGCCTTCTTGATGGCCGCGACGACGAGCTGGCGGTCGCCGTTCGGCTTCACCAGGTCGATGGCGAGGCCGAAGTTGATGTGCTCCGGCTTGACCAGGGTCGGCTTGCCGTCCTTCTCCGCGTAGGAGTGGTTCATCGTCGGCATGGCCTTGAGGGCCTGCACCATCGCGTACCCGATGAGGTGGGTGAAGGAGACCTTCCCGCCACGGGCGCGCTTGAGGTGGTTGTTGATGACGATGCGGTTGTCGAAGAGCAGCTTCACCGGGACGGCCCGCACGGACGTGGCCGTGGGCATCTGCAGCGAGGCGTTCATGTTCTTCGCGACCGCGGCGGAGGGACCGCGGAGGGGGACCAGCTCGGGGCCGCCCTCGGTGGGCGCGGCGACGGGCGCCGCCTTGGCCGCCGGGGCGGGCCGGGGCGCGACCGGTGCCGGTGCCGGTGCCGGTGCGGGCTTGGCCGGCGCGGCCGGCGCCGGGGCCACCCGCTGGGGAGCGGGAGCCTGGGCCGGGGGTGCGGCGGCCGGTGCCGGCGCGGCGGGGGCGCTCGCGGGGGCCGCGGGCGCGCTCGCCGGGGGAGCGGCGGTCGCCGCCGTGGTGGGGGCGTCCTCGGAGCTCCCACCGCCCGGCTTGTAGTCGGCGAAGAAGTCCCACCAGGCGCGGTCGACCGAATCGCGATCCTGGAGGTACTGCTGGTAGATCTCGTCGACGAGCCATTCATTGGCGCCGAACGCGGCGGCAGGGTCCTGGCCCTGCGCGCCTTGGTCGGTTGACAGGCTCGCGTTACTGGGGGACTGAGACGACACGGCGGCAACCGCCCTCTTCCGCTTCACAAGGTGATGGACAGCGGAAATAAAGGCTACGCCTCAATGGCCGGGAGATGCAGGCCGGGACTGTCTTCGTCGCGCAAGTCACACCGAAAGATGTGTTTCATGGCTAGGAATGGCGGGAAACAAGCACAGTTCGCCCATGTGTGGGTACGACAGACCGTCGCCACAACCCCCTACTGACCAGTAGGAACGGGTCGGCGAGCCGGATGGCTGCCCCATACCTTGATAGGTACACGCAAAAAGGCCGCTTCGCTTCGACCCTACGTCAAACTTCTCTGCGCCGGGATTCCCGGCAGAGTCACGAGGATCCGGCAGCCCCGAGCCGATTCGGCGACCCCGATCCCGCCGCCGTGCAGATCCACGGCCCACCGGGCGATCGCCAGGCCCAGCCCCGTGCCGCCGTCACTGCCCTTCCCGTGCGGAGAGGCGACATTCCCCCGGTTGAACCGCTCGAAGACCTGGCGGCGCTCCTGCTCCGGGATGCCCGGCCCCTCGTCGACCACTTCCAGGTCCAGCGACTCCGGCTGCGAGCCCCGCCGGGCCCGTACCGTCACCCGGCCGTGCGGCGGCGAGTGCTTCACCGCGTTGTCGATCAGATTGGCCACGACCTGGTGCAACCGCTCGGTGTCCGCGTGCGCGGTCAGCTCGGGCGGCGACACGTCCAGATGCAGATGCACGTCCGTACGGGTGTGATGACCCGACCCGGAGGCGAGCCGCCGGTGCGACCCGGCCAGGTTCGCCTCCTTCAGCACCCCGGAGAGGTACGGCCACACCTCGAAGCGCCGGGCCCGCAGCGGTACGACACCGTTGTCCAGCCGCGACAGGTCCAGCAGCGTCTCCACCAGCCGCCCCAGCCGCTCCGTCTGGGTCAGCGCCGTGCGCATCGTCTCCGGATCGGCCGCCGAAACCCCGTCGACGACGTTCTCCAGCACGGCCCGCAGCGCCGCGATCGGGGTGCGCAGCTCGTGCGAGACGTTGGCGACCAGCTCCTTGCGGCTCCGGTCCACCGCCTCCAGATCGTCCGCCATACGGTTGATCGTCGAGGCGAGATCGCCCAGCTCGTCCCGGCGGCCCGCACCGCGCACCCGGCGGGTGTAATCGCCATGCGATATCCCCTTCGCCACCGTGTTCATCTCGTCCAGCGGCGCGGTCAGGCCATGCGCGAAGAACTGCGTGATCAGCAGGGTCGCTATCACCGAGAAGACGGTGATGAAACGCACCTCGGTCGAGGTCCGCAACGCCACCAGCAGCAGACCCGTGGTGATGAAGACCGAGACGACGACGAGCACGCCGAGCTTCGTCTTGATCGAGATGGAGACGGTCCTTCCCGCCCGCCCGGCCCGCGCCTCGCAGCTCGGCCGCCTCATGGCGCGGGCGTCTCCAGCGCGTATCCGACCCCGTGGACCGTACGGATCCGCTCCGCGCCGATCTTCCGCCGCAGCGCCTTGATATGGCTGTCCACGGTTCTGGTGCCGGACGCGTCCGCCCAGTCCCACACCTCCGCGAGCAACTGCTCGCGGGAGAGGACCGCACGGGGCGTGTTCGCCAGGCAGACCAGCAGATCGAACTCGGTCGGCGTCAGATGGACGTCCTCGCCCCGGACCCGTACCCGCCGCTGGGCGTGATCGATCTCCAGCTCACCCAGACGGAGAATCCCGCTACGGGGTGTCACCGCCGCCAGCGCCGCCCGCTCCACCCGGCGCAGCAGCACATGCACCCGCGCCGCCAGCTCCCGCATGGAGAACGGCTTGGTCATATAGTCGTCCGCGCCGACGCCCAGCCCCACCAGCATGTCGGTCTCGTCGTCACGCGCGGTCAGCATCAGCACGGGAACCGGGCGCTGCGCCTGGACCCTGCGGCAGACCTCCAGACCGTCGAAGCCGGGCAGCATCACATCGAGCACCATCAGATCCGGCTGCCACGCCTCGGCCGCGTCCACGGCCGCCGGGCCGTCGACGGCCGTCTGCACCAGGAAGCCCTCCGCCCGCAGCCGCGCGGCGATGGCGTCGACGATCGTCGAATCGTCCTCGACGACCAGCACCCGCCGCTGGGCGCCGGGTGTGGCCGCGACGCCATTGTGGGTGGTGGTGTGTGTCTGTTCCATCGCCCGCCCCTGTAAGCGCTCTCGGGAGATTCACGCTCGTTGTAGATCCGGTGTGTAGCTCAGCACAGTAGAGGCACGTCCCTGGTCGAGGCTACGCAGGCCGAACGGCGAGGTGGACCACGTCGGGTACGCCCCGGGCAACCCTCACCTCTTCGGTTCTTACCCCGCTGAACCCGGCATTCCGCAGTGCCTCCTCGAATGCGGACGAGGGCTGCGCGGACCATACGGCGAGCACTCCGCCGGGCCTCAGCCGCCTTCGGCAGAGCGCGAGTCCGGCCGGTGCGTACAGAGCCTCGTTGTCGTCGGTGACGGTCCAGTCGGGACCGTTGTCGATATCCAGACAGAGTGCGTCATAGAGGTCGTCCGTGTCACGGAGATGAGTGAGAAGGTCCTCGCGCACGATCACACTGCGGGGGTCGGCGAGCGCGTCGCGGGAGATACGGGCGAGGGGCCCGGTCATATGCCAGTCGACGATCGCCTCTTCCCTCTCGACGACGGCGATGCGCCCCCAGTGGGGGCCGGCCGCGGCGTGGGCGAGGGAGAACCCGACACCGAGTCCGCCGATGAGGAGGGCGGGGGGATGCGGCAGGGGTTCCACGGGGCTTTCGGTCGGGTCTTCCGTCGGGCTTCCCGATGGGCGGTTTTCGGACGTTCTCGCCGCGGCGGAGGTGGTGAGCGCGGCGTACGCGGCATCGATCAGCAGCCGCTCCGAGCGGCCGTCCGAGGTGTCCATCAGGAAACACCCGTTGGCGATGATCTCGTGGTGATCGCCGCGCTCCCGCAGGACGACCTCCCCATAGGGCCCATGGCGTCGGTCGATGGTCCGGGCTGTCGTCACGGCGGGCCTCCGGTCGGGGGTTCGGGTCCGGCTCATGGCCACGGTAGGCCGTTCGCGGAGCGGTCTTCGGTCGGGTGTCGCCCCGGAAGTGAACCGAGCCGCAGAACAAGGTGTGATCGCTCAGAGCGAACAAGGGCCGGGGAACAACTCGCGGCTCCCGTGCATTGAGTCCACATAGCTCAACTTCACTGCCTAAGGGGAGATCATGGCTGCTGAGTCCCAAGCGTTCACACCGTTGACCCTGCCCGTGCTGCCCCTCGACGACGAGGTCGTGCTGCCCGGAATGGTGGTGCCGCTGGACCTGACCGACGCGGAGGTGCGGGCGGCGGTGGAGGCCGCGCAGGCCGCCGCGCGTTCCTCCGGTGCAAGCAAGCCGAAGGTGCTGCTTGTTCCTCGGGTGGACGGGACGTACGCCGCGACCGGTGTGCTCGGGACCGTCGAGCAGGTCGGACGGCTCTCCGACGGCGATCCCGGCGCGCTCATCCGCGGCCGCAGCCGGGTGCGGATCGGCGCCGGCACCACGGGACCCGGTGGCGCTCTCTGGGTCGAGGGGACCCGTGTCGAGGAGACCGTGCCCGACCCTCTTCCCGGTCAGATCGCCGAGCTGGTCAAGGAGTACAAGGCTCTCGCCACAAACTGGCTGAAAAAGCGCGGTGCCTGGCAGGTCGTCGACCGCGTCCAGCAGATCGACGACGTGTCCCAGCTCGCCGACAACTCCGGATACTCGCCGTTCCTGACCACCGCCCAGAAGATCGAGCTGCTGGACACCGGCGACCCGGTGGCCCGGCTCAAGCTCGCCACCGAGCAGTTGCGCGAGCACCTCGCCGAGCAGGACGTCGCCGAGTCCATCGCCAAGGACGTCCAGGAAGGCGTGGACAAGCAGCAGCGCGAGTTCCTGCTGCGCCGGCAGCTCGAAGCCGTACGCAAGGAACTGCGCGAGCTGAACGGCGAGGCGGAGGGCGAGGAGTCCGACGACTACCGCTCCCGCGTGGAAGCGGCCGATCTGCCGGGGCATGTGCGCGAGGCCGCCCTCAAGGAGGTCGAGAAGCTGGAGCGCTCCAGCGACCAGAGCCCCGAGGGCTCCTGGATCCGCACCTGGCTGGACACCGTTCTCGAGCTGCCGTGGAACGAGCGCACCGAGGACGAGTACGACATCCGGGGCGCGAAGAACGTCCTCGACGCCGAGCACGCGGGCCTTCAGGACGTGAAGGAACGGATCACCGAGTACCTGGCGGTGCGCAAGCGGCGCGCCGACCGGGGGCTGGGCGTGGTCGGCGGGCGGCGCGGGGGCGCGGTTCTGGCGCTCGTCGGCCCGCCCGGCGTCGGGAAGACCTCACTCGGCGAGTCCGTCGCGCACGCGATGGGACGCAAGTTCGTCCGGGTCGCGCTCGGCGGTGTCCGGGACGAGGCGGAGATCCGCGGCCACCGGCGTACGTACGTGGGCGCGCTGCCCGGCCGGATCGTGCGGGCGGTCAAGGAGGCCGGGTCCATGAATCCGGTGGTCCTCCTCGACGAGATCGACAAGGTCGGCTCGGACTTCCGGGGAGACCCGGCCGCCGCCCTCCTCGAAGTGCTGGACCCCGCGCAGAACCACACCTTCCGCGACCACTACCTGGAGGTCGAACTCGATCTGAGCGACGTCGTCTTCCTGGCCACCGCGAATGTGCTGGAGGCCATCCCGGAGGCCCTGCTCGACCGGATGGAGCTCGTCAGGCTCGACGGCTACACCGAGGACGAGAAGGTCGTCATCGCACGGGACCACCTGCTGCCGCGTCAGCTGGAGCGGGCGGGCCTGGAGGCCGGAGAGGTCGTCCTGGACGACTCGGCGCTGCGCAAGCTGGCCGGCGAGTACACCCGCGAGGCCGGCGTCCGTAACCTGGAGCGCTCGATCGCCAGGCTGCTGCGCAAGGTGGCCGCCCAGCACGAACTGGGCGACCAGGAGCTGCCCTTCACCATCGGGGCCGAGCAGTTGCGCGGTCTGATCGGGCGGCCGCACCACGTTCCCGAGTCCGCGCAGGACCCGGCCGAGCGCCGTACCGCCGTGCCCGGCGTCGCCACCGGTCTCGCGGTCACCGGCGCCGGCGGAGACGTCCTCTACGTCGAGGCGTCGCTCGCCGACCCGGAGACGGGCGCCTCGGGGCTGACCCTCACCGGCCAGCTCGGCGATGTGATGAAGGAGTCGGCGCAGATCGCGCTGAGCTTCCTGCGCTCGCACGGGGCGGAGACCGAACTGCCGGTCGCCGATCTCAAGGACCGGGGGGTGCACATCCACTTCCCGGCCGGCGCGGTCCCGAAGGACGGGCCGAGCGCGGGCATCACGATGACGACGGCCCTCGCCTCGCTGCTCTCCGGACGGCTGGTCCGTACGGATGTGGCGATGACGGGTGAGGTGTCGCTGACCGGGCGGGTGCTGCCCATCGGCGGTCTGAAGCAGAAGCTGCTGGCCGCGCACCGGGCGGGCATCACGACGGTCGTGATCCCGAAGCGGAACGAGGCGGACCTGGACGACGTCCCGGCCGAGATCCTCGACTCGCTGGAGGTGCACCCGGTGACGGACGTCCGCCAGGTGCTGGACATCGCGCTGGCACCGGCGGAGTTGGCGGTTCCGGCAGCCGCGTAGGTCTGGCGACCGGCCGGCGGCCACGGCGGACCGCTTGGGTCTGCCGTGGTCGACCGGCCGGTCGGCCGCGGAGGGTGGTTCCGGGGCCCGCTCGGTACGGGGTGCCTGCCGTGCGGTGGTCCGGGAGTCTTGTCCGGTGCGGGGCCGGACGCTTCAGGCCCGACGCCCGAACCCTCGGGTCCGCTGGGCTCGGGTCTGACGGGCAGTGTGTTTCTCACCCGGTGTCAGGAGGTCGCGGACTTCAGGCTGCACCCCCACCCGGACCACACCGCGCGCCGGCCTCCGAGCCCAGCGCGCGGTGTGCGCGCACGGGTGTCATCCACTGGCGAGGGCCGCAACCCGGTCCAGGCCGCCGTTGTACTTGTCGTGGTCGCCGACGATCGGCCCGGTCGAGGTGTACTGCCACATCGTGTGGGCGTCCCAGCCGGCCGGCAGGGGACCCGGTGTGGTGTTGTACCGGGCGATCCACAGCGGGTTCTGGGCGCCGAAGCCGCTGTAGCCGCCGGTGCACTGGGTCCACCAGCTGGTCGCGGTGTAGATCACCGCGTCCCGGCCGGTTCGGGCCTTGTACCGGTCCAGGAAGTTCCTGATCCAGGTCACCATCCCCGACGGGGTCTTGCCGTAGCAGGCCGCGCCGTACGGATTCCACTCCATGTCGAGAGCGCCCGGCAGGGTCCTGCCGTCGGGCGACCAGCCGCCGCCGTTGTCGACGAAGTAGTCGGCCTGCGCGGCGCCCGAGGCCGTGTCGGGTGTGGCGAAGTGGTACGAACCGCGGATCATGCCGACGTCGTACGAGCCGCCGTACTGCTGCGAGAAGTAGGGGTTCTTGTAGTAGGTGCCCTCTGTGGCCTTGTTGTAGGACCATCTGACGCCGCTGTTCCAGAGCGCGGGCCAGTTGACGTCGCCCTGATGACTGGAGACGTCGACGCCTTCCGTCCCGGTGGCGCGGGCATAGCCCGGCAGACCTCCCTGGCCGTCGTGTGCGATCACGCCCATGCCGAGATGGGCGGAGCCGCGTGGAGGGTGGTCGCCGTCGCCGACGGCCGCACGGGCATAGGACGGGGGAAGGAGAGAGAGGGGGGAGAGGGGGGAGAGGACAGCGAGGAGGGCGCCGACCGCTGTGATGAGCGTACGGCGGGATCTCCTCGACGGACGGTGGGGAACGGTCGTTCCGGATCTCTGCACGGACATAAGCGTGCCTCCGACGGGCCTCGGTGAGAGGCAAGGCCATGTACCGACATTCCCGCGATGGAGCAATTTGCTATGTACATGTCGCATGTGAAGCTACGCACGTAGACCGCGGCCGGTGAAGGGGGGCGGGGTGCTGTCGTCGGTCGACGCCTGCGGAATACTGGCCGAGCTGCGGAGAGGGTGCCGCTGAAAAGAACTTTCAGGAATCGGAAAGCCTGCGAGGGGTGCTGACGTGCACGGAAGCGGTACGGGGAGTGAGGCCGACCCCAAAGATGTGAGTGGTGTGGACCAGGTATTCCTGGCCCTGGAGCGGGAGTTGGCCGTGTTCCTGCGCAGGGCCCGCGCCAATTCCGGCGAGATGGCCCGCGAGGTCCACCCCGGACTGGAGCCCGCCGCCTACGGGTTGCTCGTGCGACTCGAGGCCGCGGGGTCTCAGCGCGCCACCGACCTCGCGGCCTACTTCGGCGTCGGCAAGGCGACGATGAGCCGTCAGTTGCGCGCGCTCGAAGAGGTCGGACTGGTGGCGCGGGAGCCCGATCCGGCGGACGGCCGGGCCTCACTCGTCCGGCTCACGGGAGAAGGTCTGGAGAGATTCCGCCGAGTGAGGGACGCGCGTCGCGACCGCTATGTCCGCAAGCTCGCGGGCTGGGACCGGGGCGAGATCGCGGAGTTGGCGCGGCTGCTCTCCCAGCTGAACCAGCGGGCGGGGCAGTGAGCCGGACGCACGGAGACGGGAGCCGGGGCAGCCCCCGTGTGAGCCGAGTCAGGGGCGGGCGGAAGCGAGCCGGGGAGCCGTGCGTGAATCGGGCGGCAGGCGGGGGAGTGAGCAGGCCGACGGGAGAGGTCGGTCGGACGCGGGGGCGGGGGATCCCCGGACGGATCGCCTACAGCTCCGCGTAGACCACCGCCGCGTCATCGTGCAGCTTCCAGCGGACGACTTCCGTCCGCTCCAGCGCCGCCGCCGTCTCGACCGCGCGGACACGGTCGATCAGGCCCTGGGCGCCTTCCTTCCGCAGGACCGCCACGCACTCCGTCCAACTGCCCTCGGCGAACATGTCCACCCAGCGCGAGGCGCCGTCGGTCAGCGCGGCGATCGCGCGGACCCCGGCGCGGGGGACCCGGCCCGTCACCGCGCGGGAGGCGACCGCCGGATCGGCCGCGGCCGTGAAGAAGCCGCCCTCCGCGTTGCGCAGCGCGTCCGCCGAGGCATGGGTGCGCAGCCGCTCCCGGGGCAGCCGTGCGATCCGGTCGTCCAGCACCGCCCGGACTCCGCCGTCCGGCGACTCCAGCAGCAGCGTCGAGTCGGAGAGCACCAGAAACTCCACGTCCTCCGCCGGCCCGCCCCAGCGGACGACCACCACCGTGGCCTGCGGAGTACGTACGTGAGAAAGGTCACAGGTGGCCCGATGGTGGTCGGCGGTGCGCCGAATTGCCGCGGAGAGGATTTCGGTCAAGGTCAGTTCGTGTCGTGAACCGGACAGTTCGAGCAGGGCACCGCCGAGCCGGGCCGTGAACCACGGAACTCCGTGCACACACCCGTAGTCACCCTCCGGAGGAGTCACCCCGTCGAGCGCCACCAGGGATCCGCCCTGGCCCGAGGCGGGGAGGGCGACGGATACCCAGTCCTCGTTGGGCCGTTCGGCCGAGCCGGGAGAAGTGGCCAGTTCGATACGCATGATTCCCAGTCTGCATGACTCGTTCACGACGTCTGCACAAGCGAAGGATTCATCCGTACGGCCAGGTCAGGCCGTGTTCGGATAGAGTGAACAAGCCAAATCGCGGGCGCGGGCGCGCATCCTGCCAAAGCCGGGCCCGAAGATCCAGTCCGCCTCATCGGAGCCGTCCGTCCGACAACCGAGCGGAGTTGTTCGCCAACTCCTCGGTGATGTTCACTCGTTCAGGTGGCGGAGCGGCCGAAGTGTGCCATCCCTCCCAAAAGCACTGGAATCGTCTGAAGTCGTGCCAGGGGTGGGATCTCGCGTATGACCGGTCGTCATCTCTGCTTCATGGTTCAAGGGCTGGACGAGTCAAGCAGGATTGCGAGCACCGGTGCAGAAGAAGCGGCCTCAGGCCCCCCTGGTCCCTGAGACGTTCCCGGCGCAGGGCGCCGCATCGCCCGTCCCCGTCGCGAGTGGCCGCGCCAAGCGGCTGCGGAGCCGGCTGGTCGTGGGCGTCGCCGTCGTCGGCCTGGTCGTCGTGGCGGCGGGCGCGCCCGGCCTGCTGGACACCTCCCGGGAACTCCACGAGTCCCAGCGGCTGGTGACGCTCGCCCAGCTCAACAGACAGGCCGTCACCCTGGCCCACTCGCTCGCCGACGAGCGCGACGAGGTCACCGCGTACATCGCGGCCGGACGCGACGGACAGAAGGGCTCCGAGGCCGACCGGCGCGAGATCACCGACACCCGGAGCGCCCGCGTCGACCGGCAGATCGACGAGATACGGGACTCGGTCCCCGAAGACCGCGCCACGCTGCGCCGCGATCTGTCGGCCGTGCCCTCCGTCCGCCGCACCGCCCTCACCGGCGACGGCACGGCCATGGAGGCCCACCGGGCGTACTCCACCGTCATCGCCGGTCTGCACGCGCTCGCCGACGAACTCGTCGAGAAGACCCCGCCCCGCGCCGCCGACGGCACCCGAGCGCCGGCGGCACTCGGACTCGCCGTCGAACAGGCTTCCGCCACCCGAGGGCTTCTCCTCGCCGCGCTCTCCGTGCCGCGCGAGGAGCCCGAGGAGAGCTACGACCCCATCACCGGGCTCCCCGTCGAGGAGGAGCCGAGCGAGAGCGGCAAGGCCGCCGAACGTACCCGTGACGGGCTCAGCGCCCTCGCCCAGCAGTCCCGCGTACGGGAACTCGCCGCGCTCTCCGACTTCGACCTGGCGGCGAACAAGGAGGCCCAGGACTCCCTGGCCGCCACCGTCACCGGAGCGGAGGTCAAGAAGGCCGAGTCCTCGCTCGCCCGCCTCACCGACCAGCCCCACCTCACCGACGGCGACCTCAAGACCAACCGGCGGACGCTGGAGACCTCGCTCACCGCCCGCATCGAGCAGATGCGCGGAGTCGAGTCCTCCCTCGCCTCCGAGCGCATCACCAGCCTCGAGAAGCTCCGTGACGACGACGTCACCGCGCTGGAGATCGAGATCGCGATCCTCGGTGGCCTCTTCCTGCTCGCCATCGCCATCCTGGCCGCCCTCCTCCGTACGATCACCCGTCCCCTCGCCGTACTGCGCATCGGCGCGGCCCGGCTCGCCGCCGCGCCCGACACCGAGGAGCCGGTCGGCTTCACCGGCCGCAACGACGAGTTCGCCCAGGTCGTACGCTCCCTCAACACCCTGCACGACAAGGTCCGCGAGCTCGGCGTACGCGCCGGGCGAGCCGAAGAGGACCGGGGCGGGATGGCCGGGGCACGCGACGCCATGGTCACCGAACTCGCCGCCGAGCGCGCCGGAATGCACGCGCGCACCGAGGAGATGCGCCGTCACGCCGACGAGCTGACCGCCGAGATCCAGCGGCTGCGCCACGCAGTCGACCACACCTTCGTCAATCTCTCGCTGCGCACGCTCGGCCTCGTCGAACGCCAGCTCGGTGTGATCGAGAAGCTGGAGGAGCGCGAGCAGGACCCGGAGCGGCTCGCCACGCTCTTCAAGCTCGACCACATGGCCACCGTCATGCGCCGCCACAGCGAGAACCTGCTGGTGCTCGCCGGGGCCGAGCACTCCCACGGGCACCCCGGCGCCGTCCCGCTGGTGGACGTCCTGCGCGCCGCCGTCAGCGAGATCGAGCGGTACGAGCGGGTCGTCATCCAGTCACTGCCGCCGCACGCCCAGGTCGCCGGTTTCGCCGCCGACGATCTGAGCCATCTGATCGCCGAACTGCTGGAGAACGCGACCTCCTTCTCGCCGCCGGACGCGAGGGTCGAACTCTCGGGCTGGCTGCTGGAGAGCGGCGAAGTGATGCTCTCCGTCCAGGACAGCGGGATAGGGATGACCGCGAGCCGGCTCGCCGAGGTCAACGAACGGCTGGAGAACCCGGACGCGTTCGAGACCCCGTCCGGCCGGGAGGAGGGGCTCGGGCTGCGCGTCACCGCGCTGCTGGCCGCACGCCACGGCGTACGGGTGCAGCTGCGCGACCAGAAGTCCGGGGGCTCTCCGCGATCCCAGGGCGCGGGGGGAGGGATCACCTCGGTCGTCGTCCTGCCGCAGACGCTGCTGCCCAAGGAGCCGCCCGCCGAGCACCACATCGGGGCGCACGGGGACACGGCCCCGGTCCAGCTGCCCGGATCGGTCGCCGAGGCCAACTCCAACGCGCTGCCCGCCACCCCCCGGCACGCGGCGCCCACCCCGGCACCCGCACCCGAGCCCGTACCGGCGCCCACCCCGGCGCCTGAGCCCATGCCCACGTCCGAACCCGTACCGGCGCCCGAGCCCATGCCGACGCCCGAAACCGCGCGGGCCCCGCTGGGGATCGCACCGGGCACCGACCCGCTGGTGGAGGCGGCCGAGGCCGCCATACGCAAGGCTGAGCGGGAACGGGAACGGGAATCGGCGCAGGAGGCACACGGGCGGACGGCCGACGGCTACCCGGCCGACGCCTACCCGGCGGGGCCGACGGACCCGGCCTACCCGGCGGAGCCGACCGTTCCGGCACAGGGCATCGGCTACGACCGGACCCCCGGCTACGCGGGGGCCGACGAGGCCACCTTCGAGATGCGGCTGCCGGACCAGGAGCCGTACGGAACACCCACCGTCCCCGCACCCGCGCCCGCGTTCGACGACATCGGTCCCCACACCGCACCGGACCGCCACCACGAGTACGAGCACGAGTACGGGCGCCAGAGGGAAACGGCCGCGGAGTACCAGCCCGCGGCCGAGCCCGAGCGGGCCGGGGAGCCCGCATGGGCGCCCGTGTCCGGTCCGACCGGACCCGTCGACGCACCCACCTGGGACCGCGTCACCGACAAGGGCCTGCCCAAGCGCACGCCCAGGGTCGTCAAGCCCGCCGCCGCACCCGGTCAGCGCACCGGCAGCGTCGACGCCGAAGCCCTGCGACGCAGGCTCGGCGGCTTCCAGCGGGCGGCGGAGGAGGGCCGCCGTGAAGCACGCGCCGAGATCGCGCGCACGGCAGCGCCAGAAGAAGCGGGGGACACAGTCGAGGAGGCACGCAGTTGACTGCGACCGGGACATTCGGCCTGAGCACGGAGGCCCGCAATCTGCACTGGCTGCTGAGCAATCTGGTGGAGGAGGTACCGGGTCTGCGCTCCGTCGCCGTCGTCTCGTCCGACGGACTGCTCCTGCTCTCGTCCGATCCCGACCAGAACGTCGCCGCCCCCGCCCCCGCCGTACGCCCGGAGGGCCCCAGAGGCTCCAGCGCCGACCTCGCCACCATCGTCTCCGGCATCGGCAGCCTGACCGTCGGGGCCGCCCGGCTGATGGACGGCGGCGGCGTCAAACAGACGATGGTCGCCATGGAGGACGCCTGCGTGTTCATCATGTCGATCAGCGACGGCTCGCTGCTCGGGGTCCACGCCGACGCCGACTGCGACATGGCCGTGGTCGCGTACCACATGGGCCTGTTCGTGGGCCGCGCCGGACATGTGCTCACCCCCGAACTCCGCAGCGAGCTGCGCCAGTCCCTGGAAGGCACCCGGTGACCGCCTCGTCCACCCCCGCCGGACTGCCCAGGCGCGGCGAGAGCCGCCGCCCCGCCCGCGTACGGCCCTACTCGCTCACCGGCGGGCGCACCCGCTTCGGCCATGTACTGCTCGTCGAGACGCTGGTGGCCGCGCTCGAAGCCCCCGCCGACCGTCGGGAGCTGCCCCAGGGCGATCTGTCGACACGGGTCATGCCCGAGTTGCAGGCCATCGTCGAGCTGTGCCGCCGTATGCGTACCGTCGCCGAGATCTCGGCGATCCTCAAGATGCCGCTGGGCGTCGTCAGGGTGCTTCTCAGCGACCTCGCCGACCAGGGAAAGATCCGTGTGTACGGCACGGGGCACGGCCCCGGAAGACCGGAACGCGCACTGCTCGAAAGGGTGCTGAGTGGACTCCGCCGGCTCTGACACACTGCCCGCCCCCGAACAACCCCGGACCCCGGCCCAGGCCCAGGTGCCGCGTCAGCCCTCCGGCGCCACCCCGGTCACCGAGGCCACCGAGGCCACCGCGGTCCCCGCGGCCGAAGACGGCCTGCGGGACTGGCAGCTGGACCACGACCGCGCCCCCACCGTCACCAAGGTCGTGGTGGCGGGCGGTTTCGGCGTGGGCAAGACGACCTTCGTCGGAACGGTCTCGGAGATCACCCCGCTCCAGACCGAGGCCCTGATGACCCAGGCGAGCGAGGAGACCGACGATCTCTCCGCCACGCCCGGCAAGCTCACCACGACCGTCGCCATGGACTTCGGCCGGATCACGCTCGACGACGACCTGGTGCTGTACGTCTTCGGCACGCCCGGTCAGCAGCGCTTCTGGTTCATGTGGGACGACCTCGCACGGGGTGCGATCGGCGCGATCGTGCTCGCCGACACCCGGCGGCTGTCGGACTGCTTCCCCGCGCTCGACTACTTCGAGAGCAGCGGGATGCCGTACGTCGTCGCCGTCAACCACTTCGACGGTTCGGAGCTGTTCGAAAAAGAGGACGTGCGGGAGGCATTGACCATACCCGCGCGGGTACCGATCGTGATCATGGACGCCCGGCAGCGGTTCACCGTCATCGAGTCACTGCTCACGCTGGTCGCCCATGCGCTCGAAGCGACTCCCGAATAGCCGTCGGACGGTGAACGCATCCGTGGACGCACTCATGTGCCCACCGGCGGGCTTATGGACACAGCTTCGAGCAGATCTTCGAACGGATTCTTGAACAGCTCTCCGAACCGACGAAAGAGACACCCCGGATGCGGAAGATACTCATAGTCGGAGCCGGTCAGTCCGGTCTCCAGCTCGCCCTCGGCCTGCAGTCGCGGGGCTACGAGGTCACCCTGATGTCCAACCGTACCGCCGACGAGATCCGGACCGGCCGGGTCATGTCGACGCAGTGCATGTTCCACACCGCGCTCCAGCACGAGCGCGATCTGGACATCAACTTCTGGGAAACCCAGGCGCCGAAGATCCAGGGCCTCGGAGTCTCCGTCGCCGGACCCGAATCCCAGGACGCCCCCGGCGGGCCCAGGGGACGGCTCATCGACTGGGTCGGCAAGCTCGACGGCTATGCCCAGTCCGTCGACCAGCGCGTCAAGATGGCCGGCTGGATGGAGACGTTCGCCCAGCGCGGAGGACAGCTCGTCATCCACGGGGCGGCCGTCTCCGACCTCGACTTCTTCGCCCGCACCTACGATCTGGTGCTCGTCTCGGCGGGCAAGGGCGAACTGGTCTCGATGTTCGGCCGGGACGCCTCGCGCTCCCCGTACGACGCTCCGCAGCGCGCCCTCTCCGTCGCCTACGTCCACGGCCTCGGCCCGCGCCCCGAGCACCCCGACTACGACGCCGTCCGCTGCAATCTGGTGCCCGGCGTCGGTGAACTGTTCGTCATGCCGACCCTCACCACCAGCGGCCGCGCGGACATCCTCTTCTGGGAAGGCATCCCCGGCGGCCCGCTCGACGTCTTCAAGGGCGTCAAGGACCCGGCCGAGCACCTCTCGCTCACGCTGGAGCTGATGGAGCGGTTCACCCCCTGGGAGTACGCGCGTGCCACCAAGGTCGAACTGACCGACGCGGGCGGCACGCTCGCCGGCCGGTACGCCCCCACCGTGCGGAACCCGGTCGGGCGGCTGCCCGGCGGCGGACTGGTCCTCGGCGTCGCGGACGTCGTCGTCGCCAACGACCCCGTCACCGGACAGGGCTCGAACTCCGCCTCCAAGTGCGCGGCCTCGTATCTCGCCTCGATCACCGAGCACGGGGAGAAGCCGTTCGACGAGGAGTGGATGCGGTCCGCGTTCGACCGCTACTGGGAGACCGCGCGGCACGTCACCAAGTGGACCAACGCGATGCTCGCGCCGCCGCCGGAGCACATCCTGAACCTGATCGGCGCGGCCGGCCGGCTCCAGCCGGTGGCCGACCGGTTCGCCAACGGGTTCAACGACCCCGCGGACTTCGAGAACTTCTTCTACGACCCGGCGCTCGCCGAGTCCTATCTGGGCGAGGTCGCCGCCCGCGCCACCACGGGAGTCGCGGGGGCCGCGGGATCCTGAGGAGCCTCGGGAGCCGAGGGCGTCACAGGAGCCTCGGGAGCCGCAGGGTTCTCGGGAGCTGAGGGAGTCGCAGGAGCCTGGGGCGCCACAGGATTCTCGGGAGCCGTGGGACCCTCCGCCGGGGCCTTGGCGCCCGAGTAGCCCGTGTCCGGCCCCGCCGTGGCCCCGTCGGGGAGCCGCGGCGGGGTGTACCCGTCCAGCGGGGCGCCGTCCGGATCGGGCCGCACCGCGCCCAGCACCGGGTTCGACGCGAGGGGGGAGACCTTGACCTTCGCGCCGGGCCGCGGGGCCTGGACCACCATCCCGTTGCCCAGATACACCGCCACATGGGTCGCCTCGGGGAAGTAGACCACCAGATCGCCGGGGCGCAGCGAGCGCAGTGCCACCTTCGGCAGATCCCGCCACTGCTTCTGGCTGGTGCGCGGGATCTTCAGCCCGGCGGCGTTCCAGGCGCGGGAGGTCAGACCGGAGGAGTCGTACGCCTTGGGGCCCTGTGCGCCCTGGGCGTACGGCTTCCCGATCTGGTCGACGGCGTACTTGACGGCCTTGGCGCCCTGCGGGGTGGGCTTGCGCTGTTCGTCGGGAGAGCCGAACGCGCCCGACGCGACCAGACTCTCCTGGCCCTGCGGGGAGGTGAGCCCGGTGATCTGCTCGGGGGAGAGCGAGGCGAGGGTCTTCTGGACGTCCTTCAGCCGCGCGTCCGCCGTCGTCCGCGCCTTCTGCTGCCCGGCTGCGAGGGCCCGTTCCTTGTCGAGGGCCTTGTGGGAGGCGGCGGCGAGTGCCTCCGCCTTCTTCGCCCGAGACTCCAGCAGGTTCACGACCGCCATCCGGTTCGCCGCCACGCGCTGCATCAGATGGCGCTCGTCCAGGGCGTGCTGGGGGCTCGGAGCGAGAAGCAGCCGCAGATACGAGGACAGCTCGGAGTGGCCCTGGTACTGCTCCCGCGCCAGCCGCCCCGATTCCGCCCGGCTGGCGTCGAGCGCGTCCCGTGCCGTGGTCAGCTGCCGGCCGAGCCGCGCGGTCTCGGCACGCTGGGCCTTCAGCCGCTTCTCGGCGGCGGCGTACGTATCACCGGCTTCCTCGGCCAGCCGGTAGAGGGTCCCGAGCCGGGCGACCAGCTGGGGAACGGACTCCGGGGGACCGGGGGCCGCCGGGGGCGCGGCGGCTCCGGGATCGCCCGAGAGTTCGCCCCCGGGGGTGCCCTCAGCGCCTTCGGGCTCCTGGGCACCCTCGGGCTGCTGGGGCTCTCCGGCCTCCGGGGGCTCTCCGGCCTCCGGGGAGTCCTGGGAATCGTCGGATTCCTGGGCATCCCAGGAGTCCTGGGGGTACTCGCTGTCGTCTTGGGGGGCGGATTCGTCTTCGCCCTGCCCGTCGGTCGCGGCGGTGGCGTCGTCCGGCTCGACGGTCGCGGCGGCCGGGACCGGGTCAGCCCGGACGCCGCCCGGCGCGGTCGCGATCAGGGTGACCGCCGTGAGCGCCGCCGTGCACACTGTGCGGAGCAATCTGCCTGACACGCCTTCACCTCCGACCGGGGCGCGGCCCCTTGCCGCCCCACACCCGCGATCGTGCGGGCCCCTGGGTCCGTGCGCCTTCCGGGTGGCCGATTCGGCGGAACGACGTCACCCGTCCCAGGGGCAGTCCGGGGGTCCTACGGCGTGTCGGCTCGGCCCTGCGGCTTCGACCAGGGCCACTTCAGCTCGCGGCGCTCCCTGCCCTGTGGCGCGTACTCGTACCGCCAGCCACGCTGGAGCCCGAGCCGCTTGGTGTATCCGGCGGGGACGCGGCGGTAGGCGTGCACCGTCGGCGGGGTGCCGTCGTCGTTCGGCACGGGAATCTCGTACCACTTGGGCGGATGCCCGGTGGGCCCGACGAGCACGGGCAACGTTCGCCCGTCGAGGGGCCCGCCGATGAAGGGCGCGTTCTCGCTTCTCACCCGGCCCAGTCTCCCCCATGCGGGTGGGCCTCCCATGGTGGCCGCGCCCGCGCTCGGGCGAACCCGTGACCGCCTTGCCGGACGGGTTCCGGTGGAGCGGCCCGGCGGTCTGGCCGGTGCTGTGACCGGACTCCTCGGCGTCGTCGGCGTCGTCGGTGCCAGGGGCCGCCGTGGCCCCACGGCCTGCCGGGATCAGGCGAGCAGGCCGGACCGCTTCCACAGCCGCCGGCCCGGCCCCCGCAGCACCCCGATGTCGTCGAGGAAGTCCGTGAGCCGCTTGGCTCCGGACCGCATGACCTCCCGGCGGTGCCCGCTGGCCCGTACCTGGGCGACGGCCTCCCCGCGGTCGAGTCCGACGTCCGCGTACACCCGAGGATTGACGAAGCAGACGGAGAACACCCGCGCCGCGTGCCCGCAGCTGATCCGGGTCAGCTCCCGCTCCCAGCGGGGTGCGGTCACCATCTGGCGGCGCAGCTCCTCGCGGGCGTAACGGACATGACGGGCCTCCTCCACCACATGGATGCGGGTGACTCCGCGGACGAGGGGCTGCACCCGCTCGTCGGGGAAGGTCAGCCGCTGCATCCAGTCGAGTATCTCCTCGCCGAGGAGCGTGGCCGCGAAGGAGCCGGGCGTGGTCGAGACGGTCTTCAGTACGCGTCCCAGCTGGTGATGGACGCGGGGGACGGGGTACGCGGGTGTCCCGCCCTTGCGGATCATCCGGGCGAACATCATCGAGTGCCGGCACTCGTCGGCGATCTCGGTGAGGGCGTACCGCACATGACCGCTGGTCAGGGGCTTGTCGTAGATGTGCCGGACCAGTAGCTGCATCAGGATGATCTCGAACCAGATGCCGAGCGAGGCGAGGGACGCGGCCTCGTGCCGGGCGAGGTCCATCCGCTGTTCCTCGGACATCCGCCGCCAGAGCGGGGTGCCGTAGAGGGAGACCAGCTCCGGCGGCCAGAACCATTTCCCCTCCTCGAAGGGGGAGTCCCAGTCGAGTTCCGCGTCCGGGTCGAAGGAGTGCTTGGCGGAGGCTTCGAGGAGGCGCTGGGCGACCTGCTCACGGTCGCGAAGGGGGCCCAGAGCGTCGTGGAGCAGCGGGGTGTCGCGTTCGGACACTGTTGTCATGACCTTTATCAGACTCTGCGTCAGTAAGCGCGTCAAGCCTCTGCGTACGACTTGTTGACTCGTCGTCTACTAAGGGGCAGCCCCTTGGGGCCGGGCCGGGGTCGCCGGTGGGGCGGCGGGGTCCGGCGGTCAGTCCCGCAGCGCCGCCTCCATGACCGCCTTGGCGATCGGGGCCGCGTCGCCGCCGCCGCTGATGTGGTCGCGGACCGCGTTCGCGTCCTCGACGACGACCGCGACGGCCACCGCGGGCCGCATCGCGTCATCGGCCTGGGCCCAGGAGATGAACCAGGCGTACGGGGTACCGGAGTTGCCGAGGCCGTGCTGGGCCGTTCCCGTCTTGCCGCCGACCCGAGCGCCGGGGATCGCCGCGTTCGAGCCGGTGCCCTCCTCCACCACCCGCACCATCAGACGCCGCAGCTCCCGGGCCGTGGCCGGGTTCATGGCCCGCTGGTACGAGCGCTGGTGGTTCCGGGAGAGAGTGCGGCCGGTGCCGGTGGTCACCCGGTCCACCAGATAGGGGTACTTGAGGTCCCCGCCGTTGGCGACCGCCGCCGAGACCATCGCCATCTGGAGCGGGGTCGCCTTCGTGTTGAACTGGCCGATCGAGGAGAGCGCCAGTTGGTCTGCCGACATCCGGGCGTCGAAGTTGGAGGGCGCGACGCCGGACGGGATCCGGAGCCGGTGGTCGTTGAAGCCGAAGGCGGTGGCGGTGGCGAGCATCCGGGGCAGCCCGATCTGTACGCCGAGGTTCGCCATCACCGTGTTGCAGGACCACTGGAGCGCGTACGCGAGGGACGCGTCGCCGCAGCCCTCCGTGTCGTCGGGGAGCGTGGTGCGGGTGCCGGGCAGGACATAGGGGTCGGGCGTGTCCGTCGGCTCGTCCACGTCCGACACCAGGCCCGAGTCCAGCGCCGCCGCCGCTGTGACGATCTTGAATGCCGAACCGGGTGGATACGTCTGCCGGATCGCCCGGTTGAGCATCGGCTGGGTGCTCAGGGCGTTCAGTTCGGCCCATGCCTTCCTTGCGGCGGGACCGGTGCCGGAGAGCGTGCCGGGATCGTACGAAGGGCTGCTGACCAGCGCGAGGATCCGGCCGGACGAGGGTTCGACGGCGGCGACCGCGCCCCGCTTCCCGCCGAGTCCCTCGTAGGCGGCCTTCTGCATCGCGGGCTTGATGGTGGTGATGACATCGCCGCCCGGCTGCCGGGCACGGCTGAGATCGTTCCAGAGCGGGAGCGTGACGAGCCGGGGGTCGGTGCCGGAGAGCACGGAGTCCGTCGCGTTCTCGATCAGCGATGTGCCGTACGTCTGCGAGGAGTACCCCGTCACCGGTGCGTACAACGGGCCCTGGAGATAGGTGCGTTCGAAGCGGAGTTGCTGCCGGGTGTCCTTGGAGCCGGTGACCGGACGGCCGCCGGCGAAGATGTCGCCGCGCGGCTCCTCGTAACGGGAGATCGCGCCACGGCGGTTGGCCGGGTTCTCGTCGAGCGCGGCGGACTCGAAGACCTGCACCCGTGCCGCGTTGGCCAGCAGGGCGATCAGCAGGACCAGACAGAGCGCGGCGGCGCGCCGGATGTACCGGATCAACGGTCCTCCCCGGGGACCAGGGTGAAGGAACCGGGACCCTGGGGGGCCGCCGGCTCCGGTGCCGGTTCGGGCTCCGGGCGGGGCTCGCGGGCCGAGTCGCTGGCCCGGATGAGCAGCGCCACGATGATCCAGTTGGTGACCACGGACGAGCCGCCCTGGGCCAGGAACGGCATCGCCATGCCGGTCAGCGGGATCAGGCCGGTCACCCCGCCCGTGATGACGAAGACCTGGAGGGCGACGATCGAGGCCAGACCGACGGCCAGCAGCCGTCCGAAGGGGTCGCGCAGACTGAGCCCGGCCCGGAATCCGCGCGCCACGAGCAGTGCGTACAGCAGCAGAATGCCGGTCAGGCCGACCAGGCCGAGTTCCTCGCCCGCCGTGGCGAGGATGAAGTCCGACTTGGCGGCGAAGCCGATGAGGGTGGAGTGCCCGAGCCCGAGGCCCGTGCCGAGCAGGCCGCCCGCGCCGAACGAGAACAGCGACTGGGCGACCTGGCTGGGGCCCTGGCCCGCCTCGATGGAGGCGAAGGGGTTGAGCCAGTCGTCGACCCGGCCGTGCACATGCGGTTCGACCGTCCCGACCGCGAACGCGCCCGCCGCGGCCAGGGCCAGCCCCACCGCGATCCAGCCGGTACGGCCCGTCGCCACGTACAGCATGATCACGAAGAGGCCGAAGAAGAGGAGCGATGTGCCGAGGTCCCGTTCGAGGATCAGCACCATGACACTGATCAGCCAGATCGCGACGACGGGTCCGAGCACCCGCCCCGGCGGCAGCTGGAGCCTCCAGATGCGGCGGCCGGTCAGGGCGAGCGTGTGGTGACTGGCGGCGAGATACGAGGCGAAGAAGACGGCCAGCAGGATCTTCGCGAACTCGCCGGGCTGGAAGGAGAGTTCGCCGAACCGGATCCAGATCCGCGCGCCGTTCACGGAGGGGAAGAAGATCGGTGCGATCATCAGGACGAGGGCCGCCGAGACCGAGAGGTACGCGTACCGCTGAAGGATCCGGTGGTCGGGCAGCAGGGCGACGACGGCGACGCACAGCCCGAAGCCGAGAGCCGACCACACCAGTTGGGTCGGCGCGGCCAGGCTGTCGGGGGTCTCCAGATCGAGCCGGTAGATGAGCACCAGGCCGAGGCCGTTGAGGAGGACCGCGATCGGCAGCAGCAGCGGGTCGGCGTAGGGGGCGCGGACGCGGACCGCGAGATGCGCGGTGAGCGCGAGGAGGCCGAGCCCCGAGCCGTAACCGAGGACGTCCGGCGGTACGGCGTTGTTCCGGGCGAGGCCGACGGCCGCGTAACCGTAGACGGAGATGAGGACGGCGCCGACGAGGAGCGCGAGCTCGACGCCCCGCCGCTTGGGGTGGCGTGGGGCGGGCGGGGAAGCGTCCGCCGTCGTTGCGGTCATGCCACGCAACGTAGCAAGAGGTGGGCTTTATGTCCTTTATGTCATATCCGGTGATGTCCTCTGCGGTGATGTCGTCCGCGTTGATGCGGTGACGGAGGGCCCGGTGACTGAGGGCCGGGTGACGTGGGGGTGCCGTGTGCGGAAGGGCCGGGGGCGGTTCCGGTTCGCCGTAGGACCTGGCTCGCTTGCCCGGTCCTACAGCGCGCCCGTCGCGGGACCCGCCTCGGCGGCGGGCTCCGGCAGGGTCAGCCGGGCCACCGCACCACCGTCCGGGCCGTTCGCGAAGGACAGCCGCGCACCGATCACCGCCGCCTGGCCGACCGCGATCGTCAGCCCGAGGCCGTGCCCCTTGCCGCCGCCCTCCGTCCGGAACCGGGCCGGGCCGTGCTCCAGCAGATACGCCGGATAGCCGGGCCCCTGGTCGGCGACGGTCACCACCGGGCCGTCCACACAGAGCACCACCGGCGGGCTGCCGTGAAGGTGGGCATTGGCGACGAGATTGCCGAGCACCCGTTCCAGCCGCCGCCGGTCGGTCTCCACGGTCGCGTCGCGCACCACCCGCACCCCGGTCTCGGTGCCCGCCGCCCGTGCCACCCGCTCGGCCAGCCGCGACAGCTCGTGCATATCCAGATCCACCGTCTCGCCGCCCGCGTCCAGCCGCGAGATCTCCAGCAGATCCTCCGTCAGCGCGCGCATCGCCCGCACCCGGTCCCGGACCAGCTCCGCCGGCCGTCCCTCGGGCAGCAGTTCGGCCGCCGCGGACAGACCCGTCAGCGGAGTACGCAGCTCATGCGCCACATCCGCGGTGAAACGCTGCTCGCTCAGCAGCTTGGCCTGGAGCGAGGAGGCCATCGTGTCCAGCGCACCCGACACCGTGGCCACCTCGTCCTGCGGGCGGGACGGATTCCTCGTACGGGGGTCGCCGACCCGCGCGTCGAGATCGCCCGCGCTGATCCTCCGCGCCACCTGCGCGGTCAGATGCAGCCGGCGCGTGATCCGGGTGACGGCGAACGCGCCCACCAGCAGCGTCGCGCCGATCGCCAGCACCGACGACCCGAGGATCGCCCGGTCGAGCGCGGAGATCGTCTTCGCGCTCTGGGTGTAGTCGATGCGTACGCCGATCACGCTGCCATCGGCCGGCCCGGCCGCCCACATCGTGGGGCGGCCCCGGAATCTGCTCACCATCGTGCCGCGCTCCCCGCTCAGCGCGAGGGCCCGCAGCGAGCCGGGCAGCCCTGCCGGATCCACGCCCCCGAACTTGGGCAGCGGCTCGCCCGCCTCGTACGCCGCCGACACGTCCGCTAGCTGCTCCAGCGCCTTGTCGCGGGACTCGTCCACGGTCTGCCGGGTCACCCCGACATGGACCAGCACGCCGAGCAGCGCGGCGAGGGTGCAGCACATCACCGTGATGAAGACCGCGGCCTTCCAGGTGAGGGTGGCGGTCCAGCGGGGCCACCGGAGACGCCGGAGCCGCCGGGGCCGGCGAAGTCGCCGGAGCCGCTGGATCCGACCGGACCGGGTCGCACCGGGCCGGGTCGCATCGGGCCGACCCCGCCGAAGAGGATGCTTCACGGCTGCTCGCCTTGTGCCGTTCCGGTCGGCACGGGGCCGGTCGGGCCGTTCCCGTGCTCCTTCGGGAGCGGCTGCACCCGGATGATCTCGTCCCGCGTCGGCAGCATCGCCTGGTGGCGGCTGTCCCAGGACCAGGCCGTCCGGTACTCGTATCCGGGAATGCCCGCCGAGACGGAACGCAGGATGATGTCCCGGCCCGCGAGCTCCACGCTCACCAACTGGTCGGAGGTGGACATGATCCGCGTGAGGGTCCCCTCGGCCGCACCCGTGCCGGGCGTGTAGCCGCGGACCTCCGTCTGCTGCTCGGGCATCCTCACCCCGAGGATCAGTTCCTCCCGCCCGTCACCGGTCAGATCGCGGTAGTACGGCTTGAGCACCGGGCAGGACGCCGGCTTCTCCTCGCAGGCGTCCAGTCTGGCCACGGTCTCCCGTGAGCTGCCGTCGGGGCCGGCGTACGTCATCGGGTAGGCGGCGGCCTCCGCCCGGACGACGGCGAGCGGATCCAGATCCCGCACACCCCCGCCGGGCACCTTGACTCCGGGGATCGGCGCCGTGTCCGTCTCCCCGTAGTCGTACGGGGGAGCGGTGACGGGCGGGAGGTCGGGCCACAGCCGTACGGGCCCGGCGGCCGTGGGCGTCGGGCCCGCGCTCTTCAGCTCGCCCGCGTTGCCGCACGCGGACAGCGACACGGCGGCGGCGACCGTCAGCAACACGGCGTACAACGGGCGGTGGGGGCGCGGTCGCAAGATTCTCCTAGCCGGGCGGGGGTGTGCCCGAGGCCGTCGTACGGTGATCCCGCAAACCCTATTACCCGGAGATTCCCTTTTCGTCCCACACCGCCCGCGCCACCCTCGCCGCCCGGCTGCGGCTCTGGTGTTCCGAGGTGCGCGCCGGGACGGGTGACTCAGCGCTGATACGGGTTCTGCCCCTGGCCCTGCTGCCCCTGGGGCTGGCCGTAACCCTGGCCGTACCCCTGGCCGTAACCCTGGCCCGGTCCCTGGCCCTGCCCCTGAACCGGGCCGCCGGTGCTCTGCGCCACCAGCTGGTCGGCCTGCTCCTTGGGCACCTGATGCTCCGCGCCGCAGAACGTGCACTGCGTCGAGTACTTCGTGGAGTACGGGAACACCGGCACGAAGAAGAGCGTGAACTTCGAGACCCGCTTCCGCAGCGTGTGCGCCGCCGGATTGCCGCACTGTCCGCACACGAGGGTGAGTATCGCCAGTTGGTAGAGGTACCCCTTGGTACCGAAGATGATCATGCTGTCGGCCCCTCCCACGTCAGCGCCTGCCGGCAGAGGGCCAGCAGCTTCTCATCCCTCACGATGTCATGGCTGCCGTATCCCCCGTCTATGGCATTGTGCCGTCTGACGCATGAAATCTCGGAGCGGAGCAGCCTCTTGGCCCCCTCCGCCCCGCACTCCGCCGACGCCGCCGCGCCGTCGCAGGCCCGGCCCGCCAGCAGCTCGGCGGTCGGGACACGGGTGCTCGGCATCGTCTCCCACGCCGCCCTGAGCACCGGCCACGCCCGCTCCGGATCGCCCGTGACCTGCCAGAGCGCGATCGCCGCGTCCACACGGGTCCAGGGGTCGGCCGACCACACCAGATCCTCCAGCGCGGGGGCGGTCGTCACGGCGGCCGGACCCATGGCCCCCAGCACCGTGGCCGCCGAGCGCCGCGCCCCGGAATCGGCCGCCCCCAGGGTCTTGCGCAGCACCGGCAGCACGGACTCCGCGTCGCCCTCGATCGCCCAGAGAGCCGCCGCCGCCTTCGCCCCGAACGCCCCCGACAACGACCCGGGCGCTCCCGGAAACGTCACGGTGAGCGAATCCGAGCGGGCGGCCCGGACCAGCAGCTGCCGCAGATCCGGTATCGCCTCCCGCGCGTTCGGGCCGAAGGCCGTGAGCGCGCGCAGCACCAGTTCGACCACCCACTCCCTGCGGTACTCCGGCGCACCCCGCAGCACCCGCAGCACCTCCGGCATGGCGTCCGCGGCCCCGAGCGCGGTGAGCCCGTAGAGCAGCGGACCGGCCAGATCGTAGAGCCGGTCGTCCAGCTCGATACGGGCCAGCCGTGCACGCAGCGCGGGCGCGAGCGGGGCCGCCGCCGCGCCCAGCTGATCCAGTACGTAGCCGAGGTCCTGGGGGGCCTCGGGCAGCTCCAGCATCTGCTGGAGCACCGGCACCACGCGTGGATCGCCTGTCCGCGCCAGCGCCGCGACCGCGCTGCCGAGCATGCGCGGTCCGCTGGCCCACTCCTGCATCCAGCATCCGGGGTCCGCGGCGACGAACTCCGCGAGCGCGTCCGCCGCGGGCCGGGCGAGTTCGAACAGTTCGCCGAGCGCACCGGCGGCGGCGTCCGCGAGCCGGGGCTCCTTGTCGGTCAGCTGCTCGCCGATCAGGCCCACCAGTTCGCCGTACTCGCCGCGCCAGGTGCGCAGCAGCCCGCTGCTCATCCGTACGGCGTCGATCCGCTGCCCCCAGTCGGGGCTGCACAACTGGTCGGTCAGCAGCGCTATCCGGTCGTCGACGCGGTCGCCGAGGCCGGAGTGCAGGGTGCGCAGAAGATCGCCCGTCCAGGGGGCGGGACGGCCGGCCATCTCCGACTCGCGGCGCTCACGGAGCTGCCCCAGCAGCGTCGGCGGAGAAGGCGGAGAAGACGAGGGAGGTTGAGGAGGTACGGAGGGGGCGGCAGGCGCGGAGGGATCCGCGGCGGGTACCGAGACCGGCTCGGCGCGCAGCTCCCGCAGCAGGCATGTGACGTCCGGGACCACATCGGGGGGCAGGGTGTGCGGAGCGCAGCGGGCGAGCTGGGCGATGGCGGACAGCCGCAGCCCGGCGTCGTAGGCCGCCCTGGTGCCGCGCGCCTGCCCGTTGGCCGTCGCCCGGCCGCCCGGCTCCTCGCCGCCTGGCTGCCCGTCGTACGACTCGCTGCCGGAGGGCCGATCGTCATGCGGCGGTTGCCCGTCACGCGTGCGGTCGCCGTCGAGCGCCGGGGCGGCGGCGTCCTCGGGCCCGGAGCCGTGCGGACCGCCGGACCCGGCGGACGGCGACCCGTCGGGGCGGGGCGGGCAGGGCCGGGAGCCACGGGGCCCGGAGCCGTATGACTCAGATGGCTCAGAGCCGTATGACCCGGAGCCGTATGACCCGGAGCCGTATGACCCCGAGCCGTACGACTCGGGGTCGTACAGCGAGGGCTCGGCATCGGGCGGGACGCGCGTCAGCCCGGTCAGCCAGGCGACGACCTCGGAGTTCAGCCCCTCGTGCCGCAGGGCTATCCGGCCTCCCGCCTCCACGCAGGCGAAGCGCACCTCGGGGTCCTGCTCGACCTTCAGCCGTTCCCTTAACAAGCCGAGCACCAGCTCCGGTTCGCCGTGCAGCGTGGCGAGCGCGAGCGGCACGGCGAGACGCACACCGCGGTCGTCGGAGTCGACCAGCGAGAGGAAGACGTCCGCGCCCGCGGTCACCGCCGAAGCGGCCATGGCGTAGTTCGCCGCGTACTCGAACTCCTCGTCCTCCGGGTCCAGTTCGTCATCGCCGTCGAGATCGATGCCGCCGATGCTGGTCAGCAGCTCGACGATGCCGCCGCGGTCCGGGACCGAGGGGTCGCCGGCCAGCTCCAGCAGGAAGGGGATGCAGGCGAGCGTCGCGTCGTAGACGTCGCCCTGATGGTGAACCGTCGCATACAGCCCGTCGAGCGCCAGTTCACGCATCTCCGGGTCGGCGGACGCGAGCCCGTGCAGCAGCCCCGGCACATCCTCGGCCGGACCGTAGGCATGCTCCAGCGCGGCCCAGTCGACCTCGTCGATTCCCTCGAACAAGCCCGCCCCCTCCCCAAAGCCCTCCGGACCGAAGACTCACAGGCGTACGCCCGGAAGCGGTCCGTCCGCAACCCCTTCGGCTCACAATCCGGCCCGGACGCGATCCGGCTCGGACACAACCCTGTCCGGACGCACCCCTGTCCGGCACAACCGGTCCGGACTTCGCGCCCCGAACCGTGAGCCCCAAGAATCGTGGCCACGGGGGTTGTGCGCCAGAGCTTTGCGCAGGATCCGCGCGCTTGTGGAGAGTCTGCACCACCGCCCGGACATCGCGAGGATATTGCCCGGAAGGGCCCGTGGCTGGTCCCATGGTCCAGAAGCGATGACGGGCGGACGACAGGCGGCTGAGGATGGGCGAATGACTGCGTTACTGCGCGTCACACCGGCACGCGCGGGGAACGGCGCCGGGTCCGACCGGCTGTACGTCACCCTGCCGGACGGCCGTCACGTCGCCTGGTACGACCGGGACGCCCCTCGCGCCGGAGACCGGGGGCGGGACGGTATGAGTGACGGCGTCCGGGACCGCGACGCCGAGGACGGTGACGCCGAGGACGGTGGTTCTTACGGCGGTGGTTCGGGCAGCGGCGGTGACGGTGGCCGGATCTCTCTGGTCCATGAGCGGCTGCGCGACGAGGTGCTCGCGGTTCTCGCCCCGTATCTCACCGGCGACTGGACGGTCGGCCCGCCGCCCGTGCCCACCTCGGACGACCTCGCCCGGCTCTCCCTGCACCCCGACGACGACCTCGCGCCCAACCGGCCGGGCGAGGCGCTCCACGCCGAACTGGATCACCTCCCGACGCCCGGCCGCTTCAGCCGCGACCCGCGCCGCGCCCGGCGTGCCCAGCTCGCCGCGGAACACCTCCTGGGCGGCGCGCTGGACCGGCTCGACGGAGCGGGCTGGCGGATTCTGCACTCGGTTCCGCTGCCGGGCGGGGACCGTATCGACCATCTGGCCATCGGCCCCGGCGGTGTCCTGGCCGTGCACACCCTCGCCGCGCCCGGACTGCGGATCCGGGTCACCGACCCGCTGGTCCGCGCCGGCCGCTCCGAGCCCGTCCCGCTGCTCCGGCTGACCCGCCGACGTGCCGAACGGGCGTCCCTGGCCCTGGCGACGGCGGTACGTCCCGTTCTCGCCGTGACCGGAGCGGCGCGGCTGGACGCTCCGTCGCCCGCGCCCGTGGACGTACGGATCCTCAACGAGAACGAGGTGCCTGCGCTGGCCCGGCTCGGCGGGGTCCACAAACCGGCCGACATCGAGGCGTTGTACGCGGTGGCGCGGGATCGCCGCACCTGGCTGCGGACCTGACCCGACCGGCACGGCCGCCACAGCTGACCCGACCGGCACGACCGGCACGACCGGCACGACCGGAGCGAGGGGCGCGACCGAGGCGGCCGATACGGTCACGGCGGTCACGGCGGTCACGGCGGTCACGGCGGTCACGGCAGTCACGGCAGTCACGGCAGTCACGGCCGGTCACGGCAGCGGGCGGGCCCGTCCCGGATCGAGGAGCGGGGCCAGCAGATCCCCGTAACGGTCCAGCCGGGGCGCGATGTCCTCCAGCCGGAACGACAGCTCCAGCCGCGCCTCCACCTCCTCCCAGGTCACGGGCGTCGACACGGTCGGCTCGCGTCGGGCGCGCAGGGTGTACGGAGCCGCCGTGGTCTTCGCGGCGGCGTTCTGGCTGTGATCGACGAAGACCTTCCCGGGCCGCAGACTGCGGGTCATCCGGTGCAGCACCAGCTTCGGCAGCGCGGCCTCTCCCTCGACGGCCAGCCCCTTCGCGTACGCCGAGACCGCCTCCGAAGGGGTCGGCTCCAGCGGTACGAGGACATGCAGGCCCTTGGCCCCGGACGTCTTGGCGTACGCGTCGAGGCCGTCGGCCGCCAGCCGCTCCCGCAGCCATACGGCGACGGCACAGCACTCGACGACACCGGCCGGGACCCCCGGATCGAGGTCGAAGACCAGCCGGTCGGCCACGGCGGGCGCGTCGGCGGTCCACTGCGGCGTATGGAACTCCACGACCAGGTTCGCCGCCCAGACCAGCGACGCCAGATCGTCCACGACGACCTGGCGGGCCCCCGGATCCTCGGAGTGCGGCACGGGAACCGTGCGTACCCACGATGGCGTACCGGGCGGCGGATTCTTGGTGAAGAAGAGCTGGCCGCCCGGCCCGTCCGGATAGCGGAGGAAGGAGACCGGCCTGTCGCGGAGATGGGGGAGCAGCGCCTCCGCCGTCACGGCGTAGTAGTGCAGGATCTCGCCCTTGGTCGTCCCGGTGGCCGGGTGGATGACCTTCTCCAGATTGCTGAGCGCCAGCCGCCGCCCAGCCACCTCCGTGATCGGCGTCATACGATGAGAATCCCATAAATACTGATAAAACGACCGAATCGGATGAGAGGGATCAACGTGCGATCCATCTGGAACGGTGCGATCTCCTTCGGCCTGGTCTCCATCCCGATCAAGCTGGTGAACGCCACCGAGAACCACTCGGTCTCCTTCCGCCAGATCCACACCGCCGACGGCGGCCGGATCCGCTACCGCAAGGTCTGCGAGCTGGAGGACAAGGAGGTCCCGGCGGCGGAGATCGGCAAGGGGTACGAGGACGGGGACGGATCGATCATCCCGATCACGGACGAGGACCTGGCCTCGCTGCCGCTCCCCACGGCGAAGACGATCGAGATCGTGGCCTTCGTGCCCGCCGACTCGATCGACCCGCTCCAGATGGACACCGCGTACTACCTCTCCGCCGGTGGCATCCCGGCCGCCAAGCCGTACACGCTGCTGCGGGAAGCCCTCAAGCGGAGCCGGAAGGTCGCCCTGGCGAAGTTCGCGCTGCGGGGGCGGGAGCGGCTCGGCATGCTGCGTGTCGTGGACGATGTGATCGCCATGCACGGTCTCCTCTGGCCGGATGAGATCCGCCGTCCCGAGGGCGTGGCCCCGGAGATCGAGGTGAAGGTCCGCGATGCCGAACTCGACCTCGCGGACGCCCTGATGGACACCCTCGGTGAGGTCGACATGGAGTCTCTCCACGACGATTACCGCGAAGCCGTCGAAGCCATGATTACCAGGAAGGTCGAGGGCGGCGGAGCTGTTCCGGAGTCCGCCCCCGCCGAGGCCGGCGGGCAGGTCATCGACCTGATGGCCGCGCTGGAGAGCAGCGTACGAGCGGCCAAGGAGGCGCGCGGGGGAGAAGAGGTCGCCGAGGTGACCCCGATCAAGACGCGGAAGCGGGCGGCCTCGAAGAAGAAGTCCGAGGAAACCGCGGAGACCGCGCAGACCGCGGAGACTGAGGAGACCGCGGAGACAGCGGCTGCGGGCGCGGGCGCGGCGAAGAAGCCCGCGAAGAGGTCGGCGTCCCGGACGGCCGGGAAGGCCGCGGAGGCGCGGGCCGCGGAGACCCCGGCGAAACCGGCGGCCAGGAAGGCATCCGCGAAGACGGCGGCGAAGACGCCCACGGACACTGCGGCGGACACGGCGGCGAAGAAGTCCACCGCCAAGAAGGCGGCGAAGAAGCCCTCGCGGAAGCGTGCGTCCGCGTAGCCGTGCTCATGGACAGCTCGCGTTGACGGACGGCGCGTCCGTCGATCCCGCCGTCGGCCGGTGGCGGAAGGGGCGGGGGCGCGGACTCCAGCAGCCGGTCTGTGAGCTGCTGGAGCCGCGTGGCCCCACCGGGCGGCCGTGGTCAGCGGCCGCGTCCCGGACGAGGGCTCAGCGGGTGTCCGTGCCACGGATACCCGGATCGAACGCCGACTCGCCCGGAGGAACCAGGACTTGGAGCGGGTTCCCCGCCCGCCTGTCCGCGTGCCGTCCCCGTCCGTCCCGCCCGTACGCGACCTGCGCATGGGGATCCCCCGCACGCACTTCCGGGACGTACGGATACGGATCGAAGGGATCCGGCCAGTACGGGTCCGGAGCGTTCCCGTCCGGGACGTACGGATCCGGCGCATAGCCGTCCCGGCCGGACCCGCCCTGAGCGGACGGATGCCCGGTGTACGCGGACGGATTTCCGGAGTACGCGTCCCCTCCCGCGTACGATCCCCCTCCCGCGCCGCCCGGTTCCCACTGAGGCATGGGCGGCACGGCGGCCGTCGGCGAAGCGCCGCCGGAGCCGTCGAGGGAGACCTCGGCCCCGCCCTGCCGGGTGCCCCACCCCGTGTTGGAGCAGGTGGCGGCCCCGTACCAGCGCATGAAGCGGAGCACGGTCCAGGCGAACACCACCGCCAGCGGCATGAGCATCCAGGTCACGATCCGCTCGCGGATGCGCTCGTCGGACCGGATGATGCTCAGATACCTCAGCCCCTGGGCCCAGCCGATCAGGAAGGGAAGCAGCAGGAACGAGGCGTCCGGGACATTGCCGTACTTGAACGGCTCGACCAGGAGCAGCCACACCAGGACCGAGGTCGACAGAGCGACCTGGAACCAGCGCAGCAGATGGATCCAGTAGGCCAGACCGGTCACCGGCAGATACCGCATCCGCCACAGCGAGCGGATGGTCGACCCGCGCATCCACCGCAGATACATGCGGCACAGATGCCCGAACTTCTCCGGCATCGCGGAGAAGACGACGGCGGTGGGCTGCTGGACGGTCCGCCCGCGGAGCAGCGCGTACAGGGTGAGGAGGCTGTCGTCGGAGAGCATGACCGGCCGTCCTCGGAAGGTCTCGCTCAGATACGCGTCGAGGTTGTCGCGGATGATCTCGGCACGGTACGCGGCCAGCGGCCCCGAGTTCACCAGGACGGCGCCCACCGAGGAGAGCGCGGACCGGTCCACGAGCTGCCCCGTCAGCAGCCAGAGGTCGGTGACCCGCGCCAGCAGATTGACCCGGTGGTTGGTGGCGAGGACGATCCCCGCCACCGACTGCACCGACGCCCGGCCGAACGGCAGCAGCACCTGCTCGATGGCGTTGGGCGCCAGACAGCTGTCGCTGTCGAGCGTCACATAGATATCGGCGTCCGGACTCACCCGCACACCGTGCCCCTGGGCGTGCCGCTTGCCGCCGTTGGGGACGCGCTGCCAGGTCGTCTTGATCCCGGCTCTGTCGGCGGCGGCGAGCCACCACCGGCGTACCGCCTCGTACTCGGTGCTCGTCGACCCGTCGTCGACGATGTGCACACTGTCCGGCAGCCGGGTCTGGTCCAGGAGGGACTGGAGACCGAGGCGGAGATAGCCCTCGTCCTCGTTGTAGACCGGTACCAGGACCGATACGTGCAGCCCGGCCAGCATCCGGGTGATCCTCGGGGTGGCCCGGTGCGGCCGGTCGAAGTGGTACATCAGGGTCTGCGTCATCAGCAGGACGAAGGTGACGGCCCACACCACGCCGAGCCGGCCACGGGTGGCGTCCCCGTAGTGCGTCGCCGCGATGGCGTGGTGCGCCGCCCACGCCGCGGCGGCGGTGAGCGCGATCGCTCCGGTGAGGACCGTGCCGGAGTGATGCGGATGGGCGGCGAGGGGTCTCGGGGTCATCGCTGACCGGCTGCGCGGTCGCGACGGAAGCCGAAGCGGATCAGGACCGCACCGGCGCAGACGACGAGGGCGGCTATGCCCAGCAGCCACCAACCGGTGATGACTGTCCCGCCGACGATGATGGCGCCGGCCGCGGAGCCGGTACGGGCGAGCTGGCCGTTCTCGGACATGGGGGGATTCCTCACTTCTTCTGCTGTCGCGCAGATGTACTGGTGGGGGGAGAGGGGGGTCAGAGCTGCTCGACGTGGGCGCCGGCGGGAACCGCCCGGCGGGTGTCGAGAACGTAGGAGGCGTTCTCCCGCACGGAGTCGAAGTCGAACTCCGGATGATCGGTCAGCACCAGGACGGCGTCCGCCGTGGCGAGGTCCAGCGCGGTGAGCGAGGTGCGGTGCCGCATGCCCGGCTCGGAGACGATGTAGGGGTCGACGACCGTGCAGTGCGCGCCCTTGGCGGTGAGCAGCTCGACCACACTGCGCGCGGGAGACTCACGGGTGTCGGCCGTGCCGGGCTTGTACGTGAGCCCGAGGGCGAGGACCCGCGAGCCCTTGAGGGGCTTGCCCGACCGGTTGAGAGCGCTCTGAAGCCGTTCGACGACATAGGCGGGCTGACGCTCGTTGACCTCCTGGGCCAGTTCCACGAACCGGAAGGTCTCGCCGAGCTGCTGCCGCACATGGTGGGACAGGTACACGGGATCGATCGGGAGGCAGTGACCCCCGACGCCGGGCCCCGGTGTGAACCGCATGAACCCGAAGGGCTTGGTGGCGGCGCAGTCGAGCGCGTCGCCGACGTCGATGCCCAGCAGATGCCCGAGCTTCCCGAGTTCGTTGACCAGCGCGATGTTGACGTGCCGGAAGGTGTTCTCGAAGACCTTGGACAGCTCGGCCTCCTCCAGCCCCCGTGCGGGCACGGTGACTTCCACGAGCGTGTCGTAGAACTCCTTGACGTGTTCGAGGCAGACGTCGGTGAGCCCGGAGACGATTTTGGGAGTGTTCTCGAACCGCCAGGTCGCATTGCCGGGATCGATGCGCTCCGGGCTGAACCCGACATGGAAGTCCTGCCCGGCGACAAGACCGGAACCCTCTTCGAGGAGAGGGATCAGGACGTCACGGGTCGTTCCCGGATACGTCGTCGATTCGAGAATGACGGTCGACCCCGGCTCTATGTAACATGCAAGAGCGCACGCCGCCTCACGGACGCAGGTCAGGTCCGGGGCGCGGTTGGTGAGAGGGGTGGGGACCGTGATGACCGCTATGTCGAAGCCCTTCATATCGCGCGGGTCATGCGTCGCCCGATAGGAGCCGACGGTGAGCGCGTCGCGCAGACGTGTTGAAGGAATGTCCTCGACGTATGAGTTACCCGAAGTGAGCTGAGCGCAGCGCGCGGTATCCGGTTCGTATCCGGTTACCTGATGTCCGGCCTCCGCCGCGCGCATGGCGAGCGGAAGTCCGACGTAGCCCTGTCCCAGAACGGTTATGTTCATGCGGATAGAGGTCTTTCTGGTCTCGTGCGGTTGTGCGCGAGCCGAACTTCACGAGCGCGGGCCGAACAGGCGCCCCTTCGCGTGACCGTCCGTCAGGACGCGGTGCACGCGGGGCACTCCGGCCGTTCGGGGAAGGCCGAGCTCCCGCTTGATGGCATGGATATGCCGAGTGGTGAACCCCCTTGTTGTCCACAACCTCCCTTCTCGGTGTTACGGGTGGGACCACTGGGATGTAAGTGATCGTTGTGAACCCGTTGTTGTTCTGGGACAGTACGCCGGTTTACAAGCCGTTGGGCGACTCCTGCTTGATTACGCGGGAGATGACTCGCACCATCAGCGCGGATGAGAGAGAACATGGGCAACTCTCATCGAATCGCCATGGTGGAAGCCTGTCTTCCGCCGCTCGCGTCCGATTTCCGGGCCTCCGGGATCCGGGAATCCGGCTCCGGGATCCCCTGTGCGCCGTCAGGCCGCCACTCCCTTTCGGGCGAAGTTCGTCCTTCGTTTCGGGGCCGGATGGCCGGAGTTCTACGGTCGTCCGGAACGGCGAAAGGGGAACCGGGCGCTTGGACGGTTTCACCGAGGCGGATCCGAGGGGTATGGGCCGGTTTCCGGGTATTCGAGCGCGGTACGGGCCTTCTGGACGCGGTGACCGCCATGGGGGCCGGTGGCGGGCGGGTCACCGTGACGCCGTCCATGGCGCGGACGCGCCTCGGGGCCGCCGAGGCTTCGCCACGTACCTCATCGCGCTCCGCGCACCGGTCGGCGGCGTGAACGCGACCTCATGCGGCTCCTCGACGAGCACGGCACGGCACGGGAACCCCCGGCCGGTGCCCGGCCCGTGCCCGCCGAGGGCCGCCCGGCCGGGGTACGGGCAGGGCGTTCCCGGCCGCCGCCGTCGCCGCCGTCGTTACCGGGTCAGATCTCGATCAGCACCTGGTCCAGCGATTTGCGCACCAGATCCGGGACCTGGCAGTCGGCCGCCGGATAGCCGACCGGGACGACGGCGAACGCCTTCTCGTTCGGCGGGCGTTCGAGGACCTCCGAGAGGAAGCGCATCGGGCTCGGGGTGTGGACCAGAGCGGCCAGCCCGGAGAGATGCAGGGCGCTGAGCAGCATCCCGACGGCCATGCCGACGGACTCGTCGACGTAGTAGTGCTTGCGTTTGACGCCGTCCTCGCTGAGCCAGTAACGCTGCTGGAAGACCACGATCAGGGCGGGCGCGTCCGTGAGATGCGGCTTGACCCGGTCGGTGCCGAGGGGGCGCAGGGCGGCGAGCCACTCCTCGCCGAGCCTGCCGTCGTAGGAGAGCCGCTCCTCCTCCTCGGCGGCCTCCCGTATCCGCCGCCGGATCCCGGCGTCCTGGACCAGGACGAAGGTCCATGGCTGCTGATGGGCGCCCGAAGGGGCCGTGGCGGCGCAGGCGATGGCGTCCCGTACCGCCTGCAGCGGCACCGGATCGGCGGAGAACTGCCGTACCGTACGCCGTTCGTCCATCCGGACGCGCAGCTCCGCCGCGCGGGCCAGGGACTCGGACGGCGGGATTCTGTCGGGGCGGTAGGGGACAGGGTGATAGGGGTCGCCGTGGGTGGGGACCCAGTGCCGCGTTGATGGGGACATGCCGCTGAGTCTGCCGGGCAGCGGACGTACGAAACAGAGGGCCGCACCGCCATGGGCGTACGAAACAGAGGGCCGCACCTCCGTCCACGGCCGCACCCCACGGCCGCACCTTCGCCCAGGGCCTCCCCCGCCCCTATCGGGTGACCGCTTCCGGGGCGCGCCTTCCCGTCCACGCGGTCCGCACCGCCCGCAGCAGCAGGAAGACGAGGAGGGCGAAGGGGGAGAGCAGGACGGTGAAGACGAGCAGCGGGCCCATGACCAGGGGGTGGATTCCCAGCCGACGGGACTCCAGGAACATCCACTGCCCGACCAGCAGATCCCAGGCGATGATCTGCGCCCAGACCGCCCCGGCGCCGTCCGCGATCTCCACCAGGTCCTGGAGGCCGCCCAGGGTCGGCTCGCTCACCAGGGACCACAACTCGGGCAGGACGGGAAGGACGAGGGCCGTATAGACGACCAGGATCGGCACGGCCGTCAGCGGTGAGGCCGCGATACGGGCGGTGACCCGCCAGGACGGCGCGAAGATCATCAGCAGCCAGACGGGGACCGCCAGCAGAAACGAGAGATCGAAGAGGAAGTCGGTCATGCCGGCAGCCTCGTTTCGGTGCGTCCCCCGTTGTCGTTGCCGTTCCGGTCGTCGCCGTTCCGGGCGTCGCCGTTCGGGTCGTCACCGTTCCGGTCGTCACCGTTCGGGTTGTCGTCGTGGCGGGGGGACGTCGCCCCGCCGCGCAGAGAGACGTGAACTCCCAGCGCGCCGCCCGCGAGAATGACGGCGGCGGCGGTGAGGGTCGCGCCGTCGGGGTGGATCAGCGACTGACCGCGCAGGGCCTGCCAGGTGACCAGAGCGAGGAGGGCCGCGTACGCCCCCGAGGCCGTGAGCACCAGCCGCAGCCGCACGCGTTCGTCACCCAGCCTGGGGAAGCGGGACGCCAGGACCACCAGGGCGAGCAGCAGCAGCGGCAGGACCTGCAATGCGTGCATCCCCACGAAGTGCGGAATGCGCAGATCTCCGCCGGTCGTCGACCAGCCGGTCAGCGGCATGGAGGCGCCGTCGTCGGGCACGCCGACGCTATGGGCGCCGACGGTGTCCCCAGGCGTCGCACGCTGTTCCGATGTGGGCAGGGTCATCAGGACGCCGAGAGCCGCGCCGATGAGGGCGATGACCGAACCGAGCCGCAGCGCCCAACGGGATGCCCCGTCGTCGATGCGGGAGCGGAACAGCAGCACCGCGATGACCACCGCCGCGATCCACAGGGTGACGATCGTGAACGCCATGATGTCGTAGAGCCGGGAGTCGAAGTCGGTCTCCTGGTTGAAGTGGCTGCGCTTGCCGCGGACGACCTGTCCGATGATGACCACCATCTCGACGGCTCCGGTCACGGCGACCGTGGTCCCGGCCCACCAGCCCGTCCGCCTGGCGCGGGTGGTGAGCGAGAGCATCCACGCCAGCGACACCGCGTACACCATCAGCGACACCGAGAACTTGAACGGCTTGAACCAGATGTGCGAGCCCACCAGCATCCGGTCGTCGATCAGCATGCCGACCGCGGACACGGCCGTCGTCACCGCCATGCACGCGGCGAAGAACATCAGTGGTCGGTGCCAGGAGCGCCAGGAAGGCATGGAAGACCCCCGTCGATTATGGATAGTGGAGATGCCTGCTATCTGTTAGTGCCACTATCTATGATGGGGGGCGACGCGGGCAAGGGTGGAAGGTGAACGTGCGGTGCGCATCGGCGAGCTGAGTCGCAGGAGCGGGGTTCCCGTTCCGACGATCAAGTACTACGTACGCGAAGGGCTGCTGCCGCCGGGGGAGTTGACCAGCCCCAACCAGGCGTCCTACGGCGAGTCGCACGAGCGCAGACTGCGGCTGATCCGTGCCCTGCTGGACGTCGGCGGGCTCAAGATCGCCGCTATCGCGGATGTCCTCGCCGCGGTCGACGACCCCGGCAAAACGGTGCACAAGGTGCTGGGCGTCGCGTCGGATCTCCTGGTGCAGCGCTACCCGGAGGGGGAGCCGGACGAGGCGCTCACGGCCGCGCGGGCGCAGGTCAGGGAGCTGGTCGACCGGCGCGGCTGGCAGAGTGTGGACGACTGCCCCGCGCTGGAGTCACTGGCCTCGGCCCTGGCCACGCTGCGGCGCGTCGGCCACGGCGACTACGCGCGGACGCTGGACGCCCACGCGGACGCGGCCGAGGCCGTCGCCCGCGCCGACCTCGACTTCCTCGCGACCAAGGAGTCCCTGGACAGCGTGGTGGAGGGGGCCATCGTGGGGACCGTGGTGGGGGAGGCGATGCTCTCGGCGCTCCGTCATCTCGCCCAAGTGGACCGTTCCTTCCGGACGTACGGAAGAGTGGGCGGCCACGGGCGGCCCGCGGAGGACGGTCAGGGCGCCGCGCGGAGGGAGCGGTCCGCCGGGCAGGGAGCCTGACCGGACCGACGCGCTGCCCGCGGCCGGATCTCCCCGGCCTTGAGGGAGCGCCCGCCGGGAGGGGGAGTTCCGCGTCCGCGACGGGGACTCCGGGGGCGGAGGCCGCGCCGCGCCCGTGCCGCGCATGGCCCGACGTACGGCCCGCGCATAGCCCGACGCACGGCCCGCACATGGCCCGACGCGCGGCCCGCGCATGATCCGCGCGGGGTGATTCGACGGTACGGGCCACGGGGATCGCGTCCCCGCCGACGACACGAGGTTTATTGCCTCATGTGATCGCTTTGACGCTGTTATCGTCGCGAACGCGGATTATGTGTAATTTGCACTTTTCGTGCGGGGTGTGAACGCGAGCCGTCTGCCGTGGCGTCTCAGCCGTCCCGTGTGGGGGGCGGTCGGGCGCCGGACGTGGGACGGATCGAGCCGCGCGCGCTTCGGGGCAGTCGTCGGGCGGGGGCTTTCTCCAAGGGGGGAATCGGTGTCGTATCAGGGGAGCGCCGTGCGGACGAGAGCGATGCGGCACCGTGTCGCGCTCGCGCTGGCAGCAGTCTTCGCCATGGTGGCGGGGGTGTTCGCCCCGGTGCCGGGGGCGCTCGCCTCCAACCACGCGGTTCTCGGCATCACCGTCGAGGCGGTCGACGCGCTCACGTCCGCGCCGCAGACGGAAGCCTCCTACATGGAGCACAACAACCAGGTCGGGTACCGGATCTCGTACTCCTGCGCCGCGGCCGACTGCGCGGGCGCCACCGTCCGGATGTCGCCCTCCCAACCGGACCCGTACGGTCTGCTGTCGGCGGAGCGGATGCTGTCGTACGCGAACTGGACGCTGCCCGCCGGGGTTTCCGGCGCGACGATCGGCGGGACGGACACCACGGGCAAGACGATCACGCTCGGTGATCTGCCGGCCGGCACCTCCGGTACCTTCCGGGTCGTCTACGACATCCTCCACGAGGGCTCCTACACCACCGCCCGGCCCGCCCAGTACTACCCCTCCGGGTTCGAGATCGAGATGTCGGCCACGTTGACCTCGTCCACCGCGACACGACCGGTGACGTCCGACGCGAATCCGGTGACCTGGACCAGCGAGGTGCCGCAGCCCGACATCAGCCAGAGCAACCCCGGATCCTCCCGCCCCGGCGTCGACGTCTCCTGGCAGGTGGCGATGGGCTCGGGCGCCTTCCAGCGCTCCAGCGCCACCCGTGTCGTCGGCACCTCCGAGTGGACCGCCGCGGGCAGTTACACCGTCGTCGAGAAGCTCGATCCCCGCGCGGTGTACGTGTCGAGCACGGGCGGCGGCGTATACGACAGCGCCACCCACACCGTCACCTGGTCGACCGGGACCAAGGAGAACCCCTCCTACGACGCGGCGGGCGGCTGGGGCTTCTCCTCCAACTCCGGCTGGACCTCCCGAGGCCCCTACTACCCGCGCGCGGTGACGGTCAGATACCCGGCGAGCGCGTTCACCTCCGATCCGAGCGGCTGCAACTTCGAGGAGACGGTGACCAGCCGTGCCGAGGTGTCGCTCACCTATCTCGACGCCGAACGCACCACGAAGACGGCCTTCCACGAGATGTCGCACCTGATCTCCTGCTACGACCCCTTCGCCCGCGCGAGGATGGGCAAGGACAGCACCAACAACGGCAGCTCCGGCGCGGTGCGCATGCTGAACGTGCCGCCGGACGTGGCCGGTACGACCTGCCCGCCCAGCGGCCGTGACGACTGGAGCCGTACCTGCACGCCCGGCCAGGCCCTCGCCCCCTTCCCGGACAACACCTACTACTGGAGCGTGCCGGCCTACAACGAGTCCAACGTGCCCGGAGTCGCGGTCATCGAGGACGACACCCTCGGCCAGGCGGACGCGCGGGTCGGCCGGATCACCACGACCGCCACCACACCCCCCGCCACGATCGAGTGGACGCTCGACGACGGCACGACCGGCGCCTCGAACGGAACGGCGAACGCCCCGGCCGGCCGCTGGTTCACCAAGGCCAAGGTCACCAGCGGTGCCATCGCCGCGCCCAACACCCGCCCCAGTGACAACCGTTCGACCGCCTTCAACGCCTCCTTCCACTACACCGTCACCAAAGACGCCCCCGTCGGCGAGCGGCGCACCAACACGGCGCGGGCGACGATGTCGTGGCCCGACAGCGGGCTGGACGACATGAAGCTCGGCCCGGTCTCCCGGACCGTCCAGTTCCGGGCGACGCCCAAGTCGACTCAGAAGCCCGACTTCACCGCGGCCTTCGTCTCGCCCGCCCAGGTCGAGGGCGGCGGCAACGCGGTGCCCGGCAAGGACGTCGCCTTCACCGTGCGCGGCTCCACGGCTGACGTCCCCCAGGACGCGGACATCACGCCGCAGTACGTGTTCATCGCGCCGGCCGGCTGGACGGTCGATCCGGGCTCCGCGACCTTCCCCGCGAACTCGGTGCCGCAGGGTCTGCGCTTCGACTACTCGACGAAGACCGTCGGCGGCGTCGAACGCGATGTCGTGGTGGCCACCTGGCCCGACGACGTCTCCTTCGGGAGAAACACCACCTGGCCCACGATGACGGTCGTGGCGCAGCCGGGCTTCTCGGTCGCCGCCGGCACCAGGAGCGCCGCGAACGCCTGGACGGGCGACTCCCGGCACACCTGGGACGACACCCAGGCCGACTACGCGGGCCCGGTCCAGGACACCACCGACGTCGACGGCGACGGCGACACCCAGGAGTGGTTCTCCAGCGCCGCGCAGAACGTGCTCGTCTCGGCCGCCGACGGACTGCGTGCGGTCAAGGAGATCTGCCGGCCGGACGCCGCCGCGTCCGACGGCTGCGCGTGGATCTCCAGCCCCGACGAGATGGTGGGCGTGGCGCCCGACGCCACCGACATCCGCTACCGGGTCACTCTGAAGAACACCGGCAACACCACGCTCAGCGATGTGGTCGCCTACGACGTCCTGCCGTACGCCGGTGACACGGGCACCAGCGCGGGCACCGCCGACACGCCGCGCGGCAGCACCTTCGACGAATCCCTCTCCGACGTCCTCGACGTCTCCGCCAATCTGCGACTCGCCTACTCGGCGTCGACCAACCCCAAGCGCGACCAGGTCTACCCCTCCGCGCCCGGCGCGGTCGACGACTGGGGCCCCGGCCACGTCGGGAAGAAGGCGATCCGCGCGACCGTCCAGGGGAACCTCACCCCGGGCCAGACGGCGGTGTTCGGTTTCGTCGCCTCCGTCAACCCGGGAGCCGTCGCCGACGCGGTGGCGTGCAACTCGGTCGCCCTGGACAGCGCCCAGACCCTCCCCGCCGAGCCGCGCCCGGTCTGCGCCACCACGCAGGAGGCCGACCTCAGCGTCTCCGTACCGGACCGGCTGCCGCTTCAGGTCGGACGACCCGGTGTCGTCCCCTTCACCGTCGAGAACGGCGGCGGATCGCAGGAGAGCGCGGCGACGGTCACCGTGTCGGTGCCCGCCGGGCTGACCGTGACCGGCCTGGCCCCCCGTGGCTGGGCGTGCACCACCGGGTCGAACACCACACCGTACGCCGGTCCCGTGACGCTGACCTGCAAGCCCGTCGACGACGACGGCGAGCCGGCCAAACTCAAGAAGGACGTCGGAGTCCCGCTCGACATCCCCGTGGTGCCCACGTCGGCCGGCACCCTGTGTGTGCCGGCCTCCGTCACCGGTCTGATGACGGACCCCGACCTCACCGACAACGAGGCGACCGGGTGCACCCTGGCAGAGGCCGCGACCGCGGGCCTCGGGGTCGGGAAGACCGACGGCCGTGTCGTGGCCGCCCCCGGCGACACGTACACGTACACCCTGGACGTCGAGAACCTGCTGCCCGGCGAGAAGGTCACCGGCGTGGTCCTGAAGGACACCCTGCCGGCCGGTCTCGCCTTCGTCTCCGCGACCGGCGGCGGGACCGCCTCGGACCAGGGGCCCGAGGACGCGTACGGCAACCAGCCCGGCGGCACGGTGACCTGGTCCCTCGGCGACCTTGGCCCCGCCGCCGCCCCGACCCCCGGCGGAGACGGGTCCGGCGGCGGCGAGGACGCCACCGCCGAGGTCCGGGTGACGGTCCGGGTGCTGCCCGGAGCCGAGGGCGACATCGTCAACACCGCCGAGGTCACCGCGCCCGACCCCGCCGACGACACCAAGACGCTCACCGCCGACGCCCTGGACTCCGACGGGCTGCGCACGCTCGCCCTCACCAAGACGTCCGACGCCAGGGCGTCCGGGGTGAGCACCGGCGACACGGTCACGTACACCGTCACCGCCACGAACACCGGAACCGCCGACTACACGGCGGCCGACCCCGCGGTGGTGGCCGACGACCTGAAGGGCGTCCTCGACGACGCCGGCTTCACGGCCGGCTCGGCGACCGCCACCGTCGACGACTCCTCCCCGCAAGCCGTCGCGGATCCGGACGACTCCGTCCTGACCTGGCGGGGCGCGCTGAAGGCCGGGGCCACGGTGACGCTGGTCTACCGGGTGAAGGTGAAGGACGGAGGCGATCACACGCTCGCCAACGCCGCCTTCGGGGCCGCCTCCGGCACCTCGTGCGACGCCGGGACGGGCCGCGACCGCACCGGAGTGCCGTGCGCCACGACCAGCGGTGGTTTCGCCCCGACGCTGACCAAGACGGTGCGTTCCCTGGCCCAGCGCGACGACGGACGCTGGACCGTGGAGTACGGGATCGGCGTGGCCAACCCGAACCCCGGCGGGAAGGTCACCTACGGCCTCCTCGACGACCTGCGCTTCGGCGAGGGCATCGACGTGGCCGACGCCGAGGTGACCGGCGCGCCGGACGGCCTGAGCGCCGACGCGGAATGGAAGGGGGCCGGCTCCATCGTCACCGGCGCGGAACTGCCCGGCGGCCAGGAGCACGAGTGGACCGTGACGGTGACCGCCGACGCCCACGCCACGGCCGGAACGCCCGCCGGCCGGTGCGCCGACGGCGAGGCGGCCGGCTTCGCCAACCGCGCCACGCTGGTCCTCACGGACGACACGCGGCGTACCGCCGACGCCTGCGCCGAACCGGCGAAACCGTCCGTCACCAAGACCGTGGACGGAGCACCCGAGCGCAACGAGGACGGAAGCTGGGAGATCCCCTACCTGATCACCGTCGCCAACGCGGCACGGACCCCGTCCGGCGGACTGGCCTACCGGCTCGACGACACGCTCTCACTCCCGAGGGGGGTCGCCGTCACGAAGGTGGCCGCCACCGGCGACGACGCCCCGCTGAACCCCGGGTTCAACGGTGGCCTCACCACGGTGGACGGAGCCGCCGTCACACCCGACACGGCCCTGCTGACCGGGACCGACCGTGTGCCCGCGGCGACGGCGGACGGTCCGGGGAGCCGCGCGTACCGGGTCACCGTGACGGCGAGGACGAACCGTGAGCTGGACGAGCGGGACGTCGCGTGCGGCCCGGAAGGAGTGCGGGGTTACGGAAACGCCGTCACCCTCTCCTCGACGGACGCGGTCCTCGCGACGGCCGACGCCTGCGCCGACATCGCCGTACCGGAACTCCGCTTCACCAAGACCGCCGACAAGAAGGGACCCGTCCGTCCCGGCGATGTGATCACCTACACGATCACGGCCACGAACACCGGTGACGCCGACTTCGTCGCCGCCGAACCGGCCGTGATCGAGGACGACATGACCGACGTCCTCTCGAACGCGGACTACCGCGACGACGTGGAGGCGAGTGCGGGCGAGGCCGTCGTGGAGGCTCCGGTCCTGCGGTGGTCCGTGCCGATCGAAAGCGGCGGGACGCAGACGCTCACCTACTCCGTGGAGGTCGGTGACGTCACGGAGGAGGGGCGCATCCGGAACAGTGTGACGGTCCCCGGAATCCCCGCGACCGGTGAACCGGTGGCATGCCCGGCGGAGGCGACGCTCGCGCCCGGAGCGGTGTGCACGGTCACGACGGACTTCGAGCCGGAGCCGGAGCCGTCCCCCTCGCCGTCGTCGTCCGAGCCGGAGCCGTCGCCCTCCGGATCGTCGTCCGAGCCGGAGCCGTCCGTGTCGGCATCGGAACCCGAGACCAGCCCCTCGGCGACCGAGCCGGAGCCGTCGCCGTCGGCATCGTCGTCCGGGCCGGAGCCGTCCGTGTCGGCATCGGAGCCCGAGACCAGCCCCTCGGCGACCAAGCCGCAGCCGTCGCCCTCCGGATCGTCGTCCGCGGCGGCCGTGCCATCGGCCGGACCCAGCCCGGAACCGACGCCGACGAAGCCGAAGGGCTGGCTGCCCAGAACCGGCGCGTCCGTCGCGATCACCGGAGCCGTCGCACTCCTGGCGCTCCTGGTCGGCACGATCACCTTGATCGCCGTACGGCGCAGGACTCCTCGCGACGGGGCCTGAGGGCCGTCCCCTTCGTGACGGGTCCTGAACACCGGACCCGTCACGAAGGGGCCTGAAGCACCGCTCCCGGCCAGGGGCTTGACCGAGGGCGGCGAGCACCCCGCGTCGCCGCGACACAAGAGGGCGTCCGCTTCGGCGGGCGCCCTCTTCGCCGTGGGCGCGGGCGAATTCCTCGCGCTGGGCGCGGGTCCGACGGTGGCCCGATGCACCGCGCTCGCGACGGCCTCCGGGACGGGCCGGACCATGAGCCGGTCAAGAGTTAGGTTAGGCTAAGCAAAGTTGAAGATCCCCCGCAGTCCCATCGCCTGACGGTGTCGGCTGCCCGGAATTCCTAGGAGTCGTCCGCCGTGCGATCCGTTCGTTTTCGCAAGACCACTGTTGTGACCAGCGCGGTTCTGTGCGCGGGATTGGCGCTGAGCGCCTGTGGGGAATCCGGCGGGGGTTCGGATTCGGGCAAGGGCGAGGGCAAGAGCCAGGGCAACGTCACCGTGGCGACCGCCAAGGGCGACCTCGAAGTCCCCCGCGAGCCCGCCAGGGTCGCCGCGCTCGACAACACGTCGTTCGCGACGCTCAAGGCGTTCGGCATCAAGCCCGTCGCGGTACCCAAGGGCCTGCTGCCCAAGGAAGGCTTCGAGGACTGGAAGAACGACTCGTCCATCAAGGACGCGGGCACCCACCACGAGCCCAAGTTCGAGGCGATCAACGCCGGTGAGCCGGACCTGATCATCGGCGGCTACCGGTTCACCGACCACCACGACAAGCTGTCCAAGATCGCCAAGACGGTCGACATCGCTCCGTCCGACGAGGCTCAGGGCGGATACGTCAACTCGCTGAAGACGCAGACCGAGACGCTCGGGAAGATCTTCGGCAAGGAGGACGAGGCCAAGGAGATCGTCGCCGCCCTGGAGAAGGCCCAGGGCTCGGCCACCCAGGCCACCAAGGGGGAGAGCGTGTTCCTCGCGGTCGCCAGCGCCGGCAAGATCGACAACGGAGCCAGCCGCATCGGGCGTCTCGCCGAGCCGCTGAAGCTGAAGAACGTGCTCAGCGCCGAGGGCGAGGACAGCACCTCCGTACACGACGACTCGGGACTCGCCCCCGAGACGGTCGCCCAGCTCAACCCGGACTGGATGATCGTGATGGACCGGGACGCGGCCGTGGGCGGCGAGGGCGCCGAATCCGCCGCGGCGAAGAAGATCGTGGACGGCATGGAGGCGTGGGAGAAGACCACGTTCCGTCAGAAGAACCAGGTCATCTACCTGAAGAGCGATTTCTATGTGACCGAGGGCGCGCAGGCGTACACGGCCGCCTTCGACCAGGTGGCGACGGCGTTCAACGCGGCCGGCTGACCCTGCGGCTGGCCGACCCCGCCGTCCGGCTGACACTCCCACTCCGGTGCGGCCCCGGCCTCGTCACCGGCCCTCGTCACCGGCCTCGTCACCGTGCCGCTCAGCCCACCCGTCCCGGAAGCCCCATGCGCCGACTCCCACTCCTGCTGGCCACGCTGCTGGTGCTGGCCCTGGTCACCGCCTCACTTCTCATCGGCGGATACGACATCGATCTGCACGGCCTGTTCACCGACCCCGACGCCCGGAAGATGTTCCTCATCTCGCGGGTGCCGCGCACGCTCGCACTGATCTTCGCCGCCGCCGCGATGGCCGTCTCGGGCGTGATCATGCAGATGCTTGTGCAGAATCGATTCGTCGAGCCGACCACCACCGGCACCAGCGAGTGGGCGGCCCTGGGCGTGCTGCTGCTCACCATCCTCGTACCGGCGGCGTCGCCGATGGTGAAGATGGGCGCGGCCAGCGCCTTCGCGTTCGCGGGCGCGCTCGTCTTCCTGGTCGTCCTCGGGCGGATCGCGCTCAAGTCGCAGGTCATCGTGCCGATCGTGGGCATCATGCTGGGCGCGATGGTGAGCGCGGTGACGCTGTACATCGCCGCGTCCACGAACCTCCAGCAGATGCTCGCCACCTGGCGCTCGGGCGGGTTCAGCTCGGTGGTACGCGGCAACTACGAGCCGCTGTGGGTGGTGGGGGCCATCGTCGTCGGGCTGTATCTGGCGGCGGACCGCTTCACCATCGCGGGGCTCGGACGGGAGACGGCCACCAGCCTGGGGCTGCCCTACCGGCGCATCCTGTTCATCGGGCTCACCATGGTCGCCCTGGCGACGGGCGTGACCACCGTCGTCGTCGGGTTCATCCCCTTCCTGGGGCTGATCGTGCCGAACCTGGTCTCGATGGCGCGCGGCGACGACGTCCGCAGCAATCTGCCGTGGGTGGTGCTCAGCAGTGTGGCGCTGATGATCGCCTGCGATCTCGTCGGGCGGCTCGTCGTCTTTCCGCTGGAGATTCCGGCGACGGTGGTGCTCGGGGCCGTCGGAGCGGTCGTGTTCGTCGCGATGATCCTGCGTCAGCGAGGGAAGGCCCATGTCTGAGAGCCAGTCACCGGCGGTGCCCACGGACCGGATAGCACCGGGCGGCACAGGCACAGGCACAGGCACCGGCCGCCAAGGTCGCATCGGCGGGGCGGCGGCACCGGCGGCCCCCGCCCGCCGGGGACTTCCCTCCGCCGCGCGGCTCGCCGTGGCGGGCGGACTCACCGCCGTCGCCGTCGTCTGCTTCCTCTTCCTCTTCATCGAGGGGTCCTTCGAGTTCGCCTTCGAGCGGCGGCTGACCGTCCTGGGGACGATGGTGGTCGTCGCGTTCGCCCAGGCGGTGGGCACGGTGGTGTTCCAGACCATCACCCACAACCGGATCCTCACCCCGTCGATCATGGGGTTCGACTCCGTCTACACACTGATGCAGACCCTCATGGTGGCCGTGTTCGGCGGCGGCGTGCTCGCCGCGACGGACGGACTCCCGAAGCTCGTCACCCAGACGCTGCTGATGGTCGCCTTCACCATGCTGCTGTTCCGCTGGCTGTTCTCCGGGCGCAACGGCAGCATCCATGTGATGCTGCTCGTCGGCGTCGTCCTGGGACTCGCCTTCGACAGCCTGTCGGACTTCCTGCAGCGGCTGCTCTCACCCGCCGAGTTCGACGTGCTCTCGGCACGGCTGTTCGGGCGGCTCAGCAGCGCCGAGGTGTCGTATCTGCCCCTGGCGGGCGCCGTGTGCCTGATCGCCGGCGTCATCGTCTGGCGGCGGCGCCACCGGCTCGACGCCCTGCTCCTCGGCCGGGACGCCGCGACCAACCTCGGCATCGACCACAAGCGGGAACTCACGGCGATGCTGATGGTGATCGCCCTGCTGATCGCGATGTCGACCGCCCTCGCCGGCCCCATGACCTTCTTCGGGTTCGTCACCGCGATGCTCGCCTACCAGATGTCGGGCACCCACCGGCACGCCGTCGTACTGCCGATGGCGTTCCTCATCGGGCTCCTCACCCTGGCCGGCGGGCAGTTCGTCATGGAGCACGTGTTCTACGCCTCCGGCATGCTCACCGTCGTCATCGAGTTCCTCGGCGGGGCGGTCTTCCTCGTACATCTGCTCCGGAAGGGCACCCTGTGATCGAGTTCACCGACGTCAGCAAGGCATACGGCGACGACATCGTGCTCGGTCCGGTGTCCGGGCGGATCCCGGCGGGCGGGGTCACCTCGCTCGTCGGCCCCAACGGAGCCGGGAAGTCGACCCTGCTGACCATCATCGGCCGGCTCGCCGAACCGACCTCGGGCACCGTGACGGTCGACGGCCTCGACGTACACCGGGCCAAATCCCAGGACGTGGCCCGCACGCTCTCCATCCTCCGCCAGGAGAACCACTTCACCGCCCGCGTGACGGTACGGGACCTGGTCTCCTTCGGACGCTTCCCGCACAGCCGGGGGCGACTGACACGGCAGGACATCGCCCATGTCGAGGACGCACTCGACTTCCTCCACCTCGGCGACCTGCAGCACCGCTATCTCGACCAGCTCTCCGGCGGCCAGCGGCAGCGCGCCTACGTCGCGATGGTCCTCGCCCAGGACACCCGGTACGTCCTGCTCGACGAACCCCTCAACAACCTCGACATGAAGCACTCCGTACGGATGATGAGCCAGCTGCGCCGAGCCGCCGACGAACTCGGCAAGACCGTCGTCCTGATCGTGCACGACATCAACTTCGCCGCCGCCTACTCCGACCGGATCATCGCCCTCCGCGACGGCCGCGTCGCGGCCTCCGGCACCGTCGACGCGATGATGCGCGCCGAGGTGCTCAGCGAGGTGTTCGACACCCCCGTCGAGATCCACGAGGCCGACGGGAAGCGGACCGCCGTGTACTACCGCTAAGCCACCAGCCAGCCCGACGGCCCCGGCGTCCGCCGCCCCACGCGCGCCGGTGCACGACCGCGGAACAGGAACTCGTACGCGGCCCCGCCCTCAAGGTGGACGGGGTCGCGGTCCCACGGGTGATACGTCGGGTCAGGACACGTTGGCCCGCATCGGGTCGCCGAACAGGTTCTCGGTGTAGGTCACGTATTTCGGGGTGAAACCGCCCTTGCCGGTGACGGTGCCGGTCATGTTCTCGCCCGGGGCCAGGTTCGCGGTGTCGATCTGCTGCTCGTCCACGCCCAGTTCGGCCTCGTGCCTGGTGCCGTAGTTGTCGGTGATGGAGAAGTAGAGCGGATTGACGCTGATCGCCTTGCCGCTGTTGTTGGTGATCGTGATCTTGACACTGGTGTAGTCGCTGCCGTCGGCGAGCACGCTCTTGGAGAACGTCGTCTTCTTGGCGGTGATCTTCACGGGCGCCGCTTCTGCGGTGGGCTCGGGCTCGACCGCGGCGCCGGTCTTCTCCGGCGCCGCGGCGGTCGGAGCGGTGTTCTTCGCCGTGCCGGCGTTGTCCTCGTTCTTGTCGCCGTCACCGCCGCCGAGCGCGGCGGCGACGCCGATCAGGACGAAGAGCACGACAACACCGAGACAGCCGAGGCCCACGATCTTCCCGACGGACTTCTTCGGCGGCTGCGGCTGTGGCTGCGGCGCACCGAAGCCGGGCTGCTGTCCGCCCCAACCGGGCTGCTGGGGCTGCGGGTACTGCGGCTGGCTCATGATTCCCTCGGTAGTCGGCGTTGTGAACTGCTCCTAGGGAACAGGTGAAGAAGATGTGTGGTTGCCGCAGTCCGGTGAAATTCATCTGATCGTGATATTCACGTTGAAAGATGGATCAATCAGTGAGTCGGCCACTGATTGCGCCATCTATGCCGGGCGTCACTCGCCGTCAACTGCCGTACAGCCCAGACCACTCGGCGTGCCGCCCCACCGGCATGAGGGTCGCCCGAGAAGCGCGTAACGGACCTCTCTCGCAGGATCGGTGACTGTCTGTCGACTGAGTCACCGGGGGCACGCCAGGGCGTAACCCCTGTTGACCAGGCCGGTTGGGCCGCGTCGGGGCGGCTTGTACGGCTTGGACCCCGGTCTGTACGGGGCGCGTCCCGTGACGGGAGCGCACGCCCCGCGTTCACCTTGGACCGCGTAAGCCGCACAACGGCACGAGGGGACAGGGACGCATGAACGAGGGATCACAGGACGCCAAGGCGTCCTCCTGGAGACTCTGGAGCACCAGCATGTCGGATACCTCGAAGCCCAGGAGGTCGGCTTAGTGATCAGCGACCCCGCGAAGGTCAGCACCCTCGGACTGAGGTATGGCAAGCTGCGGTCGCAGGCCCTCAACGTCGAAGAGTCTGCGCGTCTCATCGGGCGTCTGGCGGGAGCAGCATGAAGATGATGCAGGCCACTGAACGCGATGAACAGCTCAGGTGGCACAAGAGCAGTTACAGCGGGTCCGGCGGTGGTAACTGTGTTGAGGTGGCCGCCGGGGCCGACGTGATTCATATCCGCGACTCGAAGAACCACGGGGGGCCGATAGTGACCCTCTCGTCCCGGTCGTGGGCGGCCTTTCTGGCCTACACGGGGAATCACCGCCCCAACTGAGACCCGGCTCAGGCTCGCGGCACCAGCCGTGGCGGAAGCCCACGCGGCGGACTCTCGCGTACGCCGCGTGGGCCCGCGCCCGCCTCCCGCGCCCGCCTCCCGCGCCCCCAGACCACGCCGACGGCTGACGACGGTGGCGCCGCGCGACCATCCGGGTTCCGGGTCGGCCGGAGTGTCGGCGGTAGGGACGAGACCAGCGGGAACGTGCGAGTCGCCGCCTGCCGAGCTTCCGTCGCGGTCGACCGCGACGGACCCGAGTGGGATGCTGGATACAGCTGGGAACTGCGCGAGGCCCACCTGTCTCATGTCGGCGTCGGCCCGACAAGGACGGGCTCGAAGGACGAACTCGACAAGGACGAGGCCGCGCTGCCGCTGATCGATCATCGGCCGACCTACCGCCTCTGGTCCGTGAACCGGAACGGCGAGGGCAGCGCCCCCTGGGCGCGTATCGCGGAAAGGACAAGACCAAGAAGGGACGAAACCATGCGGGCAGCAGTACTCGACCCCACCACGGGAGCGCCCCGGATCACCGATGTCGATCCGTCCCCGGCCGTCGGGGGGTCCACCGTGGCCGTCGTCGCGGCCCCGCTGAACCCCGTGGACCTGGCGATCGCCGCCGGCCGCATCCCGTTCCGCAGGCTTCCCGAAGGTGCCGTCCTCGGCATCGAAGGCGTCGCCGAGACCGAGCCGGGGAAGTACGCCTACTTCTCGGGCCCCACGCCACCGTGGGGCTCCCTCGCCGAGCGGGTCGACCTCAGCGGCGCCGAGACGGTACCGCTGCCCGGCGGGGTCGCCCCGGCCGTCGCCGCGGCTGTGGGCGTCCCCGGGATCGCGGCCTATCTGGCACTGACCAAGGCAGGGCGCTTCACGGCCGGAGATCGCGTACTCGTGCTGGGCGGGACGGGCAGCGTCGGCCGGATCGCCGTCCATGCCGCGTTCGCCCTCAAAGCCGCGGCCGTGGTCGGTACCGCCCGAGACGAGGACGGCATGAAGTTCCTGGAGTCGATCGGGGCCGGTGCGGTCTCCAGCGCGAGCGCGGACGAGCTCTCCGACGGTCTCGGCCGGCTCGGCGGCGACGGCTTCGACGTCGTCATCGACACCCTCTGGGGCGACTTCGCCGGTGTGGCGCTGACCCATGTGCGCTCCGGCGGCCGGCTCGTCCAGGTCGGGAACACCGCCGCCCCCACGGCGTCGTTCGCCGCGGCGGACTTCCGCAACCGCGGCGCCGGCGTCATCGGGCACTCCAACTTCCTGGTCACGCCCCAGGAGCGTGCGGACGCCTACTCCGCCGTGATCGAACTCGTACGGCAGGGACACGTCACAGCCGAGCCCCGCGTCGTACCGCTCGCCGACCTCCCCGGGGAGTGGGCCGCCCTGGCGAGCGGCACGGGCCGGGGCAAGACCGTCATCGTCCCCTGAACGACCGGCCCGCGCGCGGCACGGATCGCGGAACCGGCACCACGACACACACGCCAAGTGCCGCACCGCGACGCACGGGGACGAACGCGCGGACGAGGACCTCATCAGGACGGTCGTCTCCCCGTACGGCCGCCGTACCGATCACCTCGGCGGCGCGCCGACCGGCTCGTCCACCCCGGCGTCGCCCTGCGGACCGATCGCCACGCGCGGGCCATGGTGCTCCGCGTCCGCCGGACGGACTGAGAAGAGGGACCATGAAGGAGATCACGTTCGACTTCAGCGGCAAGGTCGCGCTCGTCACCGGAGGCTCGACCGGTATCGGTCGCGCGACGGTCCTCGCGTTCGGAGAGGCGGGCGCGTCGGTGGCGCTGGCCAGCCGTGACGAGGACACCGGCAGGGAAGTCGCCCGCCTGATCAACGAGGCGGGCGGGCAAGCGTTCCACCATGTGGCCGACGTCAGTCGCGACGAGGACGTCGCCGGACTCGTCCGGACCGTGGTCGACCGGTTCGGACGGCTGGACATCGCGTTCAACAACGCCGGCACGCTGCCGCCGACCGGGCCGCTCCTCGCCCAGTCCGACCAGGACTGGGCCCGCACCATCGGAGTGGATCTCACCGGCGTCTTCTTCAGCCTCCGGCACGAGATCCGCGCCATGCTCAGAACCGGCGGCGGCGCCATCGTGAACACCGCCTCGGTCGCGGGACTCATCGCCGACCCCGGCATGGCGCCCTATGTCGCCGCGAAACACGGTGTCATCGGGCTGACCAAGGCGGCGGCGATGGACTACGCCGAACACGGCATCCGGGTCAACGCGATCGCCCCGGGTCTGGTGCGCACACCGATGCTCGAGAGCTGGCTCAACGACCCCGAGACACGAGAGACGGTCCTGGCCTACTCCCCCCAGCGCCGGGTGTCGGAGCCTGAGGAGATCGCGGCGACCGTGCTCTACCTCGTCTCCGACGCGGCGTCGTTCGTCACCGGCAGCGTGATCACGATCGACGGCGGCCAGACCGCTCACTGACGCGCCCCGTCCCGCCGAGAAGCCGACAACGCCGACGGCGGCATGAGGCACATCCGGTGAGCCGCGTTCGCGAAGCCCTCGCTTGCTGCTGCACATGCTCGGTCGCCGCGGATCTCGGGAGGACTCGTTTCTGCCCCGCCCTCGCGCCACGCCGTGGACCCGGACACCGCGAGACGTTCACTCTGGGCTCATTCACGAGTGCCGAGAACGCGGACGGCAGGAATACGTATGCCAGAACTTCGGACGGCGATGTCGAGAACCCGTGGTCGGCTCCGTCCCAGCCGCGAACGCGACCAGAATGGGTCGCACCAGCACCGAGGAGAAACACGATGGCCAAGTACTTGCTGCTCAAGCACTACCGCGGCGCTCCGGCCGCGGTCAACGACGTGCCCATGGACCAGTGGACGCCGGAGGAGATCTCGGCGCACGTGCAGTACATGAACGACTTCGCGGCCCGGCTGGAGGAGACCGGCGAGTTCGTCGACGGTCAGGCGCTCGCCCCCGAGGGGATGTTCGTCCGGTACGACGGCGAGGGACGCCCCCCGGTCACCGACGGCCCGTTCGCCGAGACCAAAGACCTGATCGCCGGCTGGATGGTGATCGACGTCGACAGCCACGAGCGCGCCATCGAGCTGGCCGGAGAACTGTCGGCCGCTCCTGGAGCGGGCGGGAAGCCGATCCACGAGTGGCTCGAAGTACGCCCGTTCCTGACCGCGCCGCCCACCATCACCGAATGACCCCATCCATGAACGAGGCCCTGCTGAGGAGCCTCACGCCGAGCGTGCTCGGGATCCTCGTCCGCCGCGGAGCCGACTTCGCGGCGGCCGAGGACGCGGTGCAGGACGCGCTGGTCGAGGCGGTCCGCGCCTGGCCGGCCGACCCCTCCCCAGGCGCTTCGAGCAGGGGATACCCCATCCGGGACCCGAAGGGCTGGCTGGTCACCGTGGCCTGGCGCAAGTTCCTCGACGCGACCCGGGCGGACGCCGCCCGCCGCCGACGCGAGGACCTCGCCGACGAGGAACCGGCGCCCGGGCCCGCACCCGCCAGGGACGACACGCTCCAGCTCTACTTCCTGTGCGCCCACCCGTCACTGACGCCCTCGTCCGCGGTCGCGCTCACGCTGCGCGCCGTCGGCGGGCTCACCACCCGCCAGATCGCCCAGGCGTACCTGGTGCCCGAGGCGACCATGGCGCAGCGCATCAGCCGTGCCAAACGCACCGTCTCCGGCACGCGCTTCGACCAGCCCGGCGACATCGCCACCGTGCTGCGCGTCCTCTACCTGGTCTTCAACGAGGGCTACTCGGGCGACGTCGACCTCGCCGCCGAGGCCATCCGGCTCACCCGGCAGCTCGCGGCCGCGATCGACCATCCCGAGGCGGCGGGGCTGCTCGCCCTCATGCTGCTGCACCACGCCCGGCGCGCTGCCCGGACCGCGCCCGACGGCAGCCTGGTGCCGCTCGCCGAGCAGGACCGCGACCGGTGGGACACCGAGACGATCGCCGAGGGCGTCGTGATCCTGCAGGCGGCCCTCGCCCGCGACCGGCTCGGCGAGTTCCAGGCCCAGGCCGCCATCGCGGCACTCCACGCCGACGCGCCCACCGCCGAGGAGACCGACTGGGTGCAGATCGTCGAGTGGTACGACGAGCTCGCGCGCCTGACCGACAGCCCGGTCGTCCGGCTCAACCGCGCGGTGGCCGTCGGCGAGGCCGACGGACCGCGCGCCGGGCTCGCGGCGCTCGCGGCGGTGGACGACCGCCTGCCCCGCCACACCGCGGTGGCGGCGTACCTCCACGAGCGCGACGGCGACCTCGCGACGGCGGCACGGCTGTACGCCGAGGCGGCCCGAAAGGCGCCCACCCTCGCCGAGCGCGACTACCTGACACGCCAGGCCGCCCGGCTCAACGCCCGCCGGTCCCGCTGACGCGCCCTGCGCAGGCGGCCCCATCCGCGACGCTTCGGCTGCCTGAAGAGCGGCACGACATTTACACACCGCGCCTGACGGGCCTCGGTCACGCTCGACTTACGCCGCCGGCGTCGCGCCCCGGAATGCAGAACATCCGACTTGGGAACACACTGGGACTCAGCCAGGTGTATGCCGGTGAGCGTGGCGCAGCCCAGGAAACCATCGCCCCTCACAGTTCAGCCGCCGGCAGATGCAACGGGCCGATGCGCCCTTCTCTCGGGTATGGGAATCCGAGCCATTCCGGAAAGTTCCGAGCAATCCTCGCTGTGTGGCCGCTCAGTAGAAGGTTGGACCAAGCGACACGTCATGAGGTGGACACCGTCATGGGAAACAACCGATCCCGTCCGAGACGGAAAGCGTTGCGCGTATCACTGGTGACCGCGCTTCTTGTAGGGCTCGGCTTGCTGGCGCCCACGTCGGCATCGGCGAATCACATGGGCACCTTCATCTACTCCCAAGGCTCCGGCCTCGCACTGGACGTGCTCGGCGGGCAGACGAACGACTACCAAGGTCTCGTCCTCTACCGGCAGCAGGATTCCGCGAGGAACCAGCAGTTCGACATCCGGGACGTCGGCGGCGGTCAGGGGTACGAAATCATCGCTCGCCACTCAGGCAAGTGTCTTACCCACTACGGAAGTTCCGTCTTTCAAGCTGGCTGCGGGGTGACTCCGACTCAGCGTTGGGAGTTCGTGGACCTGAAGAACGGATGTCCTCCGGGCGGAGGCTGCACTGAACGCGTGGCAGGGTACCTGATCCGCAGCAAATGGAACGGGCGATGCCTCGATGCGGGGAACGCGGACTTCCCCAATCCGCCGAAGGAGTGGGCCGGTATTCAGCTGTGGTCCTGTGCCGAGACCACGGCTGACCCGAAGTGGGTCAACCAGGCATGGAGGCTGGAATCGGGTCGGGGGCACCCCGGTGCGAATTCCGAACCCGCCGCTCTTCCCCCTATCCCTTCCGGCGCCAAAAGCCTGGTGGACCAGGTCGTGGAGGCGCGACGTGCCGCGGGTTGTCAGAAGCCGGCGGATGTGCGCCTTGACCCATGGCTCAGCGAAGTGGCGCGTAAGCACAGCGCGGATCTGGCCGTCAACTACGCGACACTCATCGACGGTCAGTCGGACAGAGGAAAAAGAGGCCACATAGGATCCGACAATTCAATGCCGGTGAATCGGGTACAAGCAGCGGGGTTCGTGCCCGCGCAGCGTCCTGAGAACTGGAGCTACGGCACCAACCAGACGTACGCGGGGGCGATGGATCTATGGATGAATCACGACGAGGCATCCAATTGGGGCCATAGGCTGGCCATCATCGACTGTCAGTACACGGTTCTCGGTGTGGGCATGGCCAACGGCCACAACAACCGCGTCTACTGGACACAGAATTTCGCCCTCCGGTGACCCGCGTGGTTCACCGGAGCCGAGCCGCGGCCACGACGGAACGCCGGGGCGCCCCCGCCGGCACCTCCACCGCCGGACAGGGCACCGCCGCCCTCCCCGCCGCCGTCGAGGCCGCTGGACCGGACCGGCCTGGGCGGCGGGCGGAGCGTCGAGCACCGACGAGTCGAGCGCCGATAAGGTGAGGGCCGCCGAACGGGGGCGAACAGGGGGGCGGGGAGCCGTGGACGTTCTTACCGAGGCGGATCTCAGGTCGCTGGCCGGAGCGCGTTCCTTCGAGCGCGGGCTCGGTTACGTCGACGCGGTGTCCGGGGTGGAGGTGGGCGACGACTGGATCAGGGCGTCGGTCCACGGCACCGAGCGGTACGTGGCGGAGCTGATCCTGGGCGGGCGCGGGGGACCGGCGGGGGAGTGCGACTGCCCGTACGGCCGGGAGGGCAACTTCTGCAAGCACCTGGTCGCTCTCGGTTTGACCGTGATCGCTCGACAGGCAGACCTCCCCCGGCAGCGGAAGACCGCCCGGGACCGGGCGAGCGGCCTCGACACCTGGCTGTCCGGACTGCCCCGTGAGGAACTGCTCGCTGTCGTACGGGACGAGATCGCCGAGGACCCGAACGTGCGACGCCGCCTGGAGTTGCGGGCGGCGAGCGCGCGGGGCGACGTGGCGGAGGTCCGGTCCCGAATCCGCGAACTGCTCGACATCGGCCCGTTCGCGCAGTACGGCCATGTCGAGTACGCCGACGCCCGCGCTTACGCGGACCAGGCCGCGCAGGCGGTGTCCGCGGTCCGGTCGCTGACCGGCTCCGGCCGGGCCGCCGACGCGATGGCGATGGCACGAGAGGCGATCGGGCTGCTGGCCGGGGTCGTCGAAAGCGTCGACGACTCCGACGGGTGGCTCGGACAGATCGGCGCAGACCTCGCCGAGGCCCACCGGGACGCCTGCCGTGCGTCCCGCCCCGACCCGGACGAACTCGCGTACTGGCTGGTCACTCACGCGCTCGACGACGCGGCCGACCTGACCGACATCGATCCGCTCGACTACGAGGACCTGCTCGGGGAGCGGGGAATGACCGCCCTGCGCCGCTACGCGGTCGACGCGTGGAAGGCCAACCGCACCGGCTGGGCCGAGAAGCACCTGATGCAGCGCCTGGCGAAGGCCGGGCGGGACATCGACACGGTGATCGCCGTGCACGCAGCAGACCTCGCGCCGAACGGCCACACGCACCTGGTCATCGCCCGCGAACTGGACACCGCCAGCCGCCCCGCCGAAGCCCTGGAGTGGGCCGAGCGCGGTGTTCGCGAGTCCGAAAGCCTCGCCACCGTCGACACCGCCCTCGTCGACCACCTCACCGACCGCTACACACGGACCGGCCGGCTCGCCGACGCCGTCGCCCTGCGCCGCGACCACTTCGCCGCCCGCCGCACCCTCCTCGCATACCGACAACTGCGCGCCGCCGCCCAGGCCGCCGACCGCTGGCCGGCCGAGCGGGAGAACGCCCTGGCTCTGCTGCGCGCCGACGCCGACCGGAAGGACACTTACACCGGCTCCGTCCTCGTCGACGCCCTGCTCGACGACAAGGACACCGACGCGGCCTGGCAGGCAGCCACGGCGTTCGGCGCCCACAACGGCCAGTGGCTCACCCTCGCCGACCTTTCCCGCGCCTCCCGCCCCGCCGACGCCCTCGCCGTCTACCTCCGCCTGGCCGCCCCGCTCACCCGTCAGACCGGCAACAACGCCTACGAGCAGCTCGTCAGCCTCCTGCTCAGCATCCGCGACTGCCACCGCCGCCTCGGCACGCCGGACGACTTCACCGCATACGCCACCGCCCTGCGCGCCGCCCAGAAACGCAAGCGCAACCTGATGCGGCTGATGGACGACCACGGGCTGTGAGGCGTTCGCGATCCGCTCCTACCCTGCGGCTCGCGGAACGCTTCACCCAGCGTCGTGAGACCAAGGGGCTGGAGACCCACCGCCAGGCGACAGAGAGGGCCGCGCGCGCGGCTGGAGGCGGTCCGCAAGGCCGCCATGATCAATGCAAGACCTGCGCTGGCTGCCGGGCAGGATTCGAACCTGCGCACACGACTCCGGAGGTCGTCGGCGTCCCAGGTGTTCGTGCAGGTCAGAAGGTTGTTTGATGCACTGTCAGGCCCCTGGTCCCGCGCGTAACCTGCGAGGAGAAATTTCTCGCTTCGCCGCCACGTGCAGATCACCCGATAGGTGATGTCGTCAGATCTGGATGATGGTGGCGCGCCCGCCGCAGAGCGTGGTGAGGTCCTCGGTATCGGAGGTGAGGATCGTCGTGGGGCCGGGTGCGGCGAGGGCGGTGGCGCTGAGCATGGCGTCGATGGCGTACTCGTGCCCGTGCAGGCCGGCACTCGCGAGCAGGGCCGCCGCATGGCGGGCCGCAGCCTCGGTGACCGGTTCCACGACGATGCGCGAGAGGGTCCACTCCAAGGCGGGGCGGTTGATCCGCGGGTGGACGACTTCCACCAGGGTGGCCGCAGAGGTGATCACGCGAAGGTCGTCCGCGCGGGCCAAGGCGAGCCAGCCGGTGACCGCGCGGTCGCGCAGGACGGCCTTCGCCAGCCCTTCGCTGTCGAGCACGAGGGTGCCGCCGGGGTTGGCGGGGGAGCGGGTCACGCGGCGGTCGCCCCGCCCTGCGCCTGCTGATTCCGGGCCTGGTGAAGCTGCTCGCGCAGCGACTGGATCTCCTCGTCGGTGACGGGGCCGTGCTCGGCTTCGGCGACCTGGATGATCTCGTTGAGGTTGTCGCGCTCGATCTGGCGGGCGACGGCGGCGGCCACGTACGCGGACAGACCGGAGGGCCCGCTACGGGCCTTGGCGGCCTCGGCGATATCACGCGGCATGGTGATCGAGTACTTCCCGGTAGGCTCGCTCATGCTACCTATCCTACCGTCGATCTCCCGTGAGGTGTCGGCATTGCCTCACAGCCCCGGTGGGCTCACCGATGGGAGAGGCGGTGTTCGTCGTGAGGACAAGGCGGACGCAGGCAAAAGTCTGCGGTGCAGGGCGAGTCGGCTGAGGGGCTCGGCCACGTCGAAACTGACCGATATGGCGCCGAGTCATTGGTCATCAGTGGCCGGTTCTGCGTCGTAGGGCTCGAAATCGATGTAGTCGAGGGGGTCCTCGTCGCGGCGTCCGAGCGGGGGCAGGCCCTCGGTCGCGAACCGGCCGCGCAGCCACTCCAGCAGGGTGTCGGTGAGGCCGGTGCTGAGCGGTGGGCCTTGGTCGGCATGGCGCGGTACGACGATCAACGGCCAGTCATCCGGCGTAGCACCTTTGGTCAGCCAGCACAGTTGGTCGCCGTCGATGGAGTCGGCGAAGGGCAGGATTCCCCCCGGCTCGGGATAGACGGCCAGGGGGTGGAGTTCCGGGAACTCGGCTCTCTGCCCCCGGTAGGTGTCCGCGTACCACTCGGCCCACGGCGCGAGCGCGTATCGGTCCTCGTCGAGTGGGGTGTTGAAGCGCAGCCAGCCGACCCAGGAGCCGGCCCCGTACTGCTCCATCAGCCGTAGGTACTCGCCCGGCAGCCGTGTATGCAGCCGTCCGTACAGCCAGTCCCAGTTGTGCTTACCGAGCGCGGGTGTTTCCGGCGGTGGGACGAGGGCGATCAGGGCCTCCAGCCCGCTGCCCGTGGTGAGCGCCGCACGCTGCTGAGCGGTTGGCTCCGGTCGCCGAGGCGGCGGTGTCCATGGGGTGCACTCCAGGTCAGATTGCATGCCACTTCGGGCGGCCACTGGGCGCATTCCGTCGGCCACGAGCCGGGCCAGCGTCGGCACGAGCGGGGTCGCGAAGCGCCGCCAGGGGTCGCGGCCCGCGTTCTCGTCGTCCTGACAGTGCATGACGACCGGCCAATGGTCGGGGTTGTCGGACGCTGTGGTGTCCCAGTAGAGGGTGTCGGCGGTACGGGTGGCGCCGAAGGGAAGGACACCAGGGGCGTCGCGCCGAGCCTGCTGCACCCAGTCCCCGTAGTCGAACCACCCGCGGTTGACGCATGGCATGTGAAGCCAGAGCCACGCGCCGATGTCGAGTGGGCCGTAGGCGGCGGCGATGGCCTTGTAGTCGGCGGGCAGGCGCATCCCCAACCAGGTCTCGACTGCTGCCCAGTCGACAGGGACGGCGAAGTCGGCCGGCGGTTCGCCGAAGATCTCGGCGAAGGCGTTGACGTGCGGGTCTGAAGCGCTCACGGGTTTATGGACCTTCACCGGGACCGAACGGTTGCGCCTGAGCGGCGGTCACTGTCAGCAGACACTGGCTTGGCGGGGCCCAGGGCTCGCTCGCCACTCACTCGCGATCAGTGACGCGTAACGACAAAGGCTCGGACTCAGCGGGACTGAGTGCGAGCCTTTGCACTTGGCACTCTTGCCGGCCAGCGGCTTGATCAGGCTGTCCGAGCTGGAGTGCCCCCGGCAGGATTCGAACCTGCGCACACGGCTCCGGAGGCCGTTGCTCTATCCCCTGAGCTACGGGGGCGCATCCTCCGCCTGGGCCGGGGCCCTTGGCGGTGACGGGTAGAACCCTACCAGCATCGGAAGGGTCCCCGTGAACAGGTATTTCGGGGATCGGGGTGGCGCACGCGGGTGGAATCGGGTCGCTCGCGCGGGGTGGAAGTGGGGAAAACCCGGACGTGGCCCTGGGGGCGGACCTACTCTCGAGTTGTGTCAGGTGCGTCCGGCCGCGTGCTCGTTGTCGATGACAACCGGGTCATCCGGCAGTTGATCAGGGTCAATCTTGAGCTTGAGGGCTTCGAGGTCGTGACCGCGGCCGACGGTGTCGAGTGCCTGGAGGTCGTGCAGCGGGTGCGGCCCGACGTCGTCACGCTGGATGTGGTGATGCCGCGGCTGGACGGGCTGCGTACCGCCGCGCGGCTGCGGGCCGACCCGCTGACCGAGCAGGTGCCGGTGGCGATCATCAGCGCGTGTACGCAGTACGAGGGGGAGAGCGGCATCGCCGCAGGCGTGGACGCGTTTCTCGCGAAGCCCTTCGAGCCGGCCGATCTGGTGCGGCTCGTACGGCAGTTGATGCGCAGGGAAGGGCCGCCGTCCGTGGACGGCAGGCATCAGGCAGGGCGGGCCGAGAGCACGCGGGGCTGACCGCATCGCGAAACCGGTTCGCGAAACGCACCCCTTCCTCCCCTACGCTTGTCCCGTGACGCCCGCCGAACTCTCCCGTACCGTGCTGCACGTCGTGTGCCGCGCGGTGGCGGACGGTGCGCTGGCCGTGCCCGTACCGGAGAGCGTCGGCGTCGAGAGGCCGAGGCCCGGGGGGCGCGGGGACTACGCGACCAACGTCGCACTGCGGCTCGCCGCGGCGGCCGGGCAGCCCCCCAGGGCCGTGGCGGAGACACTGCGGGAGCGCATCGGCCGCGAACCGGGCATCGCGTCGATCGAGATCACCGGCCCCGGCTTCCTCAACATCACCCTTGAGCAGGGGGCTCGGCAGAAGCTCGTGCGGCGCGTTCTGGAGCAGGGTCTGCGGTACGGGCACGTCCCGTACGGGCCCGAGCACCCCGTCGCACCCCTCCGGGCCCACCGCGTCGGCGCCCACGCCGGAGCGAACCGCCCTTCCGCGCCCCCCGCCGCCGATTCCCCCGCCTGCGGAACCCGCGGCCGGATCTGGGACCTCACCGTCAGCCGTCTGCGCCGGGTCCGGGGCATGGACGCCACCGGAGGGCCCCCGTACCCGGCCCCCGTACCCGGCCCGGCCCATCCGCCGCACCTCGGGCCCGACCCCGTCCGCTGGGCGTATCTCTCCGTGGCCGCGCACGACCGGGTGCGGCTCGGGGCGCACCTCCTCGTCCAGCGGGAGAGCAATCCGCTCTTCCAGGTCCGGTACGCCTACTCCCGGACCCGCGCCCTCACCCGTAACGCCGCCCTGCTGGGGTTCACGAGCGGGAGCGCCGAGGACGCCGGGAGAGCCGAAGGCGCGGGGGCGGACAGCGCTACGGCCGGCCAGGGGACGCAGCGCGTGGAAGCCGAGCGCGCGAAGACCAACGACGCGGGGACGGAGTACGACGCCGGGACGCAGCACGTGGAGGCGGGGCTCACCCGGCTCACCCACCTCATCGCCGACTACCCCGAAGCCCTCGCCTCCGCCGCCCGGCTCGGCGCGCCCGACCGGGTCGCCCGGCATCTGGAGAGCACCGCCGACGTCCTGCTCGGCTTTCAGCACACCGTGCTGCCGTCCGGCGGGGAGAAACCCACGGCCGCCCACCGATCCCGGCTGGCCGTCGCCGAGGCCGCCGGGACGGTGCTCGCCGGTGGCCTGTCCCTGCTCGGCGTCAGCGCACCCGAATATCTGTGAGCACGTGAGAGAGACACCATGAGCCGTTCCGCACACCCCGCCGGGCCCCGCCACGCCGACGTACTCCCCGAAGGCCACTACTCCGCGCCGCCCGCCGACCTCAATGTGCTCCACGAGAAGATCTGGTCCCGGACGGTCGGCCGCGACAGCGCCGGAGTCGTCACCGTCGGCGGAGTGGAAGTGACGCGGCTGGCCGAGGAGTTCGGCACCCCCGCCTACTTCCTCGACGAGGACGACTTCCGCGCCCGCTGCCGTGCCTGGGCCGACGCCTTCGGCAAGGACGCCGATGTCTTCTACGCCGGGAAGGCGTTCCTCAGCAGGGCCGTCGTGCGGTGGCTCCACGAGGAGGGGCTCAACCTCGACGTCTGCTCCGGAGGGGAACTCATCACGGCCCTCGACGCCGGGATGCCCGCCGAGCGCATCGCCTTCCACGGGAACAACAAGTCGCCCGAGGAGATCGAGCGCGCCGTGCGCGCGGGCGTGGGCCGGATCGTGCTCGACTCGTTCCAGGAGATCGTGCGGGTCGCCCATATCGCCCAGGGGCTCGGCAAGCGCCAGCGCGTCCAGATCCGGATCACCGTCGGAGTGGAGGCGCACACCCATGAGTTCATCGCGACCGCCCACGAGGACCAGAAGTTCGGGATTCCGCTCGCCGGGGGGCAGGCCGCCGAGGCCGTACGAAGGGCGCTCGGCCTCGACGGGCTGGAACTGATCGGCATCCACTCCCACATCGGCTCGCAGATCTTCGACACCTCCGGCTTCGAGGTGGCCGCGCACCGCGTCGTCGGGCTGCTGAAGAGGATCCGCGACGAGCACGGCGTCGAACTGCCCGAGATCGACCTCGGGGGCGGCCTCGGCATCGCGTACACCCCGGAGGACGATCCGAGCGAGCCGCACCACATCGCCAAGGCGCTGCACGAGATCGTCACCCGCGAGTGTGACGCGGCCGGTCTGCGCACCCCCCGCATCTCCGTCGAGCCGGGTCGCGCCATCGTCGGGCCGACGACCTTCACGCTGTACGAGGTCGGCACGATCAAGCCGCTGGAGGGACTGCGGACCTATGTCAGCGTCGACGGCGGCATGTCCGACAACATCCGCACCGCCCTGTACGACGCCCAGTACAGCGTCTCGCTCGTCTCCCGCGCCTCCGACGCGGCTCCCATGCTGACCAGGGTCGTCGGCAAGCACTGCGAAAGCGGTGACATCGTGGTCAGGGACGCGTTCCTGCCCGCCGACATCGCGCCCGGCGATCTGATCGCCGTACCCGCGACCGGCGCGTACTGCCGCTCCATGGCCAGCAACTACAACCACGCGCTGCGGCCGCCGGTCGTGGCGGTGAGGAACGGCGAGGCGCGGGTGATCGTCCGGCGTGAGACGGAGGAAGATCTCCTGCGTCTGGACGTCGGTTGATTGAGATAGATGTCTCGAATGCCGGACGGGGGATAGAAACCTCCGTCCGGTGAGTGAGACTGGTCCACACCGTAGAAGTGAGAGAAGCGAGGTCGGATGATGCGTACGCGTCCGCTGAAGGTGGCGCTGCTGGGCTGTGGAGTGGTCGGCTCAGAGGTGGCGCGCATCATGACGACGCACGCCGACGACCTCGCGGCGCGGATCGGCGCACCCGTGGAACTGGCCGGGGTGGCCGTCCGGCGGCCTTCGAAGGTCCGGGAGGGAATCGACCCGGCCCTCATCACCACCGACGCCACCGCCCTCGTCAAACGCGGTGACATCGACGTCGTCATCGAGGTCATCGGCGGCATCGAGCCCGCCCGTACGCTCATCACCACCGCCTTCGAGCACGGCGCGTCCGTCGTCTCCGCCAACAAGGCGCTGCTCGCCGAGGACGGCGCGACCCTGTACGCCGCCGCCGAGCAGCACGGCCGGGACCTCTACTTCGAGGCCGCCGTCGCCGGTGCGATCCCGTTGATCAGGCCCCTGCGCGAGTCCCTCGCCGGCGACAAGGTCAACCGGGTGCTCGGCATCGTCAACGGCACGACCAACTTCATCCTCGACAAGATGGAGCGCTCCGGCGCGGGCTACTCCGAGGCGCTCGACGAGGCCACGGCGCTCGGATACGCGGAGGCCGACCCGACCGCCGACGTCGAGGGTTTCGACGCCGCGGCCAAGGCCGCCATCCTCGCCGGAATCGCCTTCCACACGCGCGTACGCCTCGACGACGTCTACCGCGAGGGTCTGACCGAGGTCACGGCGGCCGACATGGCCTCCGCCAAACGCATGGGCTGCACCGTCAAGCTCCTCGCGATCTGCGAGCGTGCCGCCGACGGGCGGTCCGTCACCGCGCGGGTCCACCCCGCGATGATCCCCCTCAGCCACCCGCTCGCCTCCGTCCGCGAGGCGTACAACGCCGTCTTCGTCGAGTCCGAGGCCGCCGGGCAGCTGATGTTCTACGGACCGGGCGCGGGCGGTGCGCCGACCGCGTCCGCGGTCCTCGGCGACCTCGTCGCCGTCTGCCGCAACAAGCTCGCCGGGGCCACGGGCCCGGGGGAGTCCGCGTACACCCAGCTGCCCGTGAGCCCCATGGGCGACGTGGTGACGCGGTACCACATCAGCCTCGACGTGGCCGACAAGCCGGGCGTCCTCGCCCAGGTCGCGACGGTCTTCGCCGAGCACGGGGTGTCCATCGACACCGTCCGCCAGCAGGGTAAGGACGGCGAGGCGTCGCTCGTCGTCGTGACCCACCGGGCGCCGGACGCGGCCCTCTCCGGGACCGTCGAGGCGCTGCGCCAGCTCGACACCGTGCGCGGTGTCGCCAGCATCATGCGTGTTGAAGGGGAGTAACCAGCAATGACCCACCAGTGGCGCGGCATCATCGAGGAGTACCGGGACCGGCTTCCGGTGACGGACACGACACCGGTCGTCACACTCCGTGAGGGTGGTACGCCGCTCGTCCCGGCTCAGGTCCTCTCCGAGCGCACGGGCTGCGAGGTGCATCTCAAGGTCGAGGGCGCGAACCCCACCGGTTCCTTCAAGGACCGCGGGATGACCATGGCGATCACCCGTGCCAAGGAAGAGGGCGCGAAAGCGGTCATCTGCGCCTCCACCGGCAATACGTCCGCGTCGGCCGCCGCCTATGCCGTACGCGCCGGAATGGTCTGCGCGGTCCTCGTGCCGCAGGGGAAGATCGCGCTCGGGAAGATGGGGCAGGCGCTCGTCTACGGCTCCCGGATTCTCCAGGTCGAAGGGAACTTCGACGACTGTCTGGATCTGGCCAGGAATTTGTCCGAGAATTATCCGGTGGCCCTGGTCAACTCGGTCAATCCGTACCGTATCGAGGGCCAGAAGACCGCGTCGTTCGAAATCGTCGACGCGCTCGGCGATGCCCCCGACATCCATGTGCTCCCCGTCGGCAACGCCGGGAATATCACGGCGTACTGGAGGGGGTACCGCGAGTACGCGGCGGACGGGATCTCCACTCACACGCCCCGGATGTGGGGTTTCCAGGCGTCCGGCTCCGCGCCGATCGTCCGGGGCGAGGTCGTCAAGGACCCCTCCACCATCGCCACCGCGATCCGGATCGGGAACCCCGCCTCCTGGCAGCAGGCGCTCGCCGCGCGCGACGAGTCCGGCGGCTTCATCGACGAGGTGACGGACCGTGAGATCCTGCGCGCCTACCGGTTGTTGGCCTCGCAGGAGGGCGTCTTCGTGGAGCCCGCCTCCGCCGCGTCCGTAGCCGGTCTGCTGAAGGCCGCCGAGGCCGGCAAGGTCGATCCCGGCCAGCGGATCGTCTGCACGGTCACCGGCAACGGGCTCAAGGATCCGGACTGGGCCGTCGCGGGCGCGCCGCAGCCCCTCACCGTCCCGGTGGACGCGGTGGCGGCGGCGGAGCACCTCGGCCTCGCCTGAGCCTGAGCCGGATCTGGAACCGGAGCCGGAGCCTGATCCGGGCTCTCGGTTTCGCCTGAGCCCGGGTCGGAGTCGGTCCGGTAGGGGATCCGGGCTCTCGTTTGAGCCGGATTCCGGACTGATATTCATGTATTCATGGCTGGAATGAGGGGGCCGGGCCCGGATCCCTCGCCAGGACCGTTGAAACCGGAATCGGAACCGGAATTCGCGGCCCGGCCCGCCGGGACCGGGCCGCAGGGGATTCCGCCGGACACCGCCCCACCACCTCGTGGAATCCCACCCCGCCCGCGCCGCTGTGCGGCCGAGGGAAGCCTGCCGCGCCCGTACCCCGGTGGAAAGCATGCCAAGCCGGGCATCGGCGCACGTAGGGGCACAGGAGGCTCGCGACACGCATCGTGCGCCTCCTGTGCGCCCTATGTCGCCACAGAACTTTCCTTCGATAGGCTGTACCGAACCCGCCCCGCCGCATATGCCGCGGTGTAGTCGCCGTTACGGCCCACGGGTGTTCCCGCCTCTCGAATCCCGCAGTCAGAACCCCGTAGCCAGAACACAGCCAGAATCAAGGAGTGTCATCGAGCGATGGCCGGTCCAGCGTTCCGCGCCGCCGCCGTACGGGTGCGCGTCCCCGCCACCAGTGCCAACCTCGGCCCCGGCTTCGACGCCTTCGGGCTGTCCCTGGGGCTGTACGACGATGTCGTCGTCAGGGTCGCGGACTCCGGTCTGCACATCGACATCGCGGGCGAGGGCGCGTCGACGCTGCCCCGCGATGAGAACCATCTCCTCGTACGCTCCCTGCGTACGGCCTTCGACCTGCTGGGCGGTCAGCCGCGCGGTCTGGAGGTCGTCTGCGCCAACCGCATCCCGCACGGCCGTGGCCTCGGATCGTCGTCGGCCGCCATCTGCGCCGGCATCGTCGCCGCCCGCGCCGTGACGATAGGGGGCGACGCCAGACTCGACGACACCGCCCTGCTGGAACTGGCCACCGAGATCGAGGGCCACCCCGACAATGTCGCCGCCTGTCTGCTCGGCGGCTTCACCCTCGCCTGGACCGACAGGGGAGCGGCGCGCGCCATCAGGATGGACCCCGCCGATTCCGTCGTTCCGGTGGTTTTCGTACCAGAGAAGCCGGTGCTCACCGAGACGGCCCGCGGACTTCTGCCGCGTACCGTCCCGCATGTGGACGCCGCCGCGAACGCCGGTCGCGCCGCCTTGCTGGTCGAGGCTCTGACCAGGCGTCCCGAGCTGCTGCTGCCCGCCACGGAGGACCGGCTCCACCAGGAGTACCGCGCCCCGGCGATGCCGCAGAGCGTGGACCTTGTCAACCGACTGCGCGGCGACGGCGTCCCTGCAGTCATCTCCGGTGCGGGCCCCACGGTGCTCGCGCTGGCCGAGGAGAGTGCGGCCGACAAGGTCGCACGGCTCGCGGGCGAGGGGTGGGCGGCCAACCGTCTCGCCTTCGACGCCGTGGGCGCGAGCGTGCTGCCGCTCGTCCCGCCCGGTGTCGCGCCGTCCGGAGCCGGATCGCCCGAAGGGGAGCCGATCTCCGAGTGAGCCGAGTTCGGAGTGGGGCGACTTCTCGGGATTCCGCGCGAATCACCGCGCTTCTCGAGGAATCGCGGCGATTCGCGGGGACACAAGATTGCCGGTGAAGGAGAGGGGGAATGTTTGTTGGAGCCGGTAGTGTTAACCTCAAGTCTGCAACCGAAGCCTTTGTGGCTCGGAGCTTTGCGTCCCGAATCGGGATCACCATTCTTCCGGGAGCCTCCCCAACTGCCTGAGCAGCCTGCCTGAGCAGTTTCGAGCACGCTCCGGAACCGGCACGACACCTCCCGCTCCGCCATGGAGTGGGCCGAGCAGGGGGATCTCGGGCCGGACTTGCATGTATCTCTGCTTCTCCGCCGTATCAGACCCGGCGGGGACCACCGCCCCGGCACGGTCACACACCAGGACCGCCGTCGGACAGCACAACCGGTCGCCGAGCCAGATGGCCGACGCCCGCTCCAGGGAAGGACCCTTCGTGAGCGACACCACCGATCTGATGGGCGTGACTGCCGACAACAACGTCGACACCTCCGCGCCCGCCGCAGGTGCTGCCTCCGGCACCACGTCACGGCGCCGCCGTTCCGGCACCGGCCTCGACGGCATGGTCCTGGCCGAGCTGCAGCAGGTCGCGTCCGGCCTCGGCATCAGGGGCACCGCGCGTATGCGCAAGAGCCAGCTGATCGAGGTCATCAAGGAGGCGCAGGCCGGCGGCGGAGCCGCCACGGCCAAGGCCGCCGAGACCAAGGCCCCGGCGGCCAAGAGCGCGGAGGCCGAGACCAAGCCGAAGCGCCGCGCCACCTCCAAGGCGCGCACGGGCGACGCGTCCGCCGTCGCCGACGCCACGCCCGCGGCGGCCGAGAAGGTCGTGACCCAGCAGCAGATCGACATCCCCGGCCAGCCGGCCAGCGACGACCAGCCGGCCGTCGAGCGCCGCCGCCGTCGCGCCACCGCGCAGGCGGGCAGCCCCGAGGCCCAGGCCGAGGCCCCCGCCGAGGCGCAGGACACCAGGACGGAGGCCCAGCCGGACGCCAAGGCCGAGTCGGCCGTCGCCGCCTCCGCGCAGGCGCAGGACGGCGACACCCGCAAGGACCGCGGTGAGCGGGGCCAGCGCGGCGACCGCCGTGACCGCCAGCGCGAGCGCGGCGACCGCGACCGGGACCGTGACCGCGGGGACCGGGGCCGGGGCAAGAGCGACGACCAGCAGGGCGGCCAGCGCCAGCAGCAGGGCGGCCAGCAGCAGCGCCAGGGCGGCGGCCAGCAGCAGGACGACGACGACTTCGACGGTGGCCGCCGTGGCCGTCGTGGCCGCTACCGCGACCGCCGCGGCCGCCGTGGCCGCGACGACTTCGCGAGCGGCGAGCCGCAGGTCGCCGACGACGACGTCCTGATCCCCGTCGCGGGCATCCTCGACATCCTCGACAACTACGCGTTCATCCGCACGTCCGGCTACCTGCCCGGACCGAACGATGTGTACGTCTCCCTCGCCCAGGTCCGCAAGAACGGCCTGCGCAAGGGCGACCACGTCACCGGCGCGGTCCGTCAGCCGAAGGAGGGCGAGCGCCGCGAGAAGTTCAACGCGCTGGTCCGGCTGGACTCGGCGAACGGCATGGCGGCCGAATCCGGCCGTGGCCGCCCGGAGTTCAACAAGCTGACCCCGCTCTACCCGCAGGACCGGCTCCGTCTGGAGACCGACCCCGGCGTGCTGACCACCCGGATCATCGATCTCGTGTCGCCGATCGGCAAGGGCCAGCGCGGTCTGATCGTGGCCCCGCCGAAGACCGGCAAGACCATGATCCTCCAGGCCATCGCCAACGCGATCACGGTCAACAGCCCCGAGTGCCATCTGATGGTCGTCCTCGTCGACGAGCGTCCCGAAGAGGTCACCGACATGCAGCGGTCGGTCAAGGGCGAGGTCATCTCCTCGACCTTCGACCGTCCGGCCGAGGACCACACCACCGTCGCCGAACTGGCCATCGAGCGCGCCAAGCGTCTCGTCGAGCTGGGCCACGACGTGGTCGTCCTGCTGGACTCCATCACCCGCCTGGGCCGTGCGTACAACCTCGCGGCCCCCGCCTCCGGACGCATCCTGTCCGGTGGTGTCGACTCGACCGCGCTCTACCCGCCGAAGCGCTTCTTCGGCGCCGCGCGCAACATCGAGGACGGCGGCTCGCTGACCATCCTGGCCACCGCGCTGGTCGACACCGGCTCGCGCATGGACGAGGTGATCTTCGAGGAGTTCAAGGGCACCGGCAACATGGAGCTGAAGCTCGACCGGAAGCTCTCCGACAAGCGCATCTTCCCGGCGGTGGACGTCGACGCGTCCAGCACCCGCAAGGAGGAGATCCTGCTCGGCAGCGACGAGCTGGCCGTCGTCTGGAAGCTGCGCCGGGTGCTGCACGCGCTCGACCAGCAGCAGGCGATCGAACTGCTGCTGGACAAGATGAAGAAGACGAAGTCGAACGGCGAGTTCCTGCTTCAGATCCAGAAGACCACTCCGTCCGTCGGCGCCAACGGCGACTGACATGCGGTGATCGGTACGCGGCTGTGCCCCGCCACCCCAAGGGTGGCGGGGCACAGCCGTTCTCTTTGTGGCTCGGTTCTCCCCCGGACTCCGTCCGGGGGGACCCCCACGGGGAGCTCCCGGCACCCGCGCGGCCCTTCAGTCGACTCGCCCCGGGTGAGAGTTCAAAGGCCCTTCTCACCGCCCCGTACGCCCCCGAAACCGCAGGTGAACGCCTGGGGACGGCACCTCGACCGTGCCCCGTCCGGCACCGCTCCCAGCCGCTTTCTCGCCGCTTTCTCACGGAGTTCTCACACCCGGATGCAACCCTTTGCGGCGCAGGCTCGTCTCTCCAGTGGCGGAACAAAGATTGACATATGCAGACAATCCGCACCTGGCCGACAGCGAGGAGTAGAGGAGTAACGGCACGCGGACACGGAAGCGGACAACCTGACGGGAACCGAGGAGACCATGGCCGGGCAGAGCAGAGGTGGGGGCCGGATACGGGACGGCCGACGTGGGCCGCGACGCTCCAGGGGGCGCCGGGCGGCGGTCTTCGTCGCATGGTCGGTGGCCGTACTGCTGCTGATCGGCGCATCCGGACTCGGCTATGTGTACTTCAAGCTCAACGGCAACCTCCGCGGCATCGACATCAACGCCCAGCTCGGCAATGACCGGCCCAGCAACGTCGACAACGGCTCGATGGACATCCTGGTCCTCGGCTCGGACTCCCGCTCCGGAGCCAACGCGAAATACGGCAGGGACGAGGGCGGCGCACGCTCCGACACCGCGATGGTCGTCCACGTCTACGAAGGCCACCGGAGCGCGAGCGTCGTCTCCATACCCCGCGACACCCTCGTCGACCGCCCGCAGTGCACCGACAGCGACGGCAAGAAGGTCCCGGGCGAGCAGCGCGCCATGTTCAACACGGCGTACGAGGTCGGCGGGCCGGCCTGCGCGGTGAGGACCGTCGAGAAGATGTCCGGCATCCGCATGGACCACTACATCGAGGTCGACTTCACCGGATTCAAGAAGCTGATCGACGAACTCGGCGGAGTGGAGGTCACCACCACGGAGCCGATCAAGGACCGCGACAGCCGTCTGGACCTCGCCCCCGGCACCCACACCCTCGACGGGGAGCAGTCACTCGGCCTGGTGAGGACCCGCAAGAGCGTCGGCGACGGCAGCGACCTCGGACGGATACAGCTCCAGCAGGCGTTTGTGAAGGCGTTCATCGGCCAGGTCAAGGACATCGGCATCCTCTCCGACCCCACCAAGCTCCTGGGCGTCGCCGACACGGCCACCCAGGCGATCACCCCCGACTCCCAGCTCGACTCGGTGGCGGAGCTGATGAGCTTCGCCCAGAGCCTGAGCCGTCTCGGTCCCGAGGACGTGGAGATGGTGACCCTGCCGGTGGAGTACGACCCGGCGGACCCCAACCGCGTCGTTCCGATCGAGGCCGCCTCCCGGCAGGTCTGGACGGCGCTCGCGCAGGACCTCCCGATACCTCCGTCCGCGCTCAAGGACTCCGCCGGCGACAAGAGCGACGCCGGGATGGCCGTCCGGGGAGCCAACGTACCCGCGCAGACGAGGCAGACCCCGTAGACGGCCGGGGAATAGTTCCGCCCCGACCCCGGTTTTGGGAGATACGGCCGGTCCTGGCAGACTGGTACGTCGGCCCCGGTTCACGCACGAGCACTCCGCTCCTGCGACCCGGCGCCCTCCCGGAACTAGGAGAGACCTTGAAGCGCGACATCCACCCCGAGTACGTCGAGACCCAGGTCAGCTGTACCTGTGGCGCCTCGTTCACCACTCGCAGCACGATCGGCACCGGCAGCATCCGCGCCGAGGTCTGCTCCGAGTGCCACCCGTTCTACACGGGCAAGCAGAAGATCCTCGACACCGGTGGCCGCGTGGCCCGCTTCGAGGCCCGCTTCGGCAAGGCCGCCGGCTCCGCCAAGAAGTAGCGAGCCGACTGCGCCGGTCCTCGGCCGCCCCTGCACCGGGCGGCTGGGACCGGTGTTTTTGTCGCTGGGGGTCCGGGCCGCGCGGCCCCTGCCGCTGACGCCACAGCCCCAGGGAAGGCACGACGCCGTCCCCGCAGTCACTTCGTTCAGAACCAGGAGCCCCCGATGTTCGAGGCGGTCGAGGAACTGATCGGCGAGCACGCCGATCTGGAGAAGAAGCTCGCCGACCCTGCCGTCCACGCCGACCAGGCGAACGCGCGCAAGCTGGGCAAGCGGTACGCCGAGCTGACACCCATCGTGGGCACGTACCGCTCCTGGAAGCAGACCGGGGAGGACATCCAGACCGCGCGCGAACTCGCCGCAGAGGACCCCGACTTCGCCGCCGAGGTCAAGGAGCTGGACCAGCAGCGCGAGGAGCTGACCGAGAAGCTGCGGCTGCTGCTCGTACCGCGCGACCCCAGCGACGACAAGGACGTCATCCTTGAGGTCAAGGCGGGCGCGGGCGGCGACGAGTCCGCCCTCTTCGCCGGCGACCTGCTGCGGATGTATCTGCGCTACGCCGAGCGCGTCGGCTGGAAGACCGAGATCATCGACGCCACCGAGTCCGAGCTGGGCGGCTACAAGGACGTCCAGGTCGCGGTGAAAACCAAGGGCGGCCAGGGTGCCACCGAACCCGGTCAGGGCGTCTGGGCCCGGCTGAAGTACGAGGGCGGGGTGCACCGCGTCCAGCGGGTGCCCGCGACCGAGTCCCAGGGCCGTATCCACACCTCCGCCGCCGGTGTCCTGGTGACGCCCGAGGCCGAGGAGATCGACGTGGAGATCAACCCCAACGACCTCCGTATCGACGTCTACCGCTCCTCGGGCCCCGGCGGCCAGTCCGTCAACACCACCGACTCCGCCGTGCGCATCACCCACATCCCGACCGGTGTCGTCGCCTCCTGCCAGAACGAGAAGAGCCAGCTCCAGAACAAGGAGCAGGCCCTGCGCATCCTGCGCTCCCGGCTGCTCGCCGCGGCACAGGAGGAGGCCGAGAAGGAGGCCGCGGACGTGCGCCGCAGCCAGGTCCGCACGGTCGACCGCTCCGAGAAGATCCGTACCTACAACTTCCCGGAGAACCGCATCTCGGACCACCGCGTCGGATTCAAGGCGTACAACCTTGACCAGGTCCTGGACGGCGATCTGGACGCCATGATCCAGGCGTGCGTGGACGCCGACTCCGCCGCGAAACTCGCCGCCGCGCAGTAAGCGCATGTGACCTTCCGTACGAACCGGGTGGAGGACGACCAGTGAACCTGCTGCTTGCCGAGGTGGCCCAGGCCACCCAGCGGCTGGCCGACGCGGGCGTGCCGTCGCCGCGCTTCGACGCGGAGGAGCTGGCCGCGTTCGTGCACGGCGTGAAGCGGGGGGAGCTGCACAACGTCAAGGACGAGGACTTCGACGCCCGCTACTGGGAGGCCGTCGCCCGCCGCGAGGCCCGCGAACCGCTCCAGCACATCACCGGCCGCACCTTCTTCCGCTATCTGGAACTCCAGGTCGGTCCGGGCGTCTTCGTGCCCCGCCCGGAGACCGAGTCCGTCGTCGGCTGGGCCATAGACGCCGTACGCGCGATGGACGTCGTCGAACCGCTGATCGTCGACCTGTGTACGGGATCGGGCGCCATCGCCCTCGCCATGGCGCAGGAGGTTCCGCGTTCGCGCGTCCATGCCGTGGAGCTCTCCGAGTCCGCGCTGGACTGGGCCCGGAAGAACGCGGAGGGCTCCCGCGTCACCATCCACCAGGGCAACGCGCTCACCGCGCTCCCGGAGCTGAACGGCCAGGTCGACCTGGTCATCTCCAATCCGCCGTACATCCCGCTCACCGAATGGGAGTACGTGGCCCCCGAGGCCCGTGACCACGACCCCGAGATGGCGCTCTTCTCCGGCGAGGACGGCCTCGACACCATCCGCGGCATCGAACGGACCGCGCACCGCCTGCTCCGTCCCGGCGGACTGGTCGTCGTCGAGCACGCCGACACCCAGGGCGGCCAGGTCCCGTGGATCTTCGACGAGGAATCCGGCTGGGCCGACGCCGCGGACCACCCGGACCTGAACAAGCGGCCGCGGTTCGCGACGGCGCGCAAGGCGACACCGTGACGCCGCCGGGGCCGACGACGCCGGGGCCGACAACCAGGCCGTCGAGGCCGCCGTCCGTGTGCGGTGCGGGCCGCCGGCGTACGGCCCGCATGACACACGGACGGCGGCGCGCCACCCCGCTGGGGGTCCCCCGGGACGGAGCGCCGGGGGAAAATCGAGTGCTCGAAAACAGAGAGGCTTCCTGATGGCCCGGCGATACGACTGCAACGACGCGACCGACCGTACGACCGGCCTGCGTGAGGCCGCGTCCGCCGTCCGCCGGGGTGAGCTGGTCGTGCTGCCCACCGACACCGTGTACGGGCTCGGAGCGGACGCCTTCAGCTCCGAGGCCGTCGCCGATCTGCTGACCGCCAAGGGCCGGGGCCGCAATATGCCCACACCCGTCCTCATCGGCTCCCCGAACACCCTCCACGGCCTCGCCACGGACTTCTCCGAGCAGGCGTGGGAACTCGTCGACGCGTTCTGGCCGGGCGCGCTCACCCTCGTCGCCAGGCACCAGCCGACCCTCCAGTGGGACCTCGGGGACACCCGCGGCACCGTCGCGATCCGGATGCCCCTGCACCCGGTCGCCATCGAGCTGCTGACGGAGGTGGGCCCCATGGCCGTGTCCTCCGCGAACCTCACCGGGTACCCCGCGCCCGAGAACTGCGACGCCGCCCAGGAGATGCTCGGCGACGCCGTCTCCGTCTATCTCGACGGCGGTCCTACGCCCGGCATCGTGCCGTCCTCGATCGTCGACGTCACCGGCGAGGTCCCGGTCCTGCTGCGCGCGGGCGCGCTCGATGTGGACGAGCTGCGGAAAGTCGTACCCGACCTCGAGGTGGCCCCTTGATCGCCCCTGAGGGGCGTGGCATAGGCACGGACGACAGTTTCCGCATCCTCCACGTCAGCACCGGCAACGTCTGCCGCTCGCCGATCACCGAGCGGCTGACCCGCCATGCCCTCGGCGTCCGCCTCGGCGATCTGATGACCAGCGGTCTGATCGTGGAGAGCGCGGGGACGTGGGGGCACGAGGGTGCGCCGATGGAGGCCAACGCGGAGATGGTCCTCGCCGACTTCGGCGCGGACGCGACGGGGTTCGTGGGCCGTGAACTGCTCGATGAGCATGTGATCCGCGCGGATCTCGTCCTCACCGCCACACGGGACCACCGGGCGCAGGTCATCTCCATGGGCCACTCGGCGGGCCTGCGTACGTTCACGCTGAAGGAGTTCACCCGTCTCGTACGGGCGATAGACCCGGCCACGCTGCCGGACCCGCGGGACGAGGGGGTCGTCGAGCGCGCGCGTGCGCTGGTGAGGGCGGCGGCGGCGCTGCGGGGGTGGCTGCTCGCGCCCAGCCCCGACGCGGACGAGGTCTACGACCCGTACGGAGCGCCGATCACGTTCTTCCGCTCGATCGGCGACGAGATCAACCAGGCCCTGGACCCGGTCCTCACGGCCCTCACGGGCATCCCCACCGGCTCCCACTCCTGACCCGCCCCCGCAGCGGTGTCGTCCTCCGTTGTCGGACGCGCTGCCTGCCGCTTTCCAGTCCCTCCGGCGCACCTCGGCACCTCCGGCGTTTGAGGAGCGTGGATTCGGGGGCAGCACCCCTGACAGGGGTCTGCGTCGGGGCGCGAGCGGTGGTGCATTTCAGCCCCTCCGGCGTTTGAGGAGCGGGGGTTCGGGGGCAGCGCCCCCGACAAGGGCCCGTGCCGGGGCAGGGCGGGTGGTACGAGGCGGTGCCCGCGGGCAGCCGTGCCGCCGAACGGACCTGCGGTCCAGGCGGGCCGTACGAGCCGCTGCGGGGCTCGCCCACCCGGCCCGCACCCGCAACCGCGCCCCGCGCATTCGCGTACAGCAGAGGCGTCCCACCCGCCCCCGCCCTACATTGGAATCGCAGCGACCCTCCGCGCACGGAGCCCACCATGCCCACAGCCCCGACGGCCCCCGTAGGTCCCACAGACCGCACCGCCCCAGCAGCCCCCACAGACCCGACGGACCCCACCGCCCGTACAGCTTCCGCGGCCCCCGCAGGCCCCAACACCCCCACTGCCCCCACGGGCCCCGGGGCCCGCCCCGCGTTGGACGCCCTGCGGCGGCAGGATCCCGAGGTCGCCGAGGTGATCCTGGGGGAGACGGCACGGCAGACCCACACCCTGCAACTGATCGCCGCGGAGAACTTCACCTCGCCCGCCGTCCTCGCCGCACTCGGCTCGCCGCTGGCGAACAAGTACGCCGAGGGCTATCCGGGCGCCCGCCACCACGGTGGATGCGAGTTCGCGGACGCCGCCGAGCGGATCGCCGTGGACCGGGCGAAGACCCTGTTCGGGGCCGAGCACGCCAATGTGCAGCCGCACTCCGGATCGTCCGCCGTCCTCGCGGCCTACGCGGCGCTGCTCAAGCCGGGCGACACCGTGCTCGCGATGGGGCTCTCGTACGGCGGTCATCTCACCCATGGCTCACCCGCGAACTTCTCCGGCCGCTGGTTCGACTTCGTCGGCTACGGCGTCGACGCCGAGACCGGACTCATCGACTACGACCAGGTCCGCGCCCTCGCCCATCGGCGCCGGCCCAAGGCGATCGTGTGCGGTTCGATCTCCTACCCCCGCCACCCGGACTACGCGCTCTTCAGGGAGATCGCGGACGAGGTCGGCGCGTATCTGATCGCGGACGCGGCCCATCCGATGGGGCTGATCGCGGGCGGAGCGGCCCCCAGCCCGGTCCCGTACGCGGATGTGGTGTGCGCCACAACCCACAAAGTGCTGCGCGGACCGCGCGGCGGCATGGTTCTCTGCGGGGCGGAACTCGCGGAACGCATCGACCGCGCGGTGTTCCCGTTCACCCAGGGCGGCGCCCAGATGCACACCATCGCGGCCAAAGCGGTCGCCTTCGGCGAGGCGGACACACCGGCGTTCACGGCATACGCCCATCACGTCGTCGCCAATGCCCGCGTCCTCGCCGACGGCCTGGCCGCCGAGGGCTTCGCGGTGCTCACCGACGGCACCGACACCCATCTGATCAGCGCGGATCCCGCCCCGCTCGGTGTGGACGGCAAGACCGCGCGCGGCCGTCTCGCCGCGGCGGGGCTGGTCCTCGACACCTGCGCCCTGCCGTACGGGGACGGACGCGGCATCCGGCTGGGAACCGCCGCCCTGACCACCCAGGGCATGGGCGAACCGGAGATGGAACGGATCGCCGCACTGTTCACCGCCGCGATCCGCGAGGAGGGTGATGCCGCGGTGACGCGGGCGACGGTCGCTGCGGAAGTGACGGAGCTGGCAGGTAGATTTCCTCCGTATCCGGGTTAGCCGGGGGCGTGCGCAACCGTCATCGGCTTCCGGATGTCCTCACCCATGGGGCCACCACGGCTAGGGTGTGGGGCTGAGATGGCCGGCGAATTCTGGGGCAGCCCGTGCGTGATTATCTCCTGACGCTCTGTGTCACGGCCGCGGTGACCTATCTGCTGACGGGTCCGGTGCGCAAGTTCGCCATCGCGACCGGAGCGATGCCGGAGATCCGCGCCCGTGACGTACACCGAGAACCGACACCGCGACTCGGTGGCATCGCCATGTTCTTCGGGCTCTGCGCGGGACTGCTGGTCGCCGACCATCTGCAGAATCTGAACAGCGTCTTCGAGCTGTCGAACGAGCCGCGGGCGCTCCTCTCCGGCGCGGCCCTGATCTGGATCATCGGCGTCCTGGACGACAAGTTCGAGATCGACGCCCTGATCAAGCTCGGCGGCCAGATGATCGCCGCGGGCGTCATGGTCATGCAGGGACTGACGATCCTGTGGATCCCCGTCCCCGGCGTCGGCACGGTCTCGCTGACCTCCTGGCAGGGCACCCTGCTCACCGTGGCCCTCGTGGTGATCACCATCAACGCGGTCAACTTCGTGGACGGTCTGGACGGTCTGGCCGCGGGCATGGTGTGCATCGCCGCCGCCGCGTTCTTCCTGTACTCGTACCGGATCTGGTTCGGGTACACGATCGAGGCCGCCGCTCCCGCGACCCTGTTCACCGCGATCCTGATGGGCATGTGCCTGGGCTTCCTGCCGCACAACATGCATCCCGCGCGGATCTTCATGGGCGACTCGGGGTCGATGCTGATCGGTCTGGTGCTCGCCGCCGCCGCGATCTCGGTGACCGGACAGGTGGACCCGGACGCCCTGAAGATCTTCGAGGGCGGTACGCGTGAGGCCACCCACGCCGCGCTGCCGGTCTTCATTCCGCTGCTGCTGCCGCTGACGATCATCGCGATCCCGGTCGCCGACCTGGTGCTGGCGATCGTGCGCCGGACATGGAACGGGCAGTCGCCGTTCGCCGCCGACCGCGGCCATCTGCACCACCGGCTGCTGGAGGTCGGGCACTCGCACAGCCGCGCGGTCCTGATCATGTACTTCTGGTCGGCGCTGATCGCCTTCGGGGTCGTCGGGTACTCGGTGCACTCGACGTCGCTCTGGATCGTGATGATGATCGTCGGGCTCAGCGCGGTCGGGCTGGTGCTGCTGCTCCTACCGCGCTTCACCCCGCGCGCACCCCGCTGGGCCGAGGCGTTCGTACCGCCGCGGTACCGCCGTCGCAAGCGCCGGCCGACCCCGCCGGAACCGGCGCCCCAGGCCGCGCACGGACCGGTCTCCGAGGACGCGGCGCTCTCCCCGCTCCAGGAGTCGGAACGGGAGCCGATGCGGGTCCCCGCGGGTGTCAACGGAGCCACCGCGCTCGGTGCGCGTTCACGTTTGTCGGACCGCAGGAAGGCCGGAACGCCGGGCTGACGACCCCCGTTCTCCGTTGCGATACCAGCGCGATACCAGCGCAATACCAGACGAATCGCTGCCCTTTCGTGCACACACGCGCACGTTGGCCCTCATGTGTGATAGTTGGCACACCCCTGGGTAAAGACCTCTTCAAATAGTTTGTGATACCGTTCACGAGAACCGGCGACAGAGCCGAAAGACCGTAGTGCGACGGTCTGTTGGCCCCGAGGACCCAACTCGGATCCGGATTACGCTCGTCCATGACGACACCACTGCCCCCACCAGCAAGCGGAGCTGCCGCCATGCCGTCCAACGACGCGCGCACCCTGATTCACACCGCCGTACCCACAGCCGCAGCCGGCGTCGTCGCCGTCGCTGTCGGCGCGGGTTTCGCCGGTGGCAAGGGTGCGCTCGGGGCGACGGTCGGCACCCTGGTGGTGATCCTCTTCATGGGGATCGGGCTGGTCGTCCTCCAGCGGACGGCGAAGTCGCTCCCGCACCTGTTCCAGGCCATGGGGCTGATGCTCTACACGGCCCAGTTGCTGCTGCTGTTCATCTTCATGGCGGCCTTCAAGGACACCACCCTCTTCGACTCGAAGGTCTTCGCCCTCTCGCTGCTGGCCACGACCCTCGTCTGGGTCGCCGCACAGGCCCGTGCCTACATGAAGGCCAAGATCCTTTACGTGGATCCCGAGAGCGCGAAGGGTGACGAGCCCCGGAGGGCGGGTTCGCCGACGTGAAAGGTAGGGGCGGAATAAATTGCCTTTCATGTTCCTGCTATCGTCCGGTGCCAACTGCGGCATTGCGGGCGCGGGCATCTGAGCTGACGCCCGCTCATCCGCGCGGCTCGCTGCCCGTCCGCCGCCCCCACACCCGTTACACCAGTCCCGTGCCGAACTGCGGCCGCGCGCCGCGCCGACACCACGAGGTTGCCGTACCTATGCGCCACGCTGAAGGAGCCCGCGGTGAGTGCTGAAGCCCAGATGCTCGCCTTTGAGGCGGACTGTCAGATCTTCTCTGACACCAAATGTGGATTCCCCGCCCCCGGCCTCCACACCTTCATGTACGAGCCCCTCTTCACGGTGGGCGGCTTCGAATTCGACAAGCCCATGCTGCTCGCCTTCACGAGCACGCTCGTCGTCGTCGGGTTCTTCTGGGCGGCCTTCAACAAGCCCAAGGTGGTGCCGGGCAAGCTCCAGCTCGTCGGCGAGGCGGGTTACGACTTCGTCCGCCGCGGTGTGGTCTACGAGATCATCGGCAAGAAGGACGGCGAGAAGTACGTCCCGCTGATGGTGTCGCTCTTCTTCTTCATCTGGATCATGAACCTGTGGTCGATCATCCCGATCGCCCAGTTCCCGGTGACCTCGCTGATCGCCTACCCGGCGGTGCTCGCGATCATCGTGTACATCGTGTGGCTCAGCATCACCTTCAAGAAGCACGGCTTCGTGGGCGGCTGGAAGAACATCACCGGCTACAACAAGGAACTCGGGCCGATCCTTCCGCTGGTCGTCGTGCTGGAGTTCTTCTCGAACCTCCTGATCCGCCCCTTCACCCACGCGGTGCGGCTGTTCGCGAACATGTTCGCCGGCCACCTCCTGATCGTGATGTTCTCCCTCGCGACCTACTACCTGCTGAACGGCATCGGCATTCTGTACGCCGGCACCTCGTTCATCCTCGTGATGGCCATGATCGTCTTCGAGCTGTTCATCCAGGCCGTCCAGGCGTACGTGTTCGTCCTCCTGGCCTCCAGCTACATCCAGGGCGCGCTCGCCGAGCACCACTGAGCCTCAAGCCTCCGTACCACACCCACACCCAGACGTCCGGTGGCCAACCCCCACCGGGTCCTTGAAAGAGAAGGAAGAACCGGCATGTCCGCTCTCCAGACCCTCGCCGCCGTCGAAGGAAATGTCGCCTCCATCGGATACGGTCTCGCCGCGATCGGCCCCGGCGTCGGTGTTGGCATCATCTTCGGTAACGGCACCCAGGCCCTCGCCCGGCAGCCCGAGGCCGCCGGTCTGATCCGTACCAACCAGATCATGGGTTTCGCCTTCTGTGAGGCGCTCGCCCTCATCGGCATCGTCATGGGCTTCGTCTACTAAGACGGCGACCGGACAGCCCACACTTATTCACGGAAGGCACTGATGTGAGCGCTCTGTTCAATATCGCGGCAGCGGGGGAGGAACAGCCTCCGCTCATCCCGCATCCCGACGAGCTCGTCATCGGCCTGATCGCTTTCGCCATCGTCTTCTTCTTCCTTGCCAAGAAGCTCCTCCCGAACATCAACAAGGTTCTGGAACAGCGCAGGGAGGCCATCGAGGGCGGCATCGAGAAGGCCGACGCGGCGAAGAGCGAGGCCGAGAGCGTACTGGAGCAGTACAAGGCCCAGCTCGCCGAGGCCCGTCACGAAGCCGCTCGGCTGCGCCAGGAGGCGACCGAGCAGGGCACCGTGATCATCCAGGAGATGCGGGCCGAGGGCCAGCGCCAGCGCGAGGAGATCATCGCCGCCGGTCACGCCCAGATCGAGGCCGACCGGAAGGCGGCGTCCGCCGCGCTCCGCCAGGACGTGGGCAAGCTCGCCACCGACCTGGCCGGCAAGCTCGTGGGCGAGTCCCTCGAGGACCACGCCCGTCAGAGCCGGACGATCGACCGCTTCCTCGACGAGCTCGAAGGCAGCACGTCGAAGGCCGAGGTCATCCGGTGAACGGAGCGAGCCGCGAGGCGCTGGCCGCCGCACGGGAGTCCCTCGACGCGCTGACGGACAACACGTCCGTCGACGCGGCGAAGCTCGCCGCGGAGCTGGCCTCCGTCACTGCTCTGCTCGACCGCGAGGTCTCGCTGCGTCGGGTCCTGACCGACCCGGCGCAGGGTGCCGACGGCAAGGCCGAACTGGCCGGGCGGCTGCTGCGCGGACAGGTGGGCGGCGAGACCGTCGACCTCGTCGCCGGAATGGTCCGCTCCCGCTGGTCGCGCTCGCGCGACCTGGTCGACGCGGCCGAGGAGATGGCGGCCGTCGCAGACCTCACCGCGGCCCAGAAGTCGGGCGCGCTCGACGACGTCGAGGACGAGCTGTTCCGATTCGGCCGGATCGTCGACTCCAACCCCGCGCTGCGGGCCGCGCTGACCGACAAGTCCGCGACGACCGCCGCCAAGGGCGAGCTGCTCCGCGGCCTGCTGGGCGGCCGGGCGAATCCGGCCACCGAGCGACTGGTCGTCCGTCTTGTTACCGCGCCCCGGGGACGTAGCCTGGAACAAGGACTCGAATCCCTGTCCAAGCTCGCCGCGGCGCGCCGGGACCGGACGGTGGCGGTGGTCACCTCGGCGGTACCGCTCACCGATCAGCAGAAGCAGCGCCTCGGTGCGGCGCTCGCGAAGCTGTACGGCCGGGCGATGCACCTGAACCTGGACGTGGACCCCGAGGTCCTCGGCGGGATCTCGGTGCGGGTCGGCGACGAGGTCATCAACGGCACCATCGCGGACCGTCTCGACGAGGCGACCCGCAGGATGGCCGGCTGACGGCCGCCACCAACTGAACACGGCACCACAAGCAGTGACAGCGGCCCGGTTGGGCCGTGCAGAAATTGCAGAAGATTCCTGGGGGTCGCCCCCAGACCCCATTGAGAAACTTCGGGCCCAACAAGGAGAGCAGGGAACCCAGATGGCGGAGCTCACGATCCGGCCGGAGGAGATCCGGGACGCGCTGGAGAACTTTGTCCAGTCGTACAAGCCGGACGCGGCCTCGCGCGAGGAGGTCGGTACGGTCAGCGTGGCCGGCGACGGCATCGCGAAGGTCGAGGGACTTCCCTCGGCCATGGCGAACGAACTGCTGAAGTTCGAGGACGGAACCCTCGGCCTCGCCCTCAACCTGGAGGAGCGCGAGATCGGTGCGGTCGTCCTCGGCGAGTTCAGCGGCATCGAGGAAGGCCAGCCGGTCACCCGTACCGGTGAGGTCCTGTCCGTAGCCGTCGGCGAGGGCTACCTGGGTCGCGTCGTCGACCCGCTCGGCAACCCGATCGACGGCCTCGGCGAGATCGAGACCGAGGGCCGCCGCGCCCTCGAACTGCAGGCCCCCGGCGTCATGATCCGTAAGTCGGTGCATGAGCCCATGCAGACCGGCTACAAGGCCGTCGACGCCATGGTGCCGATCGGCCGCGGCCAGCGTCAGCTGATCATCGGCGACCGCCAGACCGGCAAGACCGCCCTGGCCGTCGACACGATCATCAACCAGCGCGACAACTGGCGCTCCGGCGACGTCAACAAGCAGGTGCGCTGCATCTACGTCGCCATCGGCCAGAAGGGCTCCACCGTCGCGTCCGTGCGCGGCGCGCTGGAGGAGGCCGGCGCCCTGGAGTACACGACCATCGTCGCCGCCCCGGCGTCCGACCCGGCCGGCTTCAAGTACCTGGCGCCCTACACCGGCTCGGCCATCGGTCAGCACTGGATGTACCAGGGCAAGCACGTCCTGATCATCTTCGACGACCTGTCGAAGCAGGCCGACGCCTACCGCGCCGTCTCGCTGCTGCTGCGCCGCCCGCCGGGCCGTGAGGCGTACCCCGGTGACGTCTTCTACCTGCACTCGCGTCTGCTGGAGCGCTGCGCCAAGCTCTCCGACGACCTGGGCGCCGGTTCGATGACCGGTCTTCCGATCGTGGAGACCAAGGCCAACGACGTCTCGGCGTTCATCCCGACCAACGTCATCTCCATCACCGACGGACAGTGCTTCCTGGAGTCCGACCTGTTCAACGCAGGTCAGCGCCCGGCTCTGAACGTCGGTATCTCCGTCTCCCGAGTCGGTGGCTCCGCCCAGCACAAGGCCATGCGGCAGGTCTCCGGCCGACTGCGCGTGGACCTCGCCCAGTTCCGTGAGCTGGAGGCGTTCGCCGCCTTCGGTTCCGACCTGGACGCGGCCTCCAAGGCGCAGATGGAGCGCGGCAAGCGCATGGTCGAGCTGCTGAAGCAGGCCCAGTACCAGCCGATGCCCATCGAGGAGCAGGTCGTCTCCATCTGGGCCGGCACCACCGGCAAGATGGACGACGTCCCCGTCGAGGACATCCGCCGCTTCGAGGCCGAGCTGCTGGAGCACCTGCGCCGTGAGCGCAAGGAGCTGCTGAGCAGCATCGCCGAGGGCGCGAAGATGTCGGACGACACCATTCAGTCCGTCGGCGACGCGATCGCCGCCTTCAAGCGTCAGTTCGAGACCTCGGACGGCAAGCTTCTGGGCGAAGACGCGCCGGTCAGCACGGGCAAGTGACGACGGAAGGGACCTGACTCATGGGAGCCCAGCTCCGGGTCTACAAGCGTCGCATCAAATCCGTCACCGCGACCAAGAAGATCACCAAGGCGATGGAGATGATCGCCGCCTCGCGCATCGTCAAGGCGCAGCGCCAGGTGGCGGCCTCCACTCCGTACGCGACCGAGCTCACCCGCGCTGTGACGGCGGTGGCGACCGGGTCGAACACGAACCACGCCCTCACCACCGAGGCGGAGAACCCGGTCCGTGCCGCGGTCCTGCTCATCACGAGCGACCGCGGTCTGGCCGGCGGCTACTCCTCGAACGCCATCAAGGCGGCGGAGCAGCTCTCGGAGCGCCTCCGGAGCGAGGGCAAGGAGGTCGACAGCTACATCGTCGGCCGCAAGGGAGTCTCGTACTACGGCTTCCGTGAGCGCAAGGTCACGGATTCGTGGACCGGCTTCACCGACAGCCCGACCTACGCGGACGCCAAGAGGGTCGCGGGTCCGCTGATCGAGGCCGTCCGCAAGGACACGGCCGAGGGCGGCGTCGACGAGCTGCATATCGTCTTCACCGAGTTCATCTCGATGCTGACGCAGAACCCGGTCGCGAACCGGATGCTGCCCCTCAGCCTCGAGGCGGCCGCGGAAGAAGGCGGGACCAAGGGCGAGATCCTGCCCCTGTTCGACTTCGAGCCGTCGGCGGAGGACGTCCTCGACGCCCTGCTGCCGCGCTATGTCGAGAGCCGGATCTACAACGCGCTGCTCCAGGCGGCGGCCTCCAAGCACGCCGCCACCCGCCGCGCGATGAAGTCGGCGACCGACAACGCCGGAGAGCTGATCAAGAGCCTCTCCCGGCTTGCCAACGCGGCCCGCCAGGCCGAAATCACCCAGGAAATCAGCGAGATCGTCGGTGGAGCCAGTGCCCTGGCCGACGCGACCGCGGGGAGTGACAAGTAAGTGACGACATCAACCGTTAACGCGGCGTCGGCCGTTGCCACGGGCCGCGTCGCCCGGGTCATCGGCCCGGTCGTCGACGTGGAATTCCCCGTCGACGCGATGCCGGAGATCTACAACGCGCTGACCGTCGAGGTGGCCGACCCGGCCGCCGACGGTGAGCTGAAGACCCTGACCCTCGAGGTCGCGCAGCACCTCGGTGAAGGCGTGGTCCGGGCCATCTCGATGCAGCCTACCGACGGTCTGGTCCGCCAGGCCCCGGTGACCGACACGGGCACGGGCATCACCGTGCCCGTCGGCGACTTCACCAAGGGCAAGGTGTTCAACACCCTCGGCGAGGTTCTCAACGTGCCCGAGGCGAACGCCGAGGTCACCGACCGCTGGCCGATCCACCGCAAGGCCCCCAGCTTCGACCAGCTCGAGTCCAAGACCGAGATGTTCGAGACGGGCATCAAGGTCATCGACCTGCTCACCCCGTACGTCAAGGGTGGAAAGATCGGTCTCTTCGGTGGCGCCGGTGTCGGCAAGACCGTGCTGATCCAGGAAATGATCTACCGCGTCGCCAACAACCACGACGGTGTGTCGGTGTTCGCGGGCGTCGGTGAGCGTACCCGTGAGGGCAACGACCTCATCGACGAGATGAGCGAGTCGGGCGTCATCGACAAGACCGCGCTGGTCTTCGGCCAGATGGACGAGCCCCCGGGCACCCGTCTCCGCGTCGCGCTCGCCGGTCTGACCATGGCGGAGTACTTCCGCGATGTGCAGAAGCAGGATGTTCTCTTCTTCATCGACAACATCTTCCGGTACACCCAGGCCGGCTCCGAGGTGTCCACCCTGCTCGGCCGTATGCCGTCCGCGGTGGGTTACCAGCCGAACCTGGCCGACGAGATGGGTCTCCTCCAGGAGCGCATCACGTCGACGCGCGGTCACTCGATCACCTCGATGCAGGCGATCTACGTCCCCGCGGACGACCTGACCGACCCGGCCCCGGCCACCACGTTCGCCCACCTCGACGCGACGACGGTTCTCTCCCGTCCGATCTCCGAGAAGGGCATCTACCCGGCCGTGGACCCGCTGGACTCCACGTCCCGCATCCTGGACCCGCGCTACATCGCGCAGGAGCACTACGACGCCGCCACGCGCGTCAAGGGGATCCTGCAGAAGTACAAGGACCTCCAGGACATCATCGCGATCCTCGGTATCGACGAGCTGGGCGAAGAGGACAAGCTCGCCGTCCACCGCGCCCGTCGCGTGGAGCGCTTCCTGTCGCAGAACACCCACGTCGCCAAGCAGTTCACCGGCGTGGACGGCTCGGACGTGCCGCTCGACGAGTCGATCGCCGCGTTCAACGCGATCTGCGACGGTGAGTACGACCACTTCCCCGAGCAGGCGTTCTTCATGTGCGGTGGCATCGAGGACCTCAAGGCCAACGCCAAGGAGCTGGGCGTCTCCTAGACGTCCACCGTATGACCGGTCGTGTGACAGGGGGGCGGGCCCGTCCCGCCCCTCTGCCATACGCCCACCCGGCCTCCGGCCGGACCGGGGTCGGGCGTTTCGCGCTCCGCGGCCCCACTAGACTTATGACCCAACACCCGGCGGAACCGCCGGGTGGTGACCCGAGGAGCCACCCTTGGCTGCAGAGCTGCATGTCGAGCTGGTCGCCGCTGACCGCCAGGTCTGGTCCGGCGAGGCCACCCTGGTCGTCGCGCGCACCACGTCCGGCGACATCGGCGTCATGCCCGGTCACCAGCCGCTGCTCGGTGTGCTGGAGTCGGGCCCGGTGACCATCCGTACCAGCTCCCCCGAAGGGGCCGGAACGGTCGTCGCCGCCGTGCACGGCGGATTCATCTCCTTCGCCGACAACAAGCTGTCGCTGCTGGCGGAGATCGCCGAGCTGGCTGACGAGATCGATGCCCAGCGCGCCGAGCGTGCGCTGGAGCGTGCCAAGTCGGACTCGGACGCCGCCGCGGAGCGGCGTGCCGATGTACGGCTGCGCGCGGTGGCGGTGCGCTGAGCGCCCCGCCGACAGTCGTAACCCTCAGCCGCGGCCCGGTTTGGAATCCTCCAGACCGTGCCGCGGCTGAGGCAGTGCAGGTGCATATGGGATCGCGATTCGGTACGAGGACGATGCGAGGAGGTCGGTGAAGATGTTCCTCGCTGTGCTGGTGGGCGTTCTGGTCGTCGTCGCACTGGTGGCGCTCGGGCTGTTCGTCTTCGGTCTTCGCCGTCGGCTGATCCAGCGCTCCGGTGGCACCTTCGACTGCTCCCTCCGGTGGAACGTCCCGGAGGAGGCCGACGTCCCCGCCGGCAAGGGCTGGGTGTACGGGGTGGCCCGCTACAGCGGTGACCGGATCATGTGGTTCCGTGTTTTCTCGTACGCTCCGAGGCCCCGCCGGATTCTGGAACGCTCGTCGATCGAGGTCGTCGCCCGCCGTACGCCCGAGGGCGAGGAGGAGCTGGCGCTGCTCTCCGACGCGGTCGTGCTCGGCTGTCTCCACCAGGGGACCCGCCTGGAGCTGGCGATGAGCGAGGACGCGCTGACGGGCTTCCTGGCCTGGCTGGAGGCCGCGCCGCCCGGCCAGCGGGTGAACGTGGCGTAGGGCTGCGTGCCGCCTGCCGTGCGTCGCCTCTAGGGGGTCCGGCCGTCCGCTCCCCTCCGTCCGCCCCCCTGCCATCCGCTGAGCACCGCTTCCTCCGCGTGTCTGTCGGGTCTGTCGTGCCGTTCCGGGCCCTGGCGTGCTGTCCGGGCCTGTTCCCCGCGTACGGGAGGAGGGCGACCGGTCCCGCCGCGCTCCGGAGATACGGCGGAGGGCTGTCGCCGCTCTGCGGACCGCGCGAGACCCGGCGAGGCACCGGGCGCGCGGGAACGTACGGCGCGGCGCGGCGAGGGCGCGCGGGCACGCGAAAGCGGCCGGGGAGAAGGTTCTCCCCGGCCGCTTCACCTATCGGTGATCAGTCGTGACTCCGGTCGACTACTGGAGTCCGTTGCTGACCGCGCCGACCAGCTCACCGTTGCTGGTGTCGCCGCTGAACTCCCAGAAGAACGCGCCTCTGAGGTTCTGGCTCTTCGCCCAGCTCATCTTGGTGCCGATGGTCGCCGGGGTGTCGTAGCCCCACCAGTTGCTGCCGCACTTGGCGTAGGCGGTGCCACCGATGGTGCCGGTGGCCGGGCAGGTGTTCTTGAGGACCTTGTAGTCCTCGAAGCCCGCTTCATAGGTGCCCGGGGCCGCGCCGGTGGCGGTGCCTCCTGGCGTGGCCTGGGTCACTCCGGTCCAGCCGCGACCGTAGAACCCGATGCCGAGGAGCAGCTTGTTCGCCGGCACACCCTTCGCCTTGTACTTGGCGATCGCATCGGCCGAGTTGAAGCCCGCCTGCGGGATGCCGGTGTACGAGTTGAGAGGCGAGTGCGGGGCCGTCGGGCCCTGCGCCGCCCAGGCGCCGAAGAAGTCGTACGTCATCACGTTGTACCAGTCGAGGTACTGTGCCGCGCCACCGTAGTCCGCGGCGTCGATCTTGCCCCCGGCCGACGCATCCGCGGTGACGGCGGCGGTGACCAGGTAGTTCGGGCCGAACTTCGTGCGGAATGCCTGCGCCATGGTCTTCATCACGGCGGGGCCGCTGCTGTCGCAGGTCAGTCCACAGGCGTTCGGGTACTCCCAGTCCAAGTCGATGCCATCGAACACATCGGCCCACCGAGGGTCCTCGACCAGGTCGTAGCAGGACTGGGCGAAGGCCGCCGGGTTCTGCATGGCCTGGGTGAAGCCGCCGGACCAGGTCCAGCCGCCGAAGGAGTAGAGGATCTTGATGTGCGGGAACTGCTTCTTCAGCTTGCGGAGCTGGTTGAAGCTGCCGCGCAGCGGCTGGTCCCAGGTGTCGGCGACGCCGTCGACGGACTTGTCGGCGGTGTACGCCATCTCGTAGTCGGACCACGAGTCACCGATGGTGCAGCGGCCGCCCTGGACGTTGCCGAAGGCGTAGTTGATGTGGGTGATCTTCGCCGCGCTGCCGGAGGTGACCAGGTTCTTCACGAAGTACTGGCGGCCGTAGACGCCCCAGTTGGTGAAGTACCCCATCTTGATCTTGGCGCCGGGGTCGATGACGCCCAGAGTGCGGACGGGTGTCGCGCCGCTCTCCTTGCCGAGCTGGTTGGCGGTGTCGCGCGCCCTGATCGTGTACACGTAGTCGGTGGCCTTGGTGAGGCCGGTGTTGGTGTACGTGGTGCCGGTGACCGTGGCGACCACGGAGCCGTCGCGGATGACGTCGTAGTTCTGGATGCCCTTGTCGTCTTCCGCGGGGGTCCAGGTCAGCGTCGCCTGGGTCTCGGTGATGCCGCTGGCCACCGGGGTGCCGGGCGGGCCGGGCGGGAGGTCTCCGGGCGGACCGCCGTCACAGGTGGCGTTGTTGAGCAGGCAGTTGGACGGGGAGCCCGGACCCTGGCCGTTGAAGCCGAAGGTGACCGTGCCACCCGGAGGCAGCGGGCTCGCCCATGACTTGTTCTTGGCCGTCCACCGGTTGCCGACGTTGGTCACGTCCGCGTCCCAGGCGGAGAGGACCCGTGTGCCGGTGGGGAAGTCCCACTCGAGGTTCCACGTGCTGATCGTGGTGTCGCCGGTGTTCTTGATCGTCCACTTGCCGTCGAAGCCGGTGCCCCAGTCGGAGCCCCTGGTGAAGGTCGCTGTGGCCGAGGTCGCCGCCTGGGCGGGTGTGGCCAGTGCGACCATGGCGGCCAGCGGGACGACCAGGGCGGTGAGGATCGCGATGATCTTCGATCTTCTGGTGACTTTTGATCTGAAGCCGTGCATTGGTGGGGGTTGAGTGCTCACGGGTGCTCCTTGTGAAGGTCCGGACAGTGGGGTAGGACCGTGCACCGCACTCTGCGTGGCTCACCGCAGCGTGTGTAGCGGTGAGAGTAGGAAGGTCTGGACCAATCGTCAATAGGTCTGGACCACTTACGTCAAAGGATGATGGAAGGGCCGAGGGAGGCTCGGATCAGATGCCCAACTCCTGTGCCAGCACGGCGGCTTGGACCCTGCTGCGCAACTCCAGCTTCCCCAGCAGACGGCTGACATGCGTCTTCACCGTCGCCTCCGCCATCCGCAGCCGGACGGCGATCTCCGCGTTCGACATCCCCTCGCCCAGACAGGAGAGCACCTCGCGCTCGCGCCGGGTGAGGACGTCGAGCATCGTGGGATCGGGTGCGTCGGGGGAGCGCACCGGCCGGGGCGACGCGAACTCGGCGATCAGCCGACGGGTCACGGCCGGGGCGATCAGCCCTTCGCCGCGCGCCACCGTGCGTACCGCTTCCAGCAGATCCCCGGCGTCGGTGTTCTTCAGGAGAAAGCCCGCGGCTCCCGCCCGCAGCGAGCCGAAGACGTACTCGTCCAGATCGAAGGTGGTGAGGATCAGCACGTCCGAAAGCTGTTCGGAGACGATCTGACGGGTCGCCGAAACCCCGTCCAGCCGTGGCATCTGAATGTCCATCAGCACGAGATCGGGGCGGAGTTCACGGGCCAGCAGGACGGCGTCCTCGCCGTCCACGGCCTCGCCGACGACCTCGATGTCCGGTGCGCTGCGGAGGATGAGGACCAGTCCGGCGCGTACCGCGCTCTGGTCCTCCGCCACCAGGACGCGTACGCGCCGCGGTTCGCCCGGATCGTCGGCGCGGGGCGCTTCCTGGATCATGCCGATGGCTCCTTGGTCATGCCGCTGGTTCCTTGCTCATGCCTCTGGTTCCTTGTCGTCCCGTACGGGCAGCACCGCCCGTACGCGCCAGATCTTCTCCGGACCGTCGGGCGCTCCCTCGGCCGGGCCCGCCTCGAACTCTCCGTCCAGCAGGACCACCCGCTCGCGCATGCCGACCAGACCGGCCCCGGAGCCGGGCGCGCGGGGGCCGGGCCGGGAGCCGAACGGGCTGGTGACGGTGACCGTCAGATGCCGGCCCGCGGCATGGCTGAGAGTGATGACCACCGCGCCCTGTCCGGCGTGTTTGAGCGCGTTGGTCAGGGACTCCTGGACGATCCGGTACACCGCGAGTTCGACGGGAGCGGGGATGACGGCGCCGTCCCGCCCGGTCCTCTCCTCCCTCCTGGCTCTGCCGTCCGGTCCGGCCTTCCCGTCCGGAGCCGGACCCGTATCGCGGCGGTCGTCGAACGTGAAGGTCAGACCGGTGCCGACGGCGTTCGCACGCGCCTGCGCGACCAGCGACTCAAGGCCCGAGAGCGTGGGGCGGGCGGCCGGCGCGTTGTCGTCGGAGTTGTCCCGGAGCAGTCCGATCAGGCGTCGCATTTCAGCCAATCCCGCGACGCTGTTCTCCCGGATGACCTCGAGCGCGCTCCGGGTGGTCGCCGGATCGTCGAGGGAGAGCGCGGCGGTGGAGTGGATCGCGATCGCGGACAGGTGGTTGGCGACCATGTCGTGCAGTTCGCGCGCCATCCGGGAGCGCTCGGCGGTCACCGCCTGCGCCCGGTCCATCTCGGCGAGCAGCGCGGTCTGCTCGGCCCGCAGCTTCGCCGCCGCGGCCGCCTCCCGGTGGTTGCGGGTGACCGCGCCTGTGGTCGCCGGGGCGAAGGTGATCAGACCGATGAGCACACCGAGCATCAGCCCCGCCGGATCGCGCAGCAGCGCCAGCAGACTCACGGCCGAGGCGACCGAGAACAGCCCCGTGATCACCGGGATCCGGCGTGCCGCCGCGGGCGGCCCGTAGACCACTGATACGTACACGACATCCGTGAACAGCACGACCGTGGCGAGATTGCCGACCGTGAACTGATCGGCGACCAGCGCGAGCGTGCCGATCAGCAGACCGGTCATCGGCAGAACCCGGCGGAACGCCGTCTGGACGCAGATCACCGTCAACGGCACCAGCGTCGCCCAGGCGGGCAGCACCTGCCGGCTCCCCTGCACGTAGAGCCCGAGTGACCACAGCAGCAAGCCGCCGAGCAGTCCGACGGCGGCGATGAACACGTCGTCGCGGTGGGGGCGGGGAAGCATCACCACACCATCAAACAGGGAGACGGCCCGCCACCGCCTCACCGGGCGGAGTGAGCCGCCGCTACATCGAAAGATGCACCGCGAATCGTCTCCGGCGACGACGAGCGGCGGTCCGGCGGCCGGGAAGCTGGAAGCGGTGAGAGGAGACCGCTGTGATCGTCGCGTTGATCGTGATCTGCGAGGTCGGATTCTGGGTGCTGCTGGCGGCGGGGCTCGCGGCGCGCTATCTGCTGAGGATGCCGCGTCTGGGCTTGGGCCTGCTGCTGTGCGAGCCCCTGCTGGAGGTCGTACTGCTGGCCGCGACGGCGATCGACCTGCGGAACGGGGCGCAGCCGGGCTGGGCGCACGGCCTGGCCGCGCTCTACATCGGCTACACGGTCGGCCACGGCCACCGCACGGTCAAGTGGCTCGACGGCCATGCGGCCCACCGCTTCGGGGGCGGGCCGCCGCCGGTGAAGCCGCCGCGGTACGGCGTGGCGCGCGGCCGGTACGAGATCAAGGTCTGGCTCGGCACGGTGGTGGGCGCGGCGGTCGCGTCGGGGCTGCTCTGGCTCGCGATCTGGTACGTGGACGACGCGAGCCGCAGCGGTTCGCTGGAGAGCTGGATGTACCAGTCGTGGAAGATCGCCGGTATCCACGGTGTCATCACCCTGACCTATCTGGTCTGGCCAAGGCAGGACCCCGGGGGCGGAGACGGCGGCGGAGCGAAGAGCGGCGGGGGCAAGGTGACCGTCGAACACCGCTGAACCGGCCGGTACGGCTCCGCCCCCCCCCGGCGGGCCCGCGGTTCTGGTGATCCGGAGCGGCCGGCCGCCGTCCGGCCGCCGTCCGGCCGCCGTCCGGCCGCCGTCCGGTCCGCGGAGCCGGCGGGGCCGTCGCGCTACCGCAGATGCGCGCCGCACTGGCACGCCTTCCGGCGTCTGCCCGCCTTGACGATGATGTACGCGGCCGCGGTGACGGCCGCCGCGACGACGAGTTCGCCCACCGCCACGGTCGGCTCGTCCATCGGTGTCATGGCGGCGACTACGACGCCCTGGACGCCCTGGAGGAAGAGGTAGACGACGAGTATGCGCTGAAAAATGGTCATGAGGCGTGAACGTAGTGCCCCGCGGGTTGTGTGACGAGCCTTCCGCCGGATCTGCGTGACGCCGCCCGCCCGGTGGCGAACAGTGCCCCCGCCCGGTGGTGAACAGTGCCCGCTACCGCTCCCCGCCCGGCACCCACAGCACATCGCCGCGCTCCTTGTTCGCCACCCTCGCCAGGATGAACACCAGGTCCGAGAGCCGGTTGAGGTACGTGGCCGTCAGCGGGTTCATCGTCTCGCCGTGGACCTCCAGTGCCGACCAGGTGGAGCGCTCGGCCCGCCGGACCACCGTGCAGACCTGGTGCAGCAGGGCCGCGCCCGGGGTTCCTCCCGGAAGGATGAAGCTGCGCAGCTTCTCCACCCGCTCCAGGAACCGGTCGCAGTCCGCCTCCAGCCGGTCGATGTAGAACTGCTCGACCCGCAGCGGCGGGTACTTCGGCTCCGCCACCACCGGTGTGGAGAGATCGGCGCCCACGTCGAAGAGGTCGTTCTGCACCCGGACGAGGACTTCGACGACATCGTCCGGGAGCTTCCCCAGCGCGATCGCCGTGCCGAGCACCGCGTTCGCCTCGTTGGCGTCCGCGTACGCGGCGATCCGCAGGTCCGTCTTGGGCACCCTGCTCATGTCGCCGAGCGCCGTGGTGCCCTGGTCGCCGGTACGGGTGTAGATACGCGTCAGATTGACCATGAACCCCAGAGTAGTTACGCCCCGGCCCTGCGGGAGACACCTGTGCCGACCGTCACGGTCCGGGCCGCGAGGCCGGGGGCGGCCGGCCTGCCCCGGAGCGTGGAAGCCGTCGCGTGCCCGCCGGTGTACGCGTCCCGTGTCGCGTCCGCCGAACGGCGGAACGGCATGACCGGCGGCGTCCGGTCGAGCCGGTCCGGGCGCGCTGTCGTCGGCGGCGTCGGCCGGGACCGGGGCATGGACGGGCGGTCGGACGAGCGGCGCGGGTGTGATGTCCGTCATCTGAGACGTGACGCGTGTCTCTTCGGCGTCATATGGCCCGCCACGAGCGCTAATCTCCGCCCGAGAGGTGAAAAATCAAACAGCTGTTAAGGGGTGCGGAAGTGGCCGGGAAGCTCGCCGTCATCGGAGCCGGACTCATGGGGTCCGGTATCGCGCAGGTCTCGGCCCAGGCGGGGTGGGACGTCGTACTGCGTGATGTCACCGACGAGGCCCTGACCCGCGGCAGGAACGGCATCGAGGCGTCGTACGACAAGTTCGTCTCCAAGGGGAAGCTCGAAGCTGCCGAGGCCCAGGCCGCCTTGGCGCGCATCACCACCACGACCGAGCTGGACGCCGTCGCCGACGCGGACATCGTGGTCGAGGCGGTCTTCGAGAAGCTGGAGGTCAAGCACGAGATCTTCCGTACGCTCGACGGGCTCGTCCGCGACGACGCCGTCCTCGCCTCCAACACCTCCGCCATCCCGATCACCAAGATCGCGGCCGTGACGGAGCGTCCGGAGCGCGTCATCGGCGCGCATTTCTTCTCGCCCGTGCCGATGATGCAGCTCTGCGAGCTCGTACGCGGCTACAAGACGAGCGACGAAACCCTCGCCACCACACGGAAGTTCGCCGAGTCCGTGGGCAAGACCTGCATCGTCGTCAACCGTGATGTCGCGGGGTTCGTCACCACCCGGCTCATCTCGGCGCTCGTCGTCGAGGCCGCCAAGCTGTACGAGTCGGGCGTCGCGTCCGCCGAGGACATCGACACCGCCTGCAAACTGGGCTTCGGCCATGCCATGGGCCCGCTCGCCACCGCCGACCTGACCGGTGTGGACATCCTGCTGCACGCCGCCTCCAACATCTACACGGAGTGCCAGGACGAGAAGTTCGCCCCGCCGGAGCTGATGCGCCGGATGGTTGACGCGGGTGACATCGGCCGCAAGAGCGGGCAGGGCTTCTACACGTACTGAAGGAGCGCCGATTTCCTTCGGTCACCCTTAGGGGTGAATTCGGTATCGGTTCGCTTACAACTAGCAACTGTGTCGGTTCTTTCGCCGTCAGTTGTTGAAAGACCGAAGTGTCGCCAGTGCCGGCAGAGGCGCCAGCGCGGCAGGAGACGCAAGCCACAGGGCAATGAAGCACTCTTGGGGAGCGCATATGCACATCAGGGGCGACCACACCGAGCTGGTCGTCGGGGGCCGCCTCGACGTCCGCAGCGCGGCGGACGCCCGTACGGTCCTGCACTCGGCCGTCGACGACGGAGACGGTGATCTGGTGCTCGACCTGACCGGTCTCGACTCCTGGGACGCCACCGGGCTCGGGGTCATCATGGGCGCCCACCGCCGGGCCGGCCGATGCGGCCGAAGGCTCGTACTGCGCGGGGTGCCACCGCAGATGCAGCGTCTGCTGGTGGCCACCCGGCTGCACCGGATCCTCGCGATCGAGGGCGGCCTCGCCGCTGAATCGCTTCCCCGCGTCTGAGCTGGGCCCGGAACCGGAACCCGGACCGGAATGCGTACCGGAACGCGAACCGGCTCCGAGCCCGGCCCGGCCGGAGCGCACCGGGGTCGTCAGGGGGTGTCAGGGGCGCGTACAGGGGTCGTACAGGGCGCGTACCGGACCAGGGGCCGCCACCGGTCGGCCGACCGGCTGAACCGGAGCGGGGTGCGAACCGTATGACCTGGGGCGGGAACCGTACGACGCTCGCAATTCTCACGGGATCGTGATGTCGCGGACGGGGTGATACCCCCCTGCTTGGGGGATACGCTGCCAGCGTCTAGGGTTCGGTTCCACCCGTCGCTTCGGCGCGCCCACACCGCGCCGCACGACGGGAGCGCCGGACACGGACCGGAGCGACAGCGGGCCGTGCGGAGAGACCGGGAGGGGATGTCCGCACACCTTGCTCCGCCATGGATCCACCGTGAATCCCGGCGGGGACGAACCTGTGCGACAGCGCATCTGGGGGCTTGAACCATGGAGAAGGACAGTTTTGGCGAGGACGCGGGCCGACCACGCGCCGAGCGTGATCCGGGCACGCCGGACTTCGGACGGCCCAGCGCCTCGGAGGCATCGCCCGCCCGCACCGTTCGGATCGTTTCCGGGGACCTCCTGCTCACCGTCAACCCGGTCGACGGAAGCGAGATCGAACCCTGCCCGCCCGGCGGCGCCCCTGAAGACCAGGGCTGGCCGTCCGGACCCCGGCGGCGCACCAAGGCCGAACGCGCCGAGGCGGAACGCCTGTCCCGGCCGCCCGCGCCCGCGGGACCCGCCGCGCCGCGGCTCGCCCTGCTGGAGCGCGACGACGCCCGTGAGCGCCTGATCCGGCTGCTGGGCCGCGGCCGTTCCGTTCGGCTCACCGGCCCCGCGGGCTCCGGACGCACCGCCCTGCTCGATCTCGTCGCCCGGGACTGCGCCGACCTCGCGCCCGACGGGGTCGTACGCCTCAACGGACTGCACCGCACGGCGACCGAGTTGCTGTACGAACTGTTCGCGGCCGTGCACAAGACCCCGCGATACCGGCTCGGCCGCGCCGAACTCCTCACCCGTGTACGGGAGATCGGCGCCGTCGTCGTCCTCGACGATCTGGAGTTCGGCGGGACGGCCCTCGGTGAACTGCTGGACGCGGCGCCCGAGTGCGCGTTTCTGCTCGCCGTCACCCCCGACGTCCCCGAACCGGCCGCCGGCGCGCACCTCGAGGAGATCGGACTCGACGGGCTCAGCCGCGCCGCCTCGCTGGAGCTGCTGGCACGCGCCGTCGACCGCCTCCTCACCGAGGACGAGACGAACTGGGCCGGAGACCTCTGGTTCGAGTCCGAGGGCCTGCCCCTGCGGTTCATCCAGGCCGGCGCGCTCCTGCGGCAGTGCGACGAACTGCGCTCCGACCCGGACGCCGTCGAGGACAGCTCGCCCTTCGAAGGCGCCAGAAACACCGATGTGGCGCTGCCGACGCTGGGTCAGGGAGCCGCGCCCGCCGCGCTTCTGGCCTCCCGGCTCAGCCCGTCCGCCCGGCAGACCCTGCGCTTCGCCGTCGCGCTCGGCGGCGAGGTCCCGCACCAGGCGCATCTCCCCGCCCTCATCGGAGACACCCACGCGGACGCCGCGCTCGGCGAACTGATGGGGTGCGGGCTGCTCTCACCCGTCGGCGGACGCTACCGGCTCGCCGCCGGCGCGGCGACGCAACTGACCGAGAAGGGGTATGCGGACGAGGCCGCCACGCACGCCCGGACCGCCGCCCGGCACTACGCCTGGTGGGCCGGGCACCCCTCCGTCGCCCCCGAGAGGGCCGCGGGCGAGGCGGACGCCGTCCTCGCCGCCCTGACGACCCTCGTACAGAGCCAGGAGGCGGGACGGGCCGCGGCCGCCGTCCTGCTGGCCCGCACCGCAGCGCCCGCGTTCGCCGCCGGGCTGCACTGGGGGGCCTGGGAGCGGGCGCTGCGCGTCGGATCCGAGGCCGCCCGAATAGCGGGCGAGGTGGCCGAGGAAGCCTACTTCCACCATGAGCTGGGCGTTCTCGCGATCTGCGGTGGGAATCCGGACCGGGCGCGCGCCGAACTGGAGGCGTCGATCGGCATGCGCGGGGCCCTCGCCGACAAGAAGGGCACCGTCGCGGGACGGCGGGCCCTGGCCCTCGTCGCCGACCGGGAGAACGGCCGCGTCCCCGCCGGCGATGTGACACCCGCGGCTGCCGCTCGGAACGAGCGGGCCGATTCGGCGTCCACTCCGCTCGCGCTGCCGCCCGGACCGCTGACGGGCATCGGACCGCCCTCCGAGGGCGAGCCGCCGACGGCCGAACAGCTCGTGCCCGCGACCCTCGTTCCGCACGGCGGGCCGTACGATCCCGGACCGTACCCCGCCGAGCCGTACGCCGACGGGCCGTACAACGCCGACGCCGACGGACCGTACGCCGGCGGCCCGAAGGCCCGCCGTCGCCTCCCCCTCCTCCGCGGAGCCCGGCGCAATCTCGCCGCCGCCGGCGTGGGCGCGCTGCTCGCGGCCGTCCTGGGCACGGCGGCGACGCTCGCGGCCACCTCCGACAAGAGGGACGCACCCGGCACACGGGTGGGAACCGGACAGTCCGCGAGCGAGGACGACAGCGAGCAGACGCTGGACGCGGAAGAGCCCGTCTCCCAGGACCTGCCGCCCACCGAACCTGCCCGTGTCCCGGCCCGTGTCGGCGTCGGCTCGACGGCACCGGGCTTCCAACCCCCGGCCCGACCGTCCCGGACGGCCGGGAAGCCGTCACCGGGCCCGTCGCGGCCCCAGAAGCCGTCGCCGGACGCACCACCGGGCGCCCCCGGCACGGGGAAGCCGCCGACCTCGACCAGGCCACCCGGCACCGGCTCCCCGACCAGCGAGTCGCCGTCCGGCTCGCCGTCGGACACCCCTTCCCTCTCGCCGAGTTCCTCCGCCGCCTCCGCCTCCCAGACCAGCAGCACGGAGCCTACGGCCGAGCCGACGACCGAACCCGCCTCGGAGCCCCCGTCGGCGGCGTCGCCCGTCATCTGACGACGTCACGGAAGACGGGTACGGCCCCGGAGGCTTCCGCCGTCCGGGGCCGTACCCGTTCCGCCTGTGACATCCCCCTACGCCGTGGACCTGGGACGGCCCGTGCGTGCGGGGCGGGCGCTCAGAAGAGCCTGAGCTTGTCGTCCTCGATGCCCCGCAGCGCGTCGTAGTCCAGCACCACGCACCCGATCCCTCGGTCCGTCGCCAGCACCCGCGCCTGCGGTTTGATCTCCTGCGCCGCGAACAGCCCCTTCACCGGAGCGAGATGGGGATCGCGGTTCAGCAGTTCCAGATAGCGGGTCAGCTGCTCCACGCCGTCGATCTCGCCCCGGCGCTTGATCTCCACCGCCACGGTCGCGCCGTCCGAATCCCGGCAGAGGATGTCCACCGGGCCGATCGCGGTCGGGTACTCGCGGCGGATGAGGCTGTAGCCCTGGCCCAGCGTCTCGATGCGGTCGGCGAGCAGCTCCTGAAGATGCGCCTCGACACCGTCCTTGATCAGGCCGGGGTCCACCCCCAGCTCGTGCGAGGTGTCATGGAGGATCTCCTCCATGGTGATGATCAGTTTCTCGCCCGCCTTGTTGACGACCGTCCAGACACTGTCGTCGCCCTCCTTGAGCGTGCACGGAGGCGACATCCAGTTCAGTGGCTTGTACGCACGGTCGTCCGCGTGGATGGAGACGCTGCCGTCCGCCTTGATCAGGATCAGACGGGGAGCCGAGGGCAGATGGGCTGTGAGCCGGCCCGCGTAATCCACGGAACAGCGGGCGATGACAAGGCGCATGGTCGGCCACGCTACTCGACGTACGCCGCCGCGCGCGATTCTCCCTGCGTCCGGCCGTCGTCACACAGTACTGCCCCTGGCTGAGGCACTTCGGGCCGTCCCACTTGTCCCTGTTCGTTTCTGGCTGGTTGTATGCCCAATCTTCTGGTGCGGCCACCTTGGCGCGCTTAACGTGGATGCGGGAGGTTGCCGGTCGCACACGCTGCGTCGTCATGCGTCATACGCATGTCGGTGTATTCGGTGTGCTCCGGCGACTTCTTCCCTGCCCGCAAGGCCCCGGCACCGGGGCCGCGAGAGGAGAACCCATGTCGCTCGACGTCTCACCGGCGCTCTTGGAACAGGCCGAGCGAGGCGAGGTCGACGAAGCAGCCTTCGTCGACTGCGTCCGGACCTCCCTGCCCTTCGCATGGGAGATGATCAGCTCTCTGGTGGCACAGCTGAAGGTCGACGGCGGCGACTTCGCCGACAACCAGACGCCCCCACCGGACGAGCAGGCACGTGGTCAGCTGCTGCGCGCACTCGCGAGTGACGCGATTCGCGGTGCGCTGCAACGGCACTTCGGGGTGCGTCTGGCATTCCAGAACTGTCACCGGGTCGCGGTGTTCCCGCTGGACCCCTCGGTGGACGAGCGGCTCGCCCGCTTTACTTCCGTAAGGGCCCAGCTGCTCAATCAGTCGCCCGAAATGCGCGACTGCTGACGCCTGTTGCTGCCGCTCCGCATCTCGGGAGGTGCGATTGACGCGGAGCGGCAGCGCACGCGGGCGGGAGCGTCCGGCTCCCGCACCGGTCCGGCCGCGCGCCGGGCTCAGGTCAGCAGGGGCAGGACCTCCCGGGCCAGCCGCCGTACGTTGTCCTCGGTCGACGTCAGATCGCCCGAGCCCTCGGCGAGCAGCGCGAAGCGCCGGATTCCGGTGCGCTCGGCGGTGGCCGCGAGCCGGTCGGCGGCGAACCGCGGGGGACCCACCGGGTGCAGCCCGCAGAGCAGTTCCGTGTACTGGCGGGGGTCGCGCATCACCCGATGGCGGCCGTCGACGGTGACATGGGCGCCCAGCCCCTGCTTGAGCCAGCCGGGCATGGCCTTCAGCAGCGTCTCCCTGGCCTCCGACCGGTCATCCGCGAGCTGGACCAGTCCGGCCGACACATGTCCGGCGTCCTCGACCGTCTCGGGGGAGTGGCCCGCCGCGCGGGCGTGCCGCCTCCACATGCCGATCATCTCGGCCTTCTCCTCGTCGCCGCAGTGCATTCCGAGGAGCATCGGCAGACCGCGCTCGGCGGCCAGCCGCACGCCCTTGGGGGAGGTGCAGGCGACCACGACCTCGGGCTGCCGCGGACCGCCGATCAGCTCGTCGGGCCTCGGCACGACCGGGACCTCGCGGAAGGCGAACCGCTCGCCGTCGGCGCCGACGCCCGGCTCCCGCAGCCAGCGCAGCAGCAGGTCCAGCGATTCCGGGAAGCCGCTCTCGTACGCTTCGAGACCGGAGCCGAAGACCTCCAGATCGACCCAGGGGCCACCGCGGCCCACCCCGAGGGAGAACCGCCCTCCGCTGGTGAGGTGCAGCAGCGCCGCCTGCTCGCCGAGCGCCACCGGGTGGACGCTGGGCAGCACGCTCACCGCGGTGCCGACGCGGAGCCGCCGGGTGCGGCCGAGCAGCAGCGCGGCCAGAGTCACCGCCGACGGACAGACGCCGTACGGCACGAAGTGGTGCTCCGCAAGCCACACCGAATCCAGCCCGGACTCCTCCGCGACCTCGGCGGTCCGCACTGCCCGGTGCAGTGCCTCCCCCTGTCCCTGGCCCGGGAATTGGGCCGCCAGAACGAACAGTCCCACGCGCATCGCCTTTGCCTCCTTGCGGCCGACGCGTCACTCCCCCTATCGGCATTAACGTCTGACACGTGCCAAAGGCACGGGCGATAGTGAAGTTCTTGCGATTTTCCGGTAACTGCCCCCAGTAGGTGTCACCGTCTCACGCTGTGCGGTAGGTGTACTCCACACTCCGGCCCGTAGGCTGGACTCGAAAGGAAACGTCCACACTTGCCCCGTGAGGTGCCGCGTGTCCCCCCGCCGCAACCGCCCCAAGGGCGGCGACAAGAACCCCGATCAGACCGGTGAGCCGGGCGACCGGTACGGCGGCTTCGGCCGTACCGAGTCCTGGCAGGGGGAGGAGTGGTCGGTCCGCCATGTCGCGGGCGCAAGTGCCGCGGGCAAGCGGTACCGCTGCCCCGGCTGCGATCAGGAGATCCCGTCCGCGGTTCCGCATGTGGTGGCGTGGCCGGCGCACGGCGGGGTGGACGACCGGCGCCACTGGCACAAGGCGTGCTGGAACGCGAAGGACCGCCGCACCACACGGGTGCAGCGGTCCCGGAACGCCCCCAAGTACTGAGGGCCTACACGTCCCGTGCGTTGAGCGCCGCGTACGCACCGCCCAGCGTCACCGCCGTGACGCCCAGCATGATCCAGACCGGCTCCCAGCCCTGCGGACCCGAGGTGACCACGGAGTTGTCGTAGAGGACGCCTAGCTGGCTGGGGATCGAGTACTCGAAGAGGGCCTGCTGAAAGTCCACGAGCGATTCCGAGAACATGAACATCGCCAGCACGAGCGGCAGCAGCACCACACCGATCATGATGGTGATCGCGCCCGCGGAGTGCCGGATCAGCGAACCGACGGCCAGCGAGAGCAGCCCGAGGATCGCGACGTAGAGGCTGACGCCGATGGTCGAGCGGAACCACTGGGCGGTGCTGGGGGTGCCCTCGCCGAGCATCGCGACCTGGAGCACGGCGACGAGCGATGTCGTCACCGCGGTGACGACGAAGACGAGCAGGAAGAAGACGATCGCCTTGGCGGTCAGCACCCGGGCGCGGCTCGGGCAGGCGGTCAGCGTGGTCCTGATCATCCCGGTCCCGTACTCCGACGCGATCGTCAGCACGCCCAGGGTCATCACACAGAGACTGCCGAGCAGGACGCCGAAGAAGCCGAGGAAGAGGACCTCGTCGCTCTCCAGTTCGCCGTCGGAGGCCGAGACGGCCACGGCGGCGAGGAGCCCGATGCCGACGACCAGCACGATCATGACACCGAGCGTCCACATCGTGGACCGCACCGACCGGATCTTGGTCCACTCGGAGGCGAGCGCGTCGCCGAGGTGGGCCTTGCGGATCGGGATCGGGGAGGAGTACGAGACGGCGGCGGGCGCGCCCGGCTGCTGGTACGGGGTGGTCATCGGGCGTCCTCGGGCTTGGTCAGGTCGGCGGCGGGGGCGGGGGAGGGCGCCGGGGGAGGGGGCGTCGGGGGCGTCGCGGGCGCGGCGGTCGGGGTGGGCGCGGCGGTCGGAGCAGGGCCTGCGGGAGAGGCCGTGGCGGGCGTGGGGCCCGCGGCGGGGCCCGCGGGGGGACCGGCCATCGGGCCCGGAGCGGCCGGAGCGGTGTACGGGTTCTGTCCCGGCGGCGGCGGGGCGTACCACCCCTGCTGAGGCACATCCGGAATCTGCGGCTGAGGCTGCCCCCACGGCTGCTGCGTGGGCTGCGGCATCAGCCCCGCCTTCTGGTCGTCCGTCGAGCGGTAGTCGACCGCGCCCTGCGTCATCCGCATATACGCCTCTTCCAGCGATGCCTGGTGCGGCGACAGCTCCCACAGCCGTACATCCGCGCCGTGCGCCAGATCGCTGATGCGCGACAGCGGCAGCCCGGTGACGCGCAGCGCCCCGTCCGTCTCCGACAGGACCTGCCCGCCGGCCTCGGTGAGCGCGGCCGACAGCTTCTCGCGCTGCTGCGGTTCGTCCCGCGGCGTGCGCACACGGGCGAAGTCGGCGGAGTTGGCCGAGATGAAGTCCCTGACGCTCATGTCCGAGAGCAGCTGTCCGCGACCGATCACGATGAGATGGTCGGCGGTCAGGGCCATCTCGCTCATCAGATGGGAGGAGACGAAGACGGTACGCCCCTCGGCCGCGAGCTGTTTCATCAGGTTGCGGACCCAGAGGATGCCCTCGGGGTCGAGCCCGTTGACCGGTTCGTCGAAGAGCAGCACCTGCGGATCGCCGAGCAGTGCCGCCGCGATCCCGAGGCGCTGCCCCATGCCGAGAGAGAAGCCCTTGGAGCGTTTTCTGGCCACTTCCTGGAGCCCGACGACCCCGAGCACCTCGTCGACGCGCCGCGCCGGGATCCCGGAGAGCTGCGCCAGCGACAGAAGGTGGTTCCGCGCGGTGCGACCACCGTGGACCGCCTTGGCGTCCAGCAGCGCCCCGACCTGGCGGGGCGCGTTCGGCACCTGCCGGAACGGCCGCCCGCCGATCGTCACCGAGCCCTCGGTCGGATTGTCGAGCCCGAGGATCATACGCATCGTCGTCGACTTGCCCGCGCCGTTCGGGCCGAGGAACCCGGTCACGGCACCGGGACGCACGTGGAAGGAAAGGTTGTACACGGCCGTCTTGGCGCCGTAGCGCTTCGTCAGGCCGATCGCCTCGATCATTCTCCAGCCCCATCGACTTCTTGTCGTCGGGGCCCAGGCTGATGCCGTACGCCCCCCGTAAGGCTTGAGAGGATATCCGGCGCTTGACGGTTCCAGCGAAGCAGTAACGATCGACTCACGATCGCGGCGGCGCCGGGTCCCCTCCCGCCGTCGGCTCGATTCCGCCGTCGACTCCCGGCGGATATGGCGCTAAGCGTCCCGCTTCTTGATCACCAGATACGCGCCGATCATCGCCGCCACCACCCACAGCGCCATGATCCCCAGCCCCGCCCACGGCCCGTACGGAGCCTTGGAGCCGCCCATGGCCTCGGGGACCACCTGCATGATCTTGGAGCCCGCCTGGTCGGGGAAGTAGCGGGCGGCCGTCTTGACCTTGGGGACCGCCGAGAGGATCTGCGAGACCAGGAAGAAGAACGGCATCAGGATGCCGAGCGCGAGCATCGAGCTGCGGAGCATCGTCGCCACGGCCATCGAGAACAGCGCGATCAGCGCCATGTAGAGGCCGCCGCCGATCACCGCCCGCAGCACGTTGTCGGCGCCGAGGGTGGTGCGGTGGTCGCCGAGGAGGGCCTGGCCGAGGAAGAAGCTGGCGAAGCTGGTCGCCATGCCCACGGCCAGGGCGAGGGCGGTGGCCACCGCCATCTTGCCGAAGATGAAGGTGGCGCGCTGGGGGACCGCCGCCAGGGAGGTGCGGATCATGCCGGAGGAGTACTCCGTGCCGACGACCAGGACGCCGAAGACGACCATCGCCAGCTGCCCCAGGATCATCCCCGAGAAGCTCGCGAACGTCGGATCGAACGTGAGCCGCTCCGTCGGCGAGAGCTGGTCGAACGTCGCGTTGAACACCGCGGAGAGCGCGGCGCCGATGGCGACCGTGACCACGAACGCCGAGGCCAGGGTCCATGTCGTCGACGACACCGTACGGATCTTGGTCCACTCCGACTGGAGGACCGCGGGCACCGAGGCCATGGTCAGGCTCCCTTGCTGCTCTGGTAGCTCTCGCCCCACCGGGGAGCTTGCTGCCGCTCCGGCGGCAGCGCGGTACCGGACGTGCCGTGGGCGTGGTACTCGACCGACGCGGCCGTCATCTGCATGAACGCCTCCTCCAGCGACGCCCGCTGGGCGCTCAGCTCATGCAGGACGATCTGGTGCCGCGCCGTCAGCTCGCCGAGCGCCTCGGTGGTCGCGCCGTCGATCTCCAGCGCGCCGCCGCCCGACTCGACGGCGACGTACCCCTCCGTGCGGAGCACATCCAGCAGCCGCTCCCGCTGCGGGGAGCGCAGCCGTACGTAACTGCGGGAGTTCTGCTGGATGAAGTCCGCCATCGAGGTGTCCGCCAGCAGCCGGCCCTGGCCGATCACGATCAGGTGGTCGGCGGTCAGGGCCATCTCGCTCATCAGATGGGAGGAGACGAAGATGGTCCGCCCCTCGGCCGCGAGCTGCTTCATCAGATTGCGGATCCAGTGGATGCCCTCGGGATCGAGCCCGTTGACCGGCTCGTCGAACATCAGGATCTCCGGGTCGCCCAGCAGCGCGGACGCGATGCCGAGGCGCTGGCCCATGCCGAGCGAGAACCCCTTCGACTTCTTCCGCGCCACCGCCGTCAGTCCGACGACGTCCAGAACCTCCGACACCCGCGATACGGGAATCCGGTTCGACTGCGCCAGACAGAGGAGATTGTTGTACGCGCTCCGCCCGCCGTGCATCGCCTTCGCGTCCAGCAGAGCGCCGATGTACTTCAGCGGCTCCTCCAGCTCCCGGTAGTGCTTGCCGTCGATCCGCACACTTCCACCGGTCGGGTTGTCGAGATCGAGCATCATGCGCATGGTCGTCGACTTGCCGGCGCCGTTCGGCCCCAGAAAGCCGGTGATCATTCCCGGCCTGACCTGGAACGAGAGACGGTCGACGGCGACCTTGGCGCCGAAGCGCTTGGTGAGGCCCTCAAGCTCGATCATGCGGCAACGCTAAATGCGCGAAGAGCCCCCCGCCACTTGAGCGACAGGGGGCTCGACACCACTTCTCGACCGGAGGGCTTTCCGCACGGCTACCCGTACATCCCACCCGCGCGGCTTCCCGCAGATCTTCCCGTACCAGCGCCTCCGGGATCAGCCGGACGCGGTCAGCGGAACGGGCTCAACGGGACGGGCTCAACGGGACTGCTGGGCCGGAACACCGCGGGAGATCGGCTCGTCGTCGGCGGGGGCGCCCGCCGCGGCGACCGCCGCACCGGTCAGCGTGGCCAGCATCTCGCGGACGTTGGTCAGCTGCGCGTTGATCGAGTCGCGGCGGTTGGTGAGCGCCGCCAGCTCGCGCTCCGACTCGCTGCGGATCCGGTCGGCCTTGGCGTTCGCGTCGGCCACGATGTCCTCGGCCTGGCGCTGCGCGGTCTCCACCGTCTGACGGGCACGGCGCTCCGCGTCCGTACGGAGCTTCTCCGCCTCGAGCCGCAGCTGCTCGGCGCGGTGCTCGATCTCCGCCAGCCGCTTCTCCGCCTTCGCCTGACGCGATGCCAGATCCCGCTCCGACTGCTCGCGGCGCTTGGCCAGGTTCGTCTCGAAGTCCGCGGCGGCCTGGGCGGCCTTGGCGCGCGTCTCCTCGAAGAGGGCGTCCGCCTCCTCGCGCTTGGACTGCGCGTCCTTCTGCGCCTCGGTACGGAGCTGGGTCGCGTCGCCCTTCGCCTTCTCGACGATGCGGACGCCCTCGTCCTCCGCCTTCTGCTTGCGCTCGGAGGCGAACGACTCGGCGTCGTTGCGCACCTGCTGGGCGGCGGACTCGGCCAGCTCACGGTGCTGCTCGGCGGCGCGGCGGGCCTCCTCGCGCAGGTCCTTCGCCTCCTCCTCGGCGAGACGGAGGATCTTCTCGACACGCGCACCGAGACCGGCGTACGACGGCTCCGCGTCGGTCACCTGCGCCTGGGCGTTCTGCGTTTCGAGGTGGAGCTCCTCAATGCGCTTCTCCAGCGCGGTGATTCGGGCCAGAGCACTATCACGGTCGGCGACGAGTTTGGTAATGCGGTCGTCCACCTGACCGCGGTCGTAACCACGCCGCACGAGCTCGAAGCCGAAGGGGGAGGATGTGTCGCTCATGGGGTTCCTGTCGAATGAGACCGGTGAGGTGATAGAGGGAATCCTAGGGGCCGAAGCGGCGAGTCATCGAGTGGATGCCGGTTTGATCTGGAGAATATGCAGCCTTTTGAGTGGCTAGCCGTCCGAAGACTTGCCACTCGAACGGGTAACACCGGCTGTGGCACCGGCTCTGACGCCCCCTCCGGAGCCGCCGGGCCCATTGGAGGATGACTTGCCGCCGGAGGTCGGAGCCTCGAAGGACTCCAGCGCCTCCAGTACATCCTGCACTCGGGAGATCTCCGTCTGGATGTCCTCACGCCGCCGCACCAGCACATCCAGTTCCCGCTTGCCGTCGCCGACCAGTCGCCGGGCCTCCGCCTCGGCGTCCGTCCTGATCCGCTCGGCCTCCCGGATCAGTTCGGCCTTCTTCTGCTCGGCCTCCTTGAGGAGACCTTCCGCCTTCTTCACGGCGGCGATACGCACCCGGCTGGCCTCCGAAGTGGCCTCCGACAGCAGCTCCTTGGCCTTCGCGGCGGACTCGGCCCGCTGCTCCGTCGCGGCCTTCACCAGCTGATCGACCCGCTCGCCCGCGATCCTCATCTGCTCGGAGGACTCGCGGCGGGCACGGTCGTGCAGCTCCTCGACCTCGGTCTCCACCCGGATACGCATCTCGTCCATGCGCTCCCTGATGGCGGCGTCGTCCCGCCGCGCGCCGACCAGCAGCTCATCGGCGTCCGTACGGGCCCGCTCCACCAGGGAATTGCCCTCGACCGTGGCCTCGGCGACCAGCCGCTCGGCCTCTTTGCGGGCCGCGCCCACCATCGCGTCTGCCTGCTTCTCGGCCTCCAGAGCGGCGCGCAGCGCCTCCTCCTGAGCCTTGTTCATCAGCTGGTCCGCCTGCTCCGCCGCGTCCCGGCGGCGCTTGGCCGACGCCTCACGGGCCTCGTCGACCGTCCGGTCGGCCGCCGCGCGCGCCTCGGAGCGCAGCCGCTCGGACGCCGTCTCCGCGTCCGTCCTGAACTGCCGGGCCTCCGCCCTGATACGCTCCGCGGCCTGCTGCGCGGAGCCCACGGTCTCGGCCGCCTCGCCGCGCATCCGCTCCGCCTCGCCGGCGGCCTCGGCGATGAGCTGGTCGGCCTGCTCGGCCGCGTCCGCGCGACGCTTGTCCGCGGACTGCCGTGCCTCGTCGAGGAGTTGCTGCGCCTCGCCCCTGATCCGCTCGTTCTCGCCCGTCGCCTCACCGATCAGCCGGTCCGCCTGCGCCGCCGCCTCCGAACGGATCCGGTTGGCGTCCTCACGCGCGTCCGCCCTGGTCCGCGCCGCGTCCTGCTCGGCGGAGGCGACGGCGTCCGACGCCTCCGTACGCATCCGCTGGACATACTCCGCGGTGTCCGCGCGCAGCCGCTCCGACTCCCCGATCGCGTCGTTGACGGTCCGTTCGGCGAGCGCGTTCGCCGCCTCGGTCTCCTCCTGGGCGCGGGTCCGCAGCCGGGCCGCGTCCTCGGCGGCCCGCTCCAGCGCGGCGTGCGCGTCCGCGCGGACCCGGTCCGCCTCCTCCTGCGCCTCGGTCCGGGTGCGCTGGGCCGCGTGCTCGGCGGCCGAACGCAGCCCGGTGATCTCCGCGTCGGCCTGCTCGTGCAGACCCTGCACCGCGTCCCGTACCTGCTTGGCGGTCTGCTCGGCCGCCGCGACCATCTCGGTGGCGCGCCGGTCGGCCTCCTCCACCAGGCGCTGCGCCTCGGCCTGCGCCTCCTCGACCCGCTTACGGGCGGACGCCAGCAGGTCCTCGACCTGCTCACGGGCCCGCTCACGCTCCTGGTCCGCCTCCCCGCGCGCGGAGTCGAGGATCCCCTCGGCCTCCCGGCGACGGCGTACGGCCTCCTCCTGGGCGGCGGCCAGCGCCTCCGCGGCCTCCGCTGCCACCCGGTCGGCCGCCGAAGCGGCCTCGCCGCGCATCCGGTCGGCGCTCTCCTGCGCCTCGCTCTTGAGCCGCTCGGCTTCCTTCGACGCGTCGCCGCGGAGCCGCACCGCGATGTTCTCCGCCTCGGCACGGACCGCCGAAGCGTCCTGCCCGGCCTCGGCGCGCAGCCGCTCGGCCTCCTGCCCGGCCTGGTCCTGAAGCGTACGGACCCGCTCGGCGGCCTCGGCGCGCAGCCGGTCGATCTCCTCGGCCGCCTCGCGGCGGATGCCCTCGCTCTCGGCCCGCGCGTCCACGAGGTGCCGCTCGGCGGACTCGAGACGGGACTCGGCCTCGCCCTGGATCCGCGCCACGTGCTCCGCGGCTTCCTCCTGGCGGGCCGCGACGGCGCGCTCGGCCTCCTCGCGCAGCCCGTCCGCGGCCTGCTCGGCGGCGGCCCGCATCCCGTCGGCCTGCTCCTCCGCCTCCGTACGGATCCGCTCGGCCTCGCCGCGGTTGCGCTCCAGCGTCTCCTCGGCCTGCCGGCGCAGCGCGGTGGCGCGCTCGATGGCCTCGGTGCGGACCCGCTCGCTGTCGGTGCTCGCGCCCGAGCGCAGCTCGTCGGCGTCGGCGCGGGCCTTGGTCAGCAGGTCCTCGGCGGTGCTGGCCGCCTCCTCGATCTGCTGGACGGCCTCACGGCGCGCCTCGCCGCGGATCCGCTCGCCCTCGGCGACCGCCTCGGAACGCAGCTGCTCCGCCTCGCCGCGCAGCCGCCGGGCCTCCTCCTGGAGTTCGACGGTCTTGGCGCGGTACTCCTTGGTGTCGTCCTTCGCGGCGCCCTTGAGCTGGTCGGCCTGCTCGGCGGCCTCGCCGCGCAGCCGGTCCGCCTCCGCCTCCGCCTCGCGGCGGATCCGCTCGGCCTCCTCGGCCGCCTTGCGGGTGTTCTCCCGCGCGTCCTCGGACGCCTTGTTGAGGACTTCCTCGGCGGTACGGGCCGCCTTCGCGAGCTGGGCCGCCGAGTCCTCGGCCGCGATGGTACGGGCCTTGTCGGCGGCGGCGGCGAGCTGCTTCTCCGCCTCGGTACGGGCGTCGGCGAGCACCTGCTCGGCCTCCGCCTTCACCGCCTCGGCCTCCGTGGTGGCCTCGGCGACCAGCCGGGCGATCTCCGCCTTCGCGGTGCGGTTGCGCTGCTCGTTGACGGACTCGACGGACGCCTGCTGCCGGGCCGCGGTCTCCTTCGCCTCGGTGACCAGCTTCTCGGCCTCGGTGCGGGCCTCGCGGAGCTTCTCCTCGGCCTCCTGCACCCGCTGTTCGGCCGTCCGGCTCAGCTCGGCGGCCTGCTGGCGCGCCTGGTCGGACTCGGCCGTGGTCGAGGAGCGGAGCTGCTCCGCGTGCTGGGTGGCCTCCTGCGCCTGGGTCGACGCGGCGTTCAGCAGCCGCTCGGCGTCCTTGCGGGCCCGCAGCAGGATGGATTCGGCCTCGGCGCGGGCGGACTCCGTCTCGGAGCCGACGCGTGAACGGGCCTCGTCGGCGGCCCGCTTGGCCTCGGCGCGGGCCTGCGCCAGCGACTTCTCGGCCTCGGCGCGGGACTCGTCGAGGAGGCGGCGGGCCTGCGACTCGGTACGGGCGCGCAGCTGCTCGGCCCAGGCCACGTTCTCGTTGACGTGCGCCTCGACGGTCTGGCGGCGCTCGGCCAGCTCCTGGTCGAGTCGCTGGCGGCGCTGGTTGGCCTCGGCGTGCAGCTCGGCCTGGAGCCGGGCCTGGTGCTCGGCGTGCTCCTGGAGGAGACGCTGGGCCTGGGCGCGCACCTCGCGCAGTTCGCGCTCCGCGTCGGAGCGCATCTGATCGGCCTGGATCTGGGCGTTACGGAGCATCTGCTCGGCCTGGTAGCCGAGGTCTGCGTTGTCGTACGCGGGGCGGGACACGAGGTTCCGGCGCGCTTCGTGGAGCTTGGCGCGCAATACCTCGACCTGGTAGCCGAGGTCCTCGGCGTGCTGGACGGCCTTCTCCCGCTCGGTCTTCAGCCTGTCCATCTCGGCTTCGAACCGCGAGAGGTGGTCGTCGTCAGCTCGGTGGCTCTCCTGGCGTTCGTAGCCCCGCACTGCGCGGTCCCATCCGTCCCCTGGTCGCAACTGTCTCCACACACAAGCACCGCCCGCCCGGCGAACGGCCCCCCGGGGAATGGTGGCAGAACAATATGAGAGGACGCGGCGCGGCCCCGACCCGGCCCCGGCCCGGAATCGCCTACTCTACCGGGCCGGGAATCCGGAGGTCAGTGCTCCGTTGCAGAGGTGACGAGTTCGGTGAGAACGCCGTGGCAGTCCTTGGGGTGGAGGAAGGTGATCCGGGAGCCCATCGAGCCGATCCGCGGCTCGTCGTAGAGGACCCGTACGCCCTTGTCCCGGATCGACTGCGCGTCCCCGTCCACGTCAGCGGTCCCGAAGGCGATGTGGTGGACCCCCTCACCGTTCTTGGCCAGCCATTTCCCCACCGCGGAGTCCTCACGGGTGGGCTCCAGCAGCTGGAGGTAGGAAGCGCCGCCGTCGGACGTTTCGTTGATCTTGAGCATGGCCTCGCGTACGCCCTGCTCCTCGTTGACCTCCGTGTGGAAGACCTCGAAGCCGTACGTGGACCGGTAGAACTCGACGGTCGTGTCGAGGTCGAAACAGGCGATCCCGATGTGGTCGATGCGCGTCAGCATGAAACCAGTGCACCCCCACACCCGTGGTTACGCAACGTGCGCGCGATCACACCCGACGCCCGGTGACCCAAAGCGGTACCGCTCAGTACATTGAGGTAAACCCTCGTTCACTCCTCAGCCTCCGCGCTGGAAGGGGATCGTCTCGAATGTCAGGAACGACCGGTACCACCTCAGTGATCGTCGCGGGCGCCAGGACGCCCATGGGACGGCTCCTCGGCTCGCTCAAGTCCTTCTCCGGCGCGGATCTCGGCGGCTTCGCCATCAAGGCGGCCCTGGACCGGGCGGGTATCGGACCCGATCAGGTGCAGTACGTGATCATGGGCCAGGTACTCCAGGCGGGTGCGGGGCAGATTCCGGCACGCCAGGCCGCCGTCAAGGCGGGCATCCCGATGAACGTGCCCGCGCTGACCGTCAACAAAGTCTGCCTCTCCGGGCTCGACGCGATTGCCCTCGCGGACCAGTTGATCCGTGCGGGTGAGTTCGACGTGATCGTCGCGGGCGGCCAGGAGTCGATGACGAACGCGCCGCATCTGCTGCCGAAGTCGCGTGAGGGCTTCAAGTACGGCGCGGTCGAGATGCTCGACGCGATGGCGTACGACGGTCTCACCGACGCCTTCGAGGGCATCGCCATGGGCGAGTCCACGGAGCACCACAACACCCGGCTCGGCATCGCCCGCGCGGAGCAGGACGAGATCGCGGCGGCGTCCCACCAGCGGGCCGCCGCGGCGCAGAAGAACGGCGTCTTCGAGGCGGAGATCACGCCCGTCGAGATCCCGCAGCGCAAGGGCGAGCCGGTCGTCTTCTCGAAGGACGAGGGCATCCGGGCGGAGACCACGGTCGAGTCGCTGAGCAAGCTGCGGCCCGCGTTCGCGAAGGACGGCACGATCACCGCGGGCACGTCCTCGCAGATCTCCGACGGTGCGGCGGCGGTCGTCGTCATGAGCAAGGCGAAGGCCCAGGAGCTGGGCCTCGAGTGGCTCGCGGAGATCGGCGCGCACGGGAACGTCGCCGGCCCGGACAACTCCCTGCAGTCGCAGCCGTCGAACGCGATCAAGCACGCGCTGTCCAAGGAGGGCATCGGGGTCGGGGACCTCGACCTCATCGAGATCAACGAGGCGTTCGCCGCGGTCGCCGTGCAGTCGATGAAGGACCTCGGGGTGTCCCCGGAAAAGGTGAACGTCAACGGCGGCGCGATCGCCCTCGGTCACCCGATCGGCATGTCCGGCGCGCGGGTGGTGCTCCACCTGGCGCTGGAGCTGCGGCGGCGCGGCGGCGGTGTCGGGGCCGCGGCTCTGTGCGGCGGCGGCGGGCAGGGCGACGCGCTGATCGTCCGCGTCCCCGCCAAGAGCTGAGAGCACGGCCCGGAAGGCACCCGACGGTTGATCCGAGGGTGCCGGACGGCCGGTCCGGAGGGTACCCAACGGTTGAGGAGCAGCGGTATGACGGTGGACGTCGCCCAGCTGGTGGCCCAGGCGAGGGAGGGCAGGCCGAGGGCCGTGGCCCGGCTGATCTCCCTCGTGGAGGGGGCGTCCCCACAGCTGCGTGAGGTGATGGCGGCGCTGGCGCCGCTGACCGGCGGCGCGTATGTGGTGGGCCTGACGGGCTCGCCGGGCGTCGGCAAGTCCACCACCACGTCCGCGCTGGTGGCCGCGTACCGCAGGGCGGGGAAGCGGGTGGGCGTCCTGGCCGTCGACCCGTCCTCGCCCTTCTCCGGCGGGGCCCTGCTCGGCGACCGTGTCCGGATGTCCGACCACGCCTCGGACCCCGGTGTCTACATCCGCTCCATGGCCACCCGAGGGCATCTCGGCGGCCTTGCCTGGGCCGCGCCCCAGGCCGTCCGCGTCCTCGACGCGGCCGGCTGCGAGGTGATCCTGGTCGAGACCGTGGGCGTCGGTCAGTCCGAGGTCGAGATCGCGGCCCAGGCCGACACGTCCGTGGTGCTGCTCGCCCCCGGCATGGGCGACGGGATCCAGGCCGCGAAGGCGGGGATCCTCGAAATCGGCGATGTGTACGTGGTGAACAAGGCGGACCGCGACGGCGCGGACGCGACGGCCCGCGAGCTGAACCACATGCTGGGCCTCGGCGAGGCCCGCGCCCCCGGCGACTGGCGTCCCCCGATCGTCAAGACCGTCGCCTTCCGCGCCGAAGGCGTCGACGAGGTCGTCGAGGCGCTGGAGAAGCACCGGGCCTGGATGGAGGAGCACGGCGTCCTCGCGGAACGCCGGCGCCGCCGGGCGGCCGGCGAGGTCGAGACGATCGCGGTCACGGCCCTGCGGACGCGGATCGGCGACCTGCACGGCGACCGCAGGCTCGGCACGCTCGCGGACCGGATCGTCTCGGGCGAACTGGACCCGTACCGGGCGGCGGACGAACTGATCGCGGGCCTGACGGAGGGCTGAGCCCTGAGCGGCCCTTCGGCGGGCGGCGTTTTCCGGCGTCGGCTGCCGGGGCCGGTGGCGCGCGTCGGCCTGTCGGCGGCCGCGGCCCGGTGGCGCGCGTCGAGGTCCGCGTGGCGCGGGGTTCTCCCTGGGCGGGTGAGCCGGAGGGGGGCGCGGGTGTCGAGAGGGAGCGCGCGCGGAGGTCCCGAGGTACGAGGGGTCGAGCACGGTCGGCCGTCGGCGCACGCTCAGAGCGCCCCGGAGGTGAACGAGCCACAAATGAGGGGCCGAGTGTGCTGGAGGGGCGCGCGGGTGTCGAGAGGGAGGGCGCGCGGAGGTCCCGAGGTGCGAGCGGTCGAGCACGGTCGACCGTCGACACACGCTCAGAGCGCCCCGTGGGGGTCCCCCCGGACGGAGTCCGGGGGAGAACCGAGCCCTCAAAAAGGGGTGCCTGCCCGTAGGGGCCGGGTAACAGCCTTCGGCGGTCTGTTCCCGGCCCCTACGGAGCCCCTGTCCCGGCGGATGACTCTGCCTCGGCCGACGGGGGCCGTGCCTCGGGCTCGGCCGCAGTCGCTTGCCTCGGGGCACGCAAGGGCCCGGCCTCCGGGCCTCGGGTTCCCGCGCGGGCCGGCCCCTGGTCCGGCCCGCGCGGGCCGCCGGGCGGTACCCCCCGGTTCCGCCGCTTCATGTGGGGAACGTCAGTCGTCGTCCTGCGGGGCCGTGCCAAGAGCGCCCCGGAGGCGAACCGAGCCCAAAAAGAAGCGAGCGTCAGTCGTCGTCCTTCGGGGCCGCCGACGCCTTCCCGGTCCGGGAGTCGACCGTCACCTCGTGGAAGCCGCCGTCCTCGGCCCGGACCTCGACCTCCCAGTGGGCGTCCTCGAAGTCGATCTCCGTGACCGTGCCGGACCGGAAGGCGAGGGCCGCGTCGGCCGCCTGCTGGGCGTTGACCTGGGGCTGGGGGCGGGCGGACCCGTCATCGCCGTCCCGGTCACCGTTGTCGCCGTCGCCCTTCCGCTCTGCCTTGTCGGTGTCATCACGGTCACCCCGGTCGTCACTGTCGTCGCTGTCGTCACTGTCGTCGTCCGGCTGCGATCCCAGCACCTGGCCGGAGAGCGCGTCCACGCGGACGTCGTGCTCCGCGCCGTCCGCGGCGCGGATCTCGATCTCCCACTCGCCCTTGCCGTCGTCCTCGCGTTCGGCGGACTCCACGGAACCGGGCGTCTTCCCCAGGGCGGCCTTCACAGCCTGGTCGACGGTGATTCCGGCGGCGGGAACGGGATCGGCTCCGGGGGAGGCGACGGCCGTGTACGCGCCACCGGCGAGCAGGGCCGCAGCGGTCACGGCGATGACGGTCTTGCGCTTCATGAGGATGGCCTCCAGGGACGGGTGCGGTCGGCGAAGACCACTCTTCCGGGGGGACCCTGAACGCAGCCTGAAGTCACCTGAAAGGATCTTCAGGTGGAGTTTGCGACCCTGAAGGCATGCGATTGCTGATCGTGGAGGACGAGCGGCGGCTCGCCCTCTCCCTGGCCAAGGGCCTGACCGCCGAGGGCTTCGCCGTGGACGTCGTCCACGACGGCCGCGAGGGCCTGCACCGGGCCTCCGAGGGCGTGTACGACCTCGTCCTCCTCGACATCATGCTCCCCGGCATGAACGGCTACCGGGTCTGCGGAGCACTCCGGGCCGCCGGGAACGACGTCCCGATCCTCATGCTGACCGCCAAGGACGGCGAGTACGACGAGGCGGAGGGGCTGGACACCGGCGCCGACGACTATCTGACCAAGCCGTTCTCGTACGTCGTCCTCGTCGCCAGGGTCAAGGCCCTGCTCCGCCGGCGCGGCCGGTCCGGAGGCTCCCCCGTGCTCACCGTCGGTGAGCTGCGCGTGGAGACCGCCGCCCGGCGGGTCTTCCGCGGGCAGGAGGAGGTCACCCTCACCGCCAGGGAGTTCGCCGTTCTGGAACAGCTGGCCGTACGCGCCGGAGACGTCGTCAGCAAGGCGCAGATCCTCGAACACGTCTGGGACTTCGCCTATGACGGCGACCCGAACATCATCGAGGTCTACATCAGCGCACTGCGCCGCAAGCTCGGCGCGGCGCGGATCCAGACCGTGCGGGGCGCGGGCTATCGGCTGGTGGCCGTGCCATGAGATCTGTACGTGCAAAGGCCGCGCTCGGGGCCACCGCGGTCGTCGCCGTCGCGCTGATCGCCGCGGGCGCGGCCGTGCTCTTCGTCCTGCGGACCCATCTGGTCGACCAGGCCGGCCTCCAGGCCGAGGTCGCCGCCCGTTCGACGGCCTCCCAGATCGCCCGCGGGGTCTCCGCCGACCGGCTCGAACTGCCGTCGGAGGAGGACCGGCCCGTGCAGGTGGTGGACGAGAACGGGCGGGTCTTCGCCGTGAGCGAGGAACTGGAGAAGATCTCCGGCACCGGCAGCACCGACGTGACGCCCGATCCGCGGCCCGCCGGCGACGGCGAAGAGGACGGAGACGGGGACGGCGACCGTGACGACGACCCCGACCGGGGCGAGGTCGCGCCCGGTGGGCCCCGGTTCAGCAACGGCCGCGCGACCGTGGACGGCGACACCGGCTCGTACCGCTTCGCCGCCGTCGAGGCCACCACGGGCGCGGGCCTCACCGTCACCGTCTACGCGGGCGCGCCGCTCTCCATCGAGGAGGAAGCCGTCGCGTCGGCACGCGAGGCCATGCTCGCCGGGCTGCCGGCGCTGCTCGTCGTGGTGGGCTCGGTGACCTGGCTGGTGACCCGGCGGGCGCTGAAGCCGGTCGAGGACATCCGTGGGGAAATGGCCGAGATCATGGCGTCCGAGGACCTCTCGCGGCGCGTTCCCGAGCCGGGCACCCGTGACGAGATCGCCCGGCTGGCGCGTACGACCAATGAGACCCTGGCCGCGCTGGAGTCCTCCGTCGAACGGCAGCGCCGGTTCGTCGCGGACGCCTCGCACGAGCTGCGCAGCCCCATCGCCTCACTGCGCACCCAGCTCGAAGTGGGGGAGGCCCACCCGGAGCTGCTGGACGTGCCGGGCGCGGTCGCCGACACCGTACGGCTCCAGCAGCTCGCCGCCGATCTGCTGCTGCTGGCCCGGCTGGACGCGGGGGAGCGGCCCGGCCGGGCCCGACTCGATCTCGCCGAGCTGGCGCACGAGGAGGTGGACCGGCGGACCGGCGGCCGGGTGCCGGTGACGCTGGACACGGCCGGGGAGGCCGAAGTGACCGGCTCGCGGGGGCAGTTGGGGCGGGTCCTGGGCAATCTGCTGGACAACGCCCAGCGCCACGCCCGGACCTCGGTCGTCGTCTCGGTGCGGAGGGAGGGGGACCGCGCCGTGCTGACCGTCGCGGACGACGGCGACGGCGTCCCGGAGCCCGAGCGGGAGCGGATCTTCGAACGGTTCGTAAGGCTCGACGACGCGCGCAGCAGGGACGCGGGCGGCGCGGGGCTCGGTCTGTCCATCGCCCGCGATGTCGCCGAACGGCACGGCGGCGGTCTCACGGTGGGAGGGGCGCCCGGCACGGGCGGCGCGCTCTTCGAGCTACGGCTGCCGCGGGCGTGACGGCCCCGGCCCGTCCCCGGCCCGTCGCCGTTCTGTTCCTGGTCCGTCGCTGTCGCCCGCCGAGGCCGGCCCACCGCCGTCCGCTCCTGGGTCGTCCCGGCCCGCCACCGGACCGTTCCTGTCCGTGGACTGTTCCTGCCCCGGTCCGTCGCTGCCGCCCACGGGGGCTGGCCCGGCCGGTCGTCCCGGACCGTTCCCGGCCCCGCGGGTCAGCCCTTGAGCCGCCGCCCCCGCAGATGGTCCGCCACCGGTGCCAGCGACGAGCGCAGATCCGCCAGCGCCTCCGGCGACATCAGGTCGATGAAGTGCTTGCGTACGGACGCGACATGGTGCGGCGCGACCTTCCGCATCGTCTCCGCGCCCTGGTCGGTGAGGACCGCGTACAGTCCGCGCCGGTCCGACTCGCAGTTCTCCCGGCGGACGAGGCCCGCGTTCTCCATACGGGTGATCTGGTGGGACAGGCGGCTCTTGGACTGGAGCGTGGCCGCGGCCAGGTCGCTCATCCGCATGCGCTGTTCCGCCGACTCCGACAGGTTGACCAGGATCTCGTAGTCGTTGTTGGTCAGGCCGAACGGCTGAAGATCCTTTTCGAGCTGGTGCATCAACAGTCGGCTGACGTCCAGATGCGTACGCCAGGTGACCTGCTCGTCATCGGTGAGCCAGCGAGTGGCCGTCTCGGTCTCCATATATGGATTCTACCTAAGAAGTTGAAAGACGTACGAACTGGGATGGTGATTCTCGGCACCGAACCGCCGGGGTCCGGCGCGCGGAAGCGCAGTGTACGCAGTGCGCCGGGCGCGCAGACGTTCGACGTCACACTCCGCAGAGTAGCGTTCACAGGCCGAAACGACGCTGGAGGTCCCCCAGCTGGCCGGGAAGGCGCGGTGCGGATCCGTGTTGACCGGGAACGCCCGAGCCGCCGCCCGGCACCCCGGCCTGCGCCGGAGGCGCGCCCGTCGCCGTCTCCGCCATCAGCGCCTCGGACGACTGGAGCAGCACGGTCCCGGCACCGACGAAGTCGAACTGGTGCTCCTCCCCGGAGGCCCCGCCGATTCCCGTCAAGGCGCGCAGTCCCCCCATCACGCCGGTCATATAGCCGTGGTCGTAGTGGTGGCAGGGGGACGGGCAGTCGGCCCAGCCCACCAGCGCCTGCGGATCCACCCGGATCGGGGGTTCCATGAACACCACCGGTCCATTGGACGCGGCGACGAACTTCCCGGTTCCGATCAGCGTCAGAAAGCCCGGCACGATCGACTGCTTCAGCGCCAGCGTCGGCTGGTAGGCCAGCAGGTTCCCGGACCGGATCGTCAGATTCCCGTCGTCCAGGTCGAAGGAGTTCACATCGAACGCCCGGTCGGCGAGCAGCATCTTGCCGCTGCCCTCCGCCACCACCCAGTCACTCGCGTGCAGCGGTGAGTGGAACGAGGTCCGCAGCAGCCGGTCGAACCGGCCGTGGCCGATGCCGTTGAACTCGATCTGCCCGTAGTAGGCGATCATCTTCCCCTTCTGGAGGAACCACTGGCTCCCCTTGAGGTCCACACAGAAGGTGTACGGGTTGACGTTGTCGTCGCTCGGCAGCGACATCGGGTCGAGAACCACAGGGCCCGTCACAGCTTCTCCTCCGATGCCTGGACATACACCGCGCCATTGCCGCTCAGCTCCAGCTGGAACGCCTCGCCCGAGCCGCGCCCCACCATGTCGCGCCAGCCCAGCGCGGTGGAGAGCTTGTTCTGTACGTCACCGTGGTGCGCGACATACGCCTGCGGGTCCACATGGACCGTACGGCCGGGGGTGATCGGCAGCTGGATCACACCGCCGTGCGCCATCACCGCGACAGCGCCATGGCCGCGGAGGGTCGTGGTGAACAGCCCCTGGCCGGTCACCTGACCGCGCACCATGCCCATGACCCCGCCCTGCGAGCCCATGAACATCGTGTTCTGCTCCAGCGTCCCGTCGAACGCGAGCAGCCGGTCGGCCTCCACGTACAGGGTGTCGCCGGAGAGGTCGATCACCTGGATGTGATGACCGCCGTGGCCGAACATCACCGTGCCGCTGCCCTCCACCGTCATCAGCGGGGTCGCCTCGCCGGCGGCCCGGCGGCCGATCATCGAGGCGAATCCGCCCTGACCGCCCACGGTGTTGGGGGTGAAGGACACCTCCCCCTTGTACGCGATCATCGCGCCGCGCTGACTGAACATCCGCTGGCCGGGAATGACCGTCGCCTCGACCAGCTTGGAGTTGATCTCACGGAAAGGCATCTCAGACGTCCCCTCCGATGGTGTTGCGCTCACTGGGCTGTACGTACACGAGGCCGTCGCCCTCGAAGCGGATCTGGAACGCCTCGCCGCCGCCCTCGCCCATGAGGGTGCGGAAGGTCACACCGGACTGGAAGTTCTGCTGGAGGTTGCCCTGGTGGGCGATGTACGCGCCGGGGTCGACCGAGAGGGGGTACTGCGGGGTCACCCGCAGAACGACGGCCGGGCCGTCCGACATGATCGCGGCCTGGCCGCTGCCCTCGACCGTGGTGGTGAACAGGCCGTTGCCCGTCGCCCCGCCGCGCAGGCCGGTGAAGCTGGTGCCGGTGCGCAGGCCCGAGTCGGCGGCGAGCAGATTGCTCGACTCGACGAACAGCTTGTCGCCGTGGAGCGCCACCAGGTTGATCTCGGACGCGCGGTCGGCGAAGTAACAGACGCCCTGCCCCTTCACCTCCATCATCGTCATCTGCTCGCCGGTGAGACGGCGGGTGACCATCCCGCGGATGCCCTCACCGCCGCCGGACAGCTTCTTGAAGGCCATCTGGCCGTCGTAGGCGACCATCGACCCGTTCTTCGCTTTGACGGCGTCGCCGGTCATCTCAACCGCGAGCACCTTGCTCCCCTGGAGCCGGAACGTTGCCACGAAGCGACGGTAACCGCCGGGACGGTGGCCGGAACAGGTGCTCAACCGGTAATCCCGGCCGCGGGGAGGGGCGCCGACGGGCGCGGAGGGCCCCAGGACCCCACCCCGGACAAAGGCTTGGCAAAGAGGGCTGCCAGAATGAGCCCACCGAGCTTGTGAGCACATTCACAAGATCGGCTCGCGCCGCTTCCGTGCCCGCCGTCCGGCAGGCCGGTCGCGTCACCCGTTCCGTACCGTCCCACCGAAGGTGCAACCGTGGACATCAAGACCGCCTCGTCCCTCCACCGACTTCGTCTGATCTCCGCGATCGAGGGCGTCTCCTGGCTCCTCCTGATCGTCGGGATGGTGCTGAAGCGCACGACGGACTTCAACCCGGTGCCGACCCTGGGCATGGTCCACGGAATCCTGTTCATCGTCTATGTGCTGCTCTGGGCCGACGCCTGGAACCGCACGAAGTGGGATCTGAAGACCGCGGCTCTGTACTTCGCGTTCTCGATCCTGCCGGGCGGCTTCCTCATCGCCGAGCGCAAGCTCAAGCGCGCCGCCGAGGACGAGGTGATCGCCGCGCGTGCCCGCCGCGAGGGCACGGTCAACGCGTAGCCCCTCCGGGGAGCGGCAGGCACCCGCGGGTCTCGGGGGCGGCGGGTGCCTGCCCTGTGCGGTGTGTGCCCGCGTGCCCGGCCGCCGGGAGGGGACGGGACGGGGACGGCGGCGGCCTCGGCTGTACTTCCGGGGCCCTGTCTCCCCCGAGCCCTGTCCCCGGAGTCCCGCCCCACGGCCGTACGCCCGGAGCCGTACGCCCGGAGCCGTGCCTCCGGGGTCCGGAGCGCCGCTCGTCGGCTCGTCACCCGGAGCGCACCTCGTGACACGCTCCGGAGCCCGCCGCTCCGCCCGCCGGGAGACCGAAGGGCGAGACAGGGCTGACCACAAAATGACCACTCGGTAGGGTCGGAGCCGTGCCCAAGCCCCTCAGCCTCCCATTCGATCCCATCGCCCGCGCCGACGAACTGTGGCAGCAGCGCTGGGGGCCCGTCCCCTCCATGGCCGCGATCACCTCGATCATGCGGGCGCACCAGATCCTGCTCGCCGAGGTCGACGCCGTCGTCAAGCCGTACGGGCTGACCTTCGCGCGGTACGAGGCGCTGGTGCTGCTCACCTTCTCCAAGGCCGGTGAGCTGCCGATGTCCAAGATCGGCGAGCGGCTCATGGTCCATCCGACCTCCGTGACCAACACCGTGGACCGGCTGGTCAGGTCCGGTCTGGTCGACAAGCGGCCCAACCCCAACGACGGGCGCGGCACTCTCGCCTCCATCACCGACAAGGGCCGGGAGGTCGTGGAGTCGGCCACCCGCGACCTCATGGAGATGGAGTTCGGGCTCGGCGCGTACGACGCCGAGGAGTGCGCGGAGATCTTCGCGATACTGCGGCCCCTGCGGGTCTCCGCTCAGGATTTCGACGAGCGCTGAGGAGCGGAAGTGGCGTGGCGGGACCCTTGTACGACCCGGCCGCGAGGTGGTATCGCCACCCGGTTAGGCTCAGCGCCATGAAACAAACCGTGCTGACCCGCTACCGGGTGATGGCGTACATCACCGCCGTCTGGCTGCTGGTGTTCACCGGCGCCATCGTGCTGAAGTACGGCTTCGACACCGGCGACACCATGCTGATCTCGCAGATCCACGGTGTGCTCTTCATCATCTACGTCATCTTCGCCTTCGACCTGGGTTCCAAGGCGAAATGGCCCTTCGGCAAGCTGCTGTGGGTGCTGGCGGCCGGCTGCATCCCCGTGGCCTCCTTCTTCGTGGAGCCGAAGATCACCCGCGAGGTCCAGTCGCTGATCGAGTCCGGCGCGGAGCCGGCCCAGGCTTGACGCGTCACCCCACCGCCGCGGCGCGCACGGCCCGCGGCGGTTCTTCATCGACATTTACTAGGACGTCCTAGTAAATTGGTGGGATGGACGCTGACGCGATTGAAGAGGGCCGCCGACGCTGGCAGGCCCGCTACGACAAGGCCCGCAAGCGCGAGGCGGACTTCTCGACGCTCTCCGGGGATCCCGTGGAGCCCGTCTACGGGCCCCGGCCCACCGATGTGTACGAGGGCTTCGAGCGCATCGGCTGGCCCGGTGAGTACCCCTTCACCCGAGGTCTGCACCCGACCGGCTACCGGGGCCGTACCTGGACCATCCGCCAGTTCGCCGGCTTCGGGAACGCCGAGCAGACGAACGAGCGGTACAAGATGATCCTGGCCGCGGGCGGCGGCGGGCTCTCCGTCGCCTTCGACATGCCCACGCTCATGGGCCGCGACTCCGACGACCCGCGCTCGCTCGGCGAGGTCGGTCACTGCGGGGTCGCCATCGACTCCGCCGCCGACATGGAGGTGCTGTTCAAGGACATCCCGCTCGGCGATGTCACCACGTCCATGACGATCAGCGGGCCGGCCGTGCCCGTCTTCTGCATGTACCTGGTCGCGGCCGAGCGGCAGGGCGTCGACCCCTCCGTACTGAACGGCACGCTCCAGACCGACATCTTCAAGGAGTACATCGCCCAGAAGGAGTGGCTGTTCCAGCCCGAGCCCCATCTGCGGCTGATCGGCGACCTGATGGAGCACTGCGCGCGGGGCATCCCCGCGTACAAGCCGCTCTCGGTCTCCGGCTACCACATCCGCGAGGCGGGGGCGACGGCCGCCCAGGAGCTGGCGTACACGCTCGCCGACGGCTTCGGCTACGTCGAGCTGGGACTGAGCCGCGGGCTCGAAGTGGACACCTTCGCCCCCGGTCTCTCCTTCTTCTTCGACGCGCATCTCGACTTCTTCGAGGAGATCGCCAAGTTCCGGGCGGCCCGGCGGATCTGGGCCCGCTGGATGCGCGATGTGTACGGCGCGAAGACCGACAAGGCCCAGTGGCTCCGGTTCCACACCCAGACCGCCGGGGTCTCGCTGACCGCGCAGCAGCCGTACAACAACGTCGTGCGCACGGCGGTCGAGGCGCTCTCCGCCGTCCTCGGCGGCACCAACTCCCTGCACACCAACGCGCTCGACGAGACCCTCGCCCTGCCGAGCGAGCAGGCCGCGGAGATCGCCCTGCGCACCCAGCAGGTCCTGATGGAGGAGACCGGCGTCGCCAACGTCGCCGACCCGCTGGGCGGCTCGTGGTACGTCGAGCAGCTCACCGACCGGATCGAGGCCGACGCCGAGAAGATCTTCGACCAGATCAAGGAACGGGGACGCCGGGCACACCCCGACGGGCGGCACCCCATCGGGCCCATCACCTCCGGGATCCTGCGCGGCATCGAGGACGGCTGGTTCACCGGCGAGATCGCCGAGTCCGCCTTCCGCTACCAGCAGGCGCTGGAGAAGGGCGACAAGCGCGTCGTCGGCGTCAACGTCCACCACGGCTCGGTCACCGGCGATCTGGAGATCCTGCGGGTCAGCCATGAGGTCGAGCGCGAGCAGGTACGGGCCCTGGGGGACCGCAGGACCCGCCGCGACGACGCTCTCGTACGGTCCTCACTGGACGCGATGCTCGCGGCGGCCCGCGACGGCTCCAACATGATCGGCCCGATGCTGGACGCGGTGCGCGCCGAGGCGACGCTGGGCGAGATCTGCGACGCCCTGCGCGAGGAGTGGGGCATCTACACCGAACCGCCCGGCTTCTGACGGACGGCCGTCGCGCGTACGGTGGCGGGGTGACGGAACTTCCCGCCCCCGTACGCGGTGTCCCGGCCCGGATCAGAAAGGTCGGCTGCGGGGGCGATCTCTTCGCCACGGTCACGCTCGACTCGGAGCCGGGAGACGGGTGACCCCCGCGACCGGCAGGGGTGTCCGCGCGGGCCCGAGGGGTTCCGGTGGCGCGACCGGCCCTCGGCGGCCGAGCGACTAGCAGCCGAGCGACTAGCGGCCGAGTGACGCGAGGCCCGACAGCAGCAGCCCGGTGAAGCCGCGTGCCCATGCCGCGTCCACCGGCTCCGCGCTGACCAGCGTCCGGTGCACGACCGCGCCCGCGATGACGTCGAAGATCAAGTCGGCGTTGTACGCGGCCGCTTCCGGATCGTCCTCGTACGGCAGCTCACCGCGAGCCTGCGCCCGCGCCCGGCCCTGGAGCACCAGGAACTTCTGGCGGTCGACGATCGCCGCGCGGATACGGTGGCGCAGCGCCTCGTCCCTGGTCGCCTCGGCGACCACCGCCATCAGCGCCGTCCTCGTCTCCGGCCGCTCCAGCAGCGCCCCGAACTGGAGCACCACCCCTTCGACGTCGGCGGCCAGGCTGCCGAGGTCGGGGAGGCACAACTCGTCGAAGAGCACGGCGACGGCGTCCACGACGAGTTCGTTCTTGTTCGCCCAGCGCCGGTACAGCGTCGTCTTGGCGACCCCGGCGCGCGTGGACACATCGCTCATGGTCAGTTTCGACCAGCCCAGCTCGACGAGTGCCGACCGCGTCGCGTCGAGGATCGCGCTGTCGGCCTCCGCGCTCCTCGGGCGGCCCGTACGACCGCCGGGGGCGCCGGAGGCGTCGGGGACGTCGGGTGCGTCATGGGAGCGGGTGCGGCTCTGCATGACGGCGACCATACCGGCGGGTAAGCACTTTGTTGTGAGCCAGTTCACCGGGGGAATCTCACACCGTGCGTGCCGCTGCCGTTACGCTACGACCCGTAGCGAAAGCTGTGACCGGCTCCGCGACAACCACCGGCGCAGGGTGGGGACCCCGCGCCACACCATCGGGGTGCGGTTCGACCGACCGCACTTTTCACATGCGCGGCCGGAGGGGGGAGGATGTACTCATGCAGCCTAGGAACATGTCCATGAGCGGCGTCGTCGATCTCGCCGCGTTGAAGGCGGCCGGTGAGGCCAAGGCGAAGGCGGAGGCGGCCCGTGCCGAGGCCGCCCGCCAGGGCGGCGGCGGTGCCGTCGCTCCCTCCAGTCTCGTGATCGACGTCGATGAGGCGGGCTTCGAGGCCGACGTTCTCCAGCGGTCCGCCGAGGTCCCGGTCGTCCTCGACTTCTGGGCCGAGTGGTGCGGACCCTGCAAGCAGCTCGGCCCTCTGCTGGAACGCCTGGCCCTGGAGTACAACGGCCGTTTCGTACTCGCCAAGATTGATGTCGACGCCAACCAGATGCTGATGCAGCAATTCGGCATCCAGGGCATTCCCGCGGTTTTCGCGGTGGTGGCCGGACAGGCGCTGCCCCTCTTCCAGGGTGCGGCCCCCGAGGCGCAGATCCGTCAGACGCTGGACCAGCTGATCCAGGTGGCCGAGGAGCGCTTCGGCCTGACGGGCATCACCGTCGACCAGAGTGCCGAGGGAGCACAGCCCGCCGCGGCGGCCGTGCCCGTCGGGCCGTACGACGCGCTGCTGGAGGCCGCCGTGCGGGCGCTGGACGCGGGCGACTTCGCCGGCGCGGTGCAGGCGTACAAGAACGTCCTCTCCGACGACCCCGGCAACTCCGAGGCGAAACTGGGCCTCGCCCAGGCCGAACTGCTGGGCCGCGTCAAGGACATGGACGAGCAGAAGGTCCGCCGGGAAGCCGCCGAGAACCCGGCCGATGTGGCGGCGCAGATCGCCGCGGCCGATCTGGATCTGGTGGGCGGTCATGTCGAGGACGCTTTCGGCCGGCTCGTCGAGACGGTGCGCCGGACGGCCGGCGAGGACCGTGACGCGGCACGGCTGAGGCTGCTCAAGCTCTTCGAGGTGATCGGAGGCGACGACCCGAGGGTGACGTCGGCCCGTTCGGCGCTGGCGCGGGTGCTGTTCTGAACCGACTTGTGAACAACCTGGCCCGATCGGTCGACTAGGGCTGTTCCGCGGTGAATTGCGGCGGTGATGCTGATGAGGCATCACCGCCGTTTTGGCGTGTTCGGAAGGGAACCGGACTGCCCTTTACCAAAACTTGATAAATTGTCGATCTGTTACTCGCAGTAAATCAAGTGCATTCTTCTGTCCGTTTATTAGCGGCATTGGCCCCTTCTGGCGGCGTGCGCCGTTGCACCCTGTGTGGCCACTCGGTCCCGGTCGGCGGCGACTCGGCCACCGGATCGCTACTAGCGAGTAACGAGCCCCCTTGTGTCGGGGCCGTGAATGGACCACGATCGGCGACGCTCGGTCCGATACCGCACCAGCCCGGCTCCCCGCCGTGCGCGGTACTCGGGTCCCCACCGGGCCGGCCGGCCGCAGTGCGCCGGTCGCGGACAGGGGGGTTCCCGCCGGACGGCGGGGCCTGTCCGACGAGGTTGCGCGTGACGCTTCAGGCGCGATCAGTGGTTGTCGCTCGGGAGTGAACGCCGGTGTTGTGGACGCGGTAAGCGGCCGACGGCGCGGGTGCTCTCCTGCCCGAGGACGTAGCGCTTCTCCCACCTCAGGACGGACGGATCGGTCCGTACCCGAGGTGTACGTCCGAGAAGGAGGAAAGTCATGGAGTCTGTGGCTCGTGGCGGAACCAGATGGAAGCGGTTCGCCCTTGTCATGGTGCCGAGTGTGGCCGCGACGGCCGCGATAGGCATCGGCCTGGCACAGGGGGCGCTCGCCGCGTCTTTCAGCATCTCAGGCCAGGAGTTCAAGGTCCGTGCCGACAAGCTCGTCGGCACGAACTTCGTTCAGTACGGAAGTGTGGCCCACGGCAAGAACCTTGAGGGCGAGGACTTCGCGGCGCCGGTCGCCGTGTCGGGCTTCAAGACGGCCGAGATCACCAATATGTGCCAGTCGGTCGTCACCCCGAAGGTGCCCTTCCTCGGGAATGTGAGCCTCCAGCTCACCGCCGGAGGCAAGGGCTCCGACCCGGTGTACGCCGAGGACATCTACCTCGATGTCTCGGATCTCGAAGCGAACGCCGAGTTCGAGGACATCGACATCGGCGTCGCCGCGGGCTCGCTGAAGAACCCCGGCGTTCAGCCGGGCACCCAGGCGAACCCGTACGGCTTCTCGCAGCGGGCCAAGTCGGCGACGCTGACCGATGTCCGGCAGAAGGCGTGGGCGACCACGGCCGGCACCTTCAAGCTGCCCGGTCTGAAGATGAAGCTGCACAGAGGCGTCAAGGAGTGCTTCTAGCGGAGCCCCGCTCCCGCTGGCGCTGCGACCGAAGGGGTCTTCCGGTCGCCGCGCGGTGTCCGGTGCGGTGCATCGTGCGAGGCGGAGGTCCGCGACTCGTACGCGCCGTACTCGCGCGGTCCGGCAACGCCGCGCGGGGTTCCCACCCTGGCCGTAGGGCCTGCCTCCCGGGCCGCAGGGCCGGGAGGGAGCCGGGTATCGCGGGCCGGTGAACGTATCCGGTCGCAGCACCAGCACCAGCACCAGCACCAGCACCAGCACTCCGGACGGGCCGGGGCCGTCGGGCCGAGGCCCCGCCCGTTCCGCCCCCTCACCACCGTTCTCAGAGCACCACCCTTGCAGGGAGCTGTTTTCCATGAGCGCCGAGTCCACTGGTCCCCGCGGATTCACTTACTGGCGGCTGCGTTTCCGGGCGTGGCGTGGCAGCCGGCCTTTCTGGGCCGGCCTGTTCACCCTGCTCGGCGGTGTCCCGATCGCCTATCTGCCGTACGCCGACATCCGGCTCGGCAATCTCACGATCGCCATGGCCACCACGGCGGGAGCGGCCTCGCTGATCATCGGCGTCCTGCTGATCACCCTCGGTCTGACGATGTGGTTCCACTCCGTCGTCCGGGTGTTCGCGGGCGTCGCCTCCATCGTGCTCGCGCTGATCTCCCTTCCGGTCGCCAACTTCGGCGGATTCCTGGTCGGCTTCGTGCTCTCCATGGTCGGCGGTGCGATGTCGATCTCCTGGATGCCCGCCGCGCCGACGCCCGACCCGGCCGAGCCGGCCGACACACCGGGCCCTGAGGGCGACAGATCCGACTCGGGTGTTCCCGAGCAGCGATCGCGGGAGGAGCACGAGGGACACGACCACGACACGAACGGGACCGAGACGACTGCCCAGGCCAACGGAGGGAGGACCAGTGCAGGGTGATGCCAGGCCGCCGATGACGGCCGGGGACGCCGGGGAACGGGTCAGGAGAGGACCGCGACACGCGGCCCCCCGGCAGTCGCTGCTGACCAAGCTCCAGAGGCCCGCGGGGAAGGCGATCGCGCTGGCCGCGATGCCGACCGCCGTATTCGTGGGCATGAGCCTCACACCCAAGCTCGCGATCGCCGACGAGGGGGACATACCTTTCGCCCCCGGTCCGTGTGTGACCCGCTCGGACGAGCCGGCGGAGTCGGAGTCCCGGCCCCCCGAGCCGACGGAGTCGGCCAGGCCGTCCCAGACGCCCACACCCACGCCGAGCAGGTCCACGGACGACGGCGGCGACAGCGATGGCGAGGACAGCAAGGACAGCGAGCGCGGCGCGCGCGGCAAGAACAGCCAGGACGGCAAGAACAGCCAGGATGGCAAGGACGGCGAGGACCACGACGGAGAGGGCGCCAAGGGCGACGCCGCCCGGCCGGGTGAGGCTCCATCAGCGCGTGAGGCGGGCGGCGGGAAGCCCGCGAAGGAGGCCGCTCAGGACAGGCCGGACCCGAAGCCGGAGGAGGCCGAGACCAGGCATCCGCTGGACCCGCTGGGCATCGGTGAAGCGATCGAGGACCTGTTCGACGGCCCCGACGATGAGCAGACGCCCACGCCGGGCCCGGCCGGGAACCGGCCCGAGAAGCCGCCCGAGAAGCCGGCCGATCCCAAGACGCCGGCCAAGTCCAAGTCTGCTGAACCCGACGGGAAGCCCGCCAAGCCCGCCAAGCCGGCCGAACTCGGCGGGAAGCCGGCCGAGTCGGCCGAACTCGGCGGGAAGCCCGCCGGAACGGCGGACGGCGGCACGGGCGCGAGGTCGGACGGGGCGGCGGACCGGACCGAGGAAGCCGAAGCCATCAAGGACGCGGCTCGGAAGGCGGGGGTCGAAGTCGAGGAACTCGACGAGGACGCCAAGGGACTCGACCCCAGGAAGGACGAGGACATACCCGAGGGCGCCAAGCCGAACTTCCCGTGCCCCACCGCGGATCCGGAGGCCCTGGAGGAAGCGGATCTCGAACAGGGCATCCCCGCGCTCCCCGACGACCCCTGGACCCTGAAGAGTTCGAAGCTCACGCTGAGGGGCCTGGACTACAAGGGCATCGTGAAGGTCAGGACGGGCGGCGGCCAGACCAAACACGCGCTGAAGTTCACCGCGACCAGCGTGGACATCAAGGACCTCCACCAACTGGTCGTCGGCCCCGAGGGCACGACCGGGCACGTCGAGTCGAGAAGAGGTTCCACCTCGACCATCCGCGATGGCACGGTGACCATGTACACGGAGGAGCTGAAGGGCAACCTCTTCGGTGTCATCCCGGTCACCTTCAGCCCCAGGACGCCGCCGCCGCTCAACGTTCCGCTGGCCATCTTCACCGATGTCACGGTGAAGCAGGCGGGCCAGTTCGGCGGAACGCTGACGATCCCCGGCCTTCACAACTATTTCACCGGCGGCTGACCCCCCTCGAAGGGCCGCCACGGACCGTGGGCCGTATCCCTGTGCGGAGGGGTGCGGTCCACGGTCACGTCGCTCCGGGCGAGCACAGGGAGTTACGTACCGTCGTCGGCCAGGCGGCTGGTAGGACAGCAAGCCAGCGGGCCTGGCGGCCCGGCGCGCGCGGCGTCGGGTACGGCGGCCCGTGGCCTCAGCCCTGGGCCCCCAGATGATGCACCCGCACCATGTTCGTCGTACCGGGAACGCCCGGAGGGGACCCCGCCGTGATGATCATGATGTCGCCCTCGTTGTGCCGCTGGAGCTTGAGCAGCTCCGCGTCCACCAGGTCCACCATCGCGTCCGTGTTGTTCACATGCGGGACCACGAAGGACTCCACGCCCCAGCTCAGGGAGAGCTGGTTACGGGTCTCGGGGTCCGAGGTGAAGGCCAGGATCGGCTGGCAGACGCGGTAGCGCGAGAGCCGCCGGGCCGTGTCGCCGGACTGGGTGAAGGCGATCAGGGCCTTGCCGTCGAGGAAGTCGGCGATCTCGCAGGCCGCACGGGCCACCGAACCACCCTGAGTACGCGGCTTCTTGCCCGGCACCAGCGGCTGGAGGCCCTTCGACAGCAGCTCCTCCTCCGCGGCGATCACGATCTTCGACATCGTCTTGACGGTCTCGATCGGGTACGCGCCGACCGAGGACTCCGCGGAGAGCATGACCGCGTCCGCGCCGTCCAGGATCGCGTTGGCGACATCAGACGCCTCGGCGCGCGTGGGCCGGGAGTTGGTGATCATCGACTCCATCATCTGGGTCGCCACGATCACCGGCTTGGCGTTGCGGCGGCACAGCTCGACGAGCCGCTTCTGGACCATCGGGACCTTTTCGAGCGGGTACTCGACGGCCAGGTCGCCGCGGGCGACCATCACCCCGTCGAACGCCATCACGACGTCCTGCATGTTCTCGACCGCCTGCGGCTTCTCCACCTTGGCGATGACGGGGACCCGGCGGCCCACCTCGTCCATCACCTTGTGGACGTCCCTGACGTCCTCGGCGTCCCGCACGAAGGAGAGCGCCACCAGGTCGCAGCCCATGCGCAGCGCGAACCGGAGGTCCTCGACGTCCTTCTCGGAGAGCGCCGGGACGTTGACGGCCGCGCCGGGCAGATTGATGCCCTTGTGGTCGGAGATCACACCGCCCTCGACGACGATCGTCTTCACGTTCCGGCCGTCGACCTCGACCACGCGCAGTTCGACATTGCCGTCGTTGATCAGGATCTGGTCGCCCTTGGCGACGTCGCCGGGCAGCCCCTTGTACGTGGTGCCGCAGATGCTCCGGTCGCCTGCCACGTCCTCGGTGGTGATGGTGAACTCGTCACCCCGCACCAGCTCGACCGGGCCCTCGGCGAACGTCTCCAGCCGGATCTTGGGGCCCTGGAGGTCGGCGAGTACGCCGATCGCGCGGCCCGTGTCCTCGGCGGCCTTCCGGAGGCGGTGGTACCGGTCCTCGTGGTCGGAGTGGGTGCCGTGGCTCATGTTGAAACGGGCCACGTTCATCCCGGCCTCGATGAGCGCTTTCAGCTGCTCGTACGAGTCGACGGCGGGGCCCAGTGTGCAGACGATTTTGGAACGGCGCATAAGGCGGATCCTATCGGTTTGTTTCGACTCGGAATATTCCTTCTGGCGGAATGTACAAATGGGCGGACGGTCGCTCAGTCGAGTGAGCTGATGGTCACCAGTGCGAACGCCTGGCGCGCGATCTCCAGCTCCTCGTCCGTCGGAACCACGGCCACCGCGACCCGTGCGTCCGGCGTCGAGATGATCCGCGCCTCCTCGGAACGCTCCGCGTTCAGACCGGCGTCCAGCGTGAGCCCCAGCTCCTCCAGTCCAGCCATCGCAGCTTCCCGCACCGGAGCCGCGTTCTCACCGACCCCCGCCGTGAAGACGACCGCGTCCACCCGCCCGAGTACCGCGTAATAGGCGCCGATGTACTTCTTCAGACGGTGGATGTAGATGTCGAAGGCGAGCCGTGCCCGCTCGTCGCCCGCGTCGATACGGCGGCGGATCTCCCGCATGTCGTTGTCGCCGCAGAGCCCCACCAGGCCGCTCCTCTTGTTGAGCAGTGCGTCGATCTCGTCCGTCGACATCCCGGCGACCCGCTTGAGGTGGAAGGTCACCGCCGGATCGATGTCCCCGGAGCGGGTGCCCATCACCAGCCCTTCCAGCGGTGTCAGCCCCATCGACGTGTCCACGCACCGACCGCCCGCCACCGCCGACGCCGACGCGCCGTTGCCCAGGTGCAGCACGATCACGTTGACGTCCTCGGGCGACCTGCCCAGCAGCTTCGCCGTCTCCCGCGAGACATACGCGTGGGAGGTGCCGTGGAAGCCGTAGCGGCGGATCCGGTGGGCGTCCGCGACCTCCACGTCGATGGCGTAGCGGGCCGCGGACTCCGGCATCGTCGTATGGAACGCGGTGTCGAAGACGGCGACCTGCGGCAGCTCGGGACGGAGCGCCCGCGCGGTACGGATACCGAGGATGTTGGCCGGATTGTGCAGCGGTGCCAGCGGGACCAGCCGCTCCACCTCCGCCAGCACCTCGTCGTCGATCACCGTCGGCTCGGTGAACCGGCTCCCGCCGTGCACCACCCGGTGGCCGATCGCCGCCAGTTCGGGGGAGTCGAGACCGAGGCCGTCGAGCGCCAGTTCATCGGCGACGGCGTTCAGCGCGGCCTCGTGGTCGGCGATCGGGTCGACCCGCTCGCGCCGGACCGCGCCGCCGCCGTTCAGTGGGGTGTGGACCAGCCGGGACGTCTTCTCGCCGATCCGCTCCACGAGCCCGACGGCCAGCCGCGACGCGTCGCGCATATCGAGCAACTGGTACTTCAGCGACGAGGAGCCGGAGTTGAGGACGAGGACGCGGGTCGCGGTCATGGGGCCTTCTGTGAGTGCGGGGTCGGGTACGGACCGGGTGCGGACGTCTGTACGGGGCAGGGTGCGGCGGGGCCGAGTGCCTCGGGAACGGGGGCGGCGGGGGCGGGTGCCGGGCCGGCAGCTTCGAGATCGGGTACGGGCGTCCCTGCGAGGCTGGGCGCGAGCGTTCGTACGAGGCCGGGCGCGGGCGTCATACGGGCTCGGCCCGCGCCGTTCCCGCGGGCTGCCCGGCCACCGCCTCCGGCTGGGCCTGGATCGCCGTGATCGCGACCGTGTTCACGATGTCCCCGACGAGAGCGCCGCGCGACAGATCGTTCACCGGCTTGCGCAGCCCCTGCATCACCGGACCGACCGCCACCGCGCCCGCCGAGCGCTGTACGGCCTTGTAGGTGTTGTTGCCGGTGTTCAGGTCCGGGAAGATCAGCACGGTCGCCCGGCCCGCGACCTCGGAGTCCGGCAGTTTGGTGGCCGCGACCGTCGGCTCGACGGCCGCGTCGTACTGGATCGGGCCCTCGATCAGCAGCTCCGGATGCGTCCTGCGCACCAGTTCGGTCGCCTCCCGCACCTTGTCCACGTCCGCGCCCGAGCCCGAGGTCCCGGTCGAGTACGAGAGCATCGCGATCCGCGGCTCGACGCCGAAGCGCGCGGCGGTGGCGGCGGACTGGACGGCGATGTCCGCGAGCTGCTCGGCGTCCGGATCCGGGTTGACCGCGCAGTCGCCGTACACCAGCACCTTGTCCGCCAGGCACATGAAGAAGACGGACGACACGATCGGGGCCGCACCAGGAGCCGCCGCCCCGGCGGACGACTCGTCGCGCGCCTCGCGGGTCTTGATGATCTCGAACGCCGGACGGATGGTCGCGGCCGTGGAGTGCACCGAGCCGGAGACCATGCCGTCGGCCAGACCCAGGTCGACCATCAGGGTGCCGAAGTAGTTCACATCCGCCACCACGTCGTACGCCAGCTCCACCGACACACCCCGGTGGGCGCGCAGCTCCGCGTACCGCTCGGCGAAGGTCCGGCGCAGCTCCGAGGCGTTCGGGTCGATCAGCTGGACGGCGGAGAGATCGATGCCCAGGTCGGCGGCCTTCTTGCGGATGACCTCGGCGTCACCCAGCAGGGTCAGATCGCAGACGTCGCGCCGCAGCAGCACATCCGCGGCGCGCAGCACCCGCTCCTCCGTGCCCTCGGGCAGCACGATCCGCCGGCGGTCGGCGCGGGCCTGTTCCAGCAGCTCGTGCTCGAACATCATCGGGGTGACCCGGCCGCTGCGGGCCACCGCCAGCCGGGCGAGCAGCTCGCCCGTGTCGACATGGCGCTCGAACAGACCGAGCGCGGTCTCGGCCTTGCGCGGGGTGGAGGCGTTCAACTTGCCTTCGAGGCCGAAGAGTTCGGTCGCGGTGGGCCAGCTGTTGCCGGGCACCGAGATCACCGGGGTGCCGGGCGCGAGCCGGGACGCCAGGGTGAGGATCTCGTCGCTCGGCCGCTCGTTCAGTGTCAGCAGCACCCCCGCGATGGGCGGGGTGCCGGCCGAGTGCGCGGCCAGCGCGCCCACCACCAGATCGGCGCGGTCGCCGGGGGTGACCACCATGCAGCCGGGGGTCAGGGCGTTCAGGAAGGTCGGCAGCATCGCCCCGCCGAAGACGAAGTCGAGCGCGTCCCGCGCGAGCCCCGAACCGTCGCCGAGGAGCACCGTGCCGCCCAGGGCCTGAGTGATCTGGGAGACCGTGGGGGCGGCGAGCGCGGGCTCGTCGGGCAGTACATAGCAGGGAACCGGAAGGCGGGACGCGAGCCGCTCGGCTATCACCGTACGGTCATCGGGGGCGACCCGGTTGACGACCATGGCGAGGATGTCGCAGCCCAGGACCTCGTAGGCGCGATGGGCATTGCGTGCCTCGGCCCGTACGGACTCCGGAGTCTGCCCCCTCCCGCCGACGACCGGAATCACGGACGCGCCGAATTCATTGGCGAGTCTCGCATTGATCGCCAACTCGTCCGGAAGCTGGGTCGCGGCGAAGTCCGTGCCGAGGACGAGGACGACCTCGTACGCGCGCGCCACCTGGTGGAAGCGCTCGACCAGCAGGGAGACCAGCTCGTCGGTGCCCTTCTCGGCCTGGAGCGCGGACGCCTCGTGGTAGTCGAGCCCGTACACCGTCGCCGGGTCCTGGGTCAGCCGGTAACGGGCCCGCAGCAGCTCGAACAACCGGTCCGGGCCGTCGTGCACCAGGGGGCGGAAGACGCCCACCCGGTCCACCTGGCGGGTGAGGAGCTCCATGACTCCCAGCTCGACGACCTGCCGGCCGTCCCCGCGGTCGATCCCGGTCACGTACACGCTGCGCGTCACGCGTGCTCTCCCGTCCGCCCAGATCCGGACGTGTACCCGTACGCGTACACGTCACTCGTACACTTCGCTCGCACGCGTCACCTGTATGCGCGTCGCTCGCACAGAACCTCATACAGAAACCGCCGGTCGGCGGCCTTCACCTCTTGACAGTACCTCCGTGGACGGCTAAAGAGCCCGCCGGGTAGGGGTCGGGGGCGGTGGGGTGCGCGAGGCGGGGCGCGGACGGGGCACGCCGGGCTGCGGAAAGGCGTACGGAACCGTTACGGGAAGCGCACGGGAGGCGTCCGCAGGGTGTGCCGGGGGCATCCGCAGGGTGTGCCCGGGGGTGTCCGCAGGGTGTGCGGAAGGTGCGGGGGAGGAGGTCGGAAGCCTTGGCACGATTGGGGGCGCGGGCCCTCCGAGCGCATGGAACAATTGACTACTGGCTCACCTGTCCCACTGACGAGCAGGAGACACAGCGCGATGCGTATCGGAGTTCTCACCGCAGGGGGCGACTGCCCCGGACTGAACGCAGTGATCCGGTCGGTCGTGCACCGGGCTCTCACCGGGCACGGCGACGAGGTCATCGGATTCGAGGACGGTTTCAAGGGGCTGCTCGACGGCCACTACCGTCCCCTCGACCTCAATGCCGTCAGCGGCATTCTCGCCCGCGGCGGCACGATTCTGGGCTCCGCCCGGCTGGAGCGCAACCGGCTCCGCGAAGCGGCCGAGAACTGCGGAGAGTTGCAGCGCCGGTACGGCATCGACGTACTCATCCCGATCGGCGGCGAGGGCACGCTGACCGCGTCCCGGATGCTCTCCGACGCGGGAATGCCCGTCGTCGGCGTACCGAAGACCATCGACAACGACATCTCCGCGACCGACCGCACCTTCGGCTTCGACACCGCCGTCACGGTCGCCACCGAGGCCATCGACCGGCTGAAGACCACCGCCGAATCGCATCAGCGCGTGATGGTCGTCGAGGTGATGGGCCGGCACGCGGGCTGGATCGCCCTGGAGTCCGGCATGGCCGGCGGAGCACACGGCATCTGTCTGCCGGAACGGCCCTTCCAGGTCGAGGACTTGGTGAAGATGGTGGAGGAACGCTTCTCCCGTGGGAAGAAGTTCGCCGTCGTCTGCGTCGCCGAGGGCGCGCACCCGGCCGAGGGCTCCATGGCCTACGGCAGGGGCGAGATCGACCAGTACGGCCACGAGCGCTTCGAGGGCATCGGCAACCGCCTCGCCTCCGAACTCGAGCACCGGCTCGGCAAGGAGGCCAAGCCGGTGATCCTCGGGCATGTGCAGCGCGGTGGCGTGCCGACGGCGTACGACAGGGTCCTCGCGACCCGGTTCGGCTGGCACGCGGTGGAGGCGGCGCACCGGGGCGACTTCGGGCGGATGACCGCGCTGCGCGGCACCGATGTGGTGATGGTGCCGCTGGCGGACGCGGTGACGCAGTTGAAGATGGTCCCGACGAGCCGGATGAACGAGGCGGAGTCCGTCTTCTGACCCCGTTCGTCCCTCTGCCGTCGGCCTCGCCGCGGTTGGTCCCTCTGAGGGGCCGGCCTGTGGCGGTCCGGCCTCTGTCCGTGCGGGCCCTGTCCGTGCGGCCCCTGTCCGTGCGGCCCCTGTCCGTGCGCGCGTGAGCCGGTGCCTCCGCGCCTCTGCCGGTCCGTCCGTGTGCCTGCCGGTCTGGCACTTTTGCCTGTGCGCGCGTGCGCGCGTAGGCCGGCGCGCACGGGCGTCCGTATGCCTGCCCGGCCGTCCGCAGGGCTTCCGCCGTCCGCCGGGCTCCTGCCGCGTACGAGTGGCCTTGATCGATCCCCCCGTGAACGATCAAGGCCATTCGCGTGCCTCCGTCCTCGTCACCTCCGGCCGGTCACGCCGGGAGGCTGGAGAGGGCTGGATCTAGGGCCGGTTTCCCGCTGAATTTTTCGGTCCGGATGGCGCAGATCACTCTTGAGCCTGCCGCCCGCGATCGCAAGGCTGTTCGTGTCCGGGACATGTCCCAGACCTGTCCCAGCACGTCAGCGGAGGGTCAGTGGAGGACGGAGAACGACGGATGGCACCCGAGGGGAACACGGCTCCCGATCCGGAAGAGGCCCGCAACGCCGCGGAGTTCGTGGCGAGATTGCAGGCGCTCAAGGACTGGTCGGGCTTGACCTACCGGGAGTTGACGTCCCGGGCGGACGCGGTCGGCGAGGTGCTGCCGCGTTCGACCGTCGCCAATATGCTCAGCCGCTCCACCGTGCCGCGCGAGGAACTCGTGGCCGCGTTCGTGCGGGCGTGCGGCTGCGGGCCGGGGTCGATGGAGACCTGGCTGAGGGTGCGCAAGGAACTGAGCCGCCGGGAGCGGCAGTCGGTGGAGGTCCCGGAGTACCAGGATGTGGAGAGCCCGGTTCCGACGGAGGACGGTACGAGCCACGGACCGGCTCGGCCACCCTCGTCGACCGAGCCGCCACACACGTCCCGGCGGATTCCGCTCACGGCGTGGATCGCCGCGGCCGTCGCGCTGTCCGTGATCGCGGTCGCCGTCGTGGTGGGGCTCGCCCTCCGCGACGACGATTCGGGTTCGGCCTCCGGACCTCCTTCCGTCTCCGGCCCCGCTTCCGCTTCCGCTTCCGGGCCTGCTTCCGGTTCCGGAGCCACCCCGTCCCCGAAGACGAAGGGGACGGCCCGGTCCGCGGCCCCGCCGGCGCGCGAGCCCGTCGCGGTTCCGCTCACCACCCCGTCCCCCGGCCCCGTCCGTATCAAGGCCGTCCACTCGGGTCTCTGCCTGGCCGAGCGCGGCGAGCAGAGCGGAGCGCTCTACCAGATGCCGTGCGCGACCGGCTCCATCCCGGACTTCTCCCTGACTCGTCTGCCGGAAGGCTGGCGGATCGCCACCCAGCACCCGGTGTTCGGTCCCGGGTGCAGCGGAGTCATGGAGAAGTCGGCCGAGGCCGGGGCCCCCGTTCACGACCAGGAGTGCGGACTCCGCGGCTCGGCCGAGGTGTTCACGATCGAATCCGTGGGCGCCCCGGCCGGCGAGTTCCGGCTGCGGCCCGTGCACAGCGGTCTGTGCGTGGGCGTCGAGGGCGCGGTCGAGGAACCGGCCGCCGCGATACGCCAACTGGCCTGCACCAAGGGGGGCGAGGGGCAGCGGTTCGCACTGGAGCGCGTACCCGCCCCGGCCGGTTCCTAGTGTTGCTGGGGAGGCGGTCGGCGGGTGGTCGGCCCTTGAGCGCGGAGTGGCCGATCCGCTCGGCGAAGGGCAAAGCCGGGCCAACCGCTTTGTACGCGCCTGTGGTTCGCCCGCCGAACCCGCTCCGGCTCGCCTCCGTTCGCGGTTGCTGTAGCAGTACAAGGTCTGGCAGCCTGGCGAAGATCATGCGGATCCGCCGTCGTGAGGGTGCCGACCAGCGCATTCCGGCCTTGGGTAAGCCTGGGCCGCATGTCGGACTGCCATCGCGAAATCTCCGCGTCAGCGAAGTGAGCAGGAGAAAGGGCAACATGGCGAAGAGCACGCAGAGCACAGACGCGGCTATAGCCGCCTATGGAGACGGGCGGGCGGTCGGCTCCGAGTTCGACGTGATCGTATGCGGCGCCGGCGCCGCCGGGTCGACGGTGGCAGGGATGCTCGCGGAGGACAGGGATCTCCGCGTTCTCCTTCTCGAAGCGGGCCCCGGCGACGACGACCAGCGTGTTTCCGATCCCGATCGCTGGCCCGAGAATCTCGGCAGTGAACGCGACTGGGGCTTCATCACGGAACCGGGCGCTCAGCTAGAGAACCGGCGTGTGCTGTATTCGATGGGCAAAGGTCTCGGCGGGGGATCGAGCATCAACGTCGGGGTGTGGTCACGCGGCCACCGACGGGACTGGGAGGACTTCGCCAGGGAATGCGCGGACCCGCGTTGGAACTACCAGTCGGTCCTCGGCGCCTACCGTGAAATCGAAACGTGGCACGGCGACCCCGACCCCGGGCGACGGGGGGAGGCGGGCCCCATGCAGGTCCGGCCGGCGCAGCCGCTGCATCCGTTCTTCTCGGCCATGCTCGTGGGAGCCGAGTCCAACGGCCTCAAAAGGTACGGCAGTCCGAACGGGGAACTCGCCGAACGAGGCAGCGGCTGCGCGGTCCGGGACGAGATCGTCCACAACGGGACGCGGCTCTCGCCCTTTCGCGCGTTCGTCGGCCCGCGCCTGAGCCAGCGGAACCTGACGGTGCTCACGGGGGTACTGGTCACGCGGGTGCTGTTCGAGGGCGACCGCGCGGTGGGAGTCGAAGCCGTGTCCGACGGCCGTGTCCACCGCTTCCGGGCGGCGCGGGAGGTCGTGCTCAGTCTCGGTGCGGTGCAGACGCCCAAGATCCTCATGCAGTCGGGAATCGGGCCCGCCCGGCACCTCGAGTCGTTCGACATCGATGTCCTCGTGAACTCGTCCGGTGTGGGCGCCGGTCTTGACGACCACCTGATGTTCGGCTGCGTATGGGAGGCCGGTGCACAGGAGATGCCCCCGCCGCCCAGAGCCCAGGCCGTGTGTTTCTGGGGCGAGGACGGCCATGACGAAGCACCGAAGTTCGTCATGTACTCGGGTGCGGCCGCGTTCATGAGTCCCGAGGCGGCAGCACGGTACGGCAGTCCGCACCCGGCATTCACCTTTCTGCTGGGCATGCGTTTGAGGTCGCGCGGATCCGTCCGGCTCAGCGGTTCCGGCCCGGCGGACGCGCCCGTGATCCAGACCGGCTACTTCGATGATCCCGACGACCTGCGTGATGCGGTCGGGGCCTACCGATTCGCCGAAGCGATCACCGACACCGATGCGATGCGCCCCTACCGGGGCACCGGCGTGATCCCCTCGAACGCGTCCGACGACGAGGTGGCCGCCTATATCCGTACCGCCGCCGGTACGTTCTGGCACCAGTGCGGGACCGCGCGAGCGGGCAGCGGCGACGAGGCCGTCGTCGACTCCGAACTTCGCGTACGGGGCGTCGAGAACCTCCGTGTCGCCGATGCGTCCGTGCTGCCCCGCGTCCCGTCCGGGAACACCATGGCGCCGTGTGTGGTGGTGGGGTACCAGGCCGCGCGGTCACTTCGCGGCTGACGGGAAGTCCCGACGTCGGTGACCACTGAGCCCCCGGCCGCGGCGAATTCGAGGGGTCGTTGCAACACTGCTGGTCAGCTGGCCAGGTCCGGTAGCTTGGCGAGGCGCTCGGCTGGGGTTTCCCAGCCGAGCGTTCCGCGTGGGCGGCTGTCGAGTTCGGCGGCCACCGTCACCCGGTGTGCGGGGCGTGGGCGACGAACCAGATGGCGCGCGCGGTCGTCGTGCCCGAGTTACGGAAGACATGCGGTGTGACCGAGTCGAAGGCGATGGAGTCCCCGGCCCGCAGGACGTACTCCTCCTCCGTCCCGATCCGGATGGTCAGCTCGCCCGCCGTCACCACGCCGTACTCGAAGCCCTCGTGTCCGGCCGCGTGATCGTCCTCGTCCGATGAGCCGCCCGGTTCGTACACGATCTCCAGGAAATCGACTTCGGTGTCCGAGGTGGTGGTGAGCCGCTCCCAGCGGACGCCGTTGCCGAAGTCGATGGCCTGACGGCTCTGGACCCGCTGGATCTGGGCCCGGTACGAGGGAGGGAGCCTCCGCAGGGAGCCGAACACCCCGGAACCGGAACCGGACCCGGACCCGGACCCGGAACCGGACCCGGAGCCGGACCCGGATCCCGGCGCGGGAACGGGAGGCCGTCCGTTCCCGTCGGCGATGGTCGCCCGGTCGGCTGCCTGATCGATGGCCCGGTCGACGGCTCGGTCCGCCGCCCGCCCGGCAGCGCCGTAACCCTCGGGGCCGGCTTCCGTGTCCGCCGAGTCGGGTTCCTGTCGCAGAAGGAAGTCCGTGGACACGTCCAGCGCGCGGGCGAGGCTGTAGAGGACGCCCACCGAGGGGGCCGTTCTGCCCAGCTCGATCTGCGACAGGAGGCTCGCCGAGCAGCCGATCTTCCTCGCGAGTCCGCGCACGGACTCCCCGCGTTCCCGGCGGGCGGCCCTGAGCCTGGTTCCGAGCGCCGTGGTGCGCGACTCCGCGGATGAGGGGGACGTCGATTGAGTCACGGGTGTCAGTCTAGACGGCACAGACGAATGTGTAGTCATGCTGAACGATCTGCGCCTAGTGACTTACCTCCAACCGTCTCGTAGGCACATGGTGGGGCGTATTGACCGTTTTCATATAATTTGTTCCTCGCCTCGGTTGTTCAGTAATGCTTGACACTTTGTTCAGTTGATTCGTACGCTCCGAAAAAGGGGCCGTGAGGCATGCCACACGTGGCACGGGTCGAGCGCGGTTCAAGGCAAGGCAGAGGAGAACGTGGTGGCTCGTACTCTCATCCGGAACGCCGACATCATCAGCGTGGACCCGGCGATCGGAAACCTCCGCGACGCGGATCTGCTCATCGAGGGCACCTCGATCGCCGCCGTCGGGCGCGATCTGCCCGCCGACGGGGCGGAAGTGGTGGACGGCCGGGGCACGATCGTGATGCCGGGCATGGTCGACACCCACCGTCACCTCTGGCAGACCGTGCTGCGGAACATCGCCGCCGACTGGACGCTGAGCCAGTACTTCGCGGGCGTACGGGTCCAACTCGGCGGACACTTCCGGGCCGAGGACGTGTACGCCGGCAATCTGGCCGGAGCCTACGAGGCGCTCAACGCGGGCGTGACCACCGTCCTCGACTGGTCGCACAACATGAACACCCCCGAGCACGCGGATGCCGCGGTCGAGGCGCTCAAGGAGACCCACGGCCGATTCGTCATGTGCTACGGCAACTCCAATGACGAGTGGCTCCCGGTGAGCAACAAGCCGACGAACGCGGCGGACGCCCGCCGCGTGCGCTCGCAGCACTTCTCCTCCGACGACCAACTCGTCCGGATGGGCCTCGCGTTGAGGGGACCTCAGTACGCCACCGAGGACATCACCCGCGACGACTGGGCACTCGCCCGTGAACTCGGCGTTCTCATCTCCGTGCATGTCGGTGACGGCGCGTGGGGCCGCAACCGCCCGGTCGCCTGGCTCGCCGAGAACGGACTGCTGGGCCCCGATGTGGTCTGCGCGCACTGCAACTCACTCGCCGACGACGAGTTCCAGATCATGGCCGACTCCGGCTGCTCGGCCGCGATGACCCCCGAGATCGAGATGCAGATGGGCCACGGCTGGCCCGCCACCGGCAGGCTCCTCAAGGTCGGCATGGCGCCGACGCTCGGCATGGACATCGCCACCTGCAACAGCGGCCATCTCTTCCAGGTAATGCGTACCGTGCTGCTCGTGGAGCGCGCCTTCGCCCACGCCGAAGCCGACCGGCGGGGCGAGACCCTGGAGGAGCGGCTGCCAGTGAACACGAACGACGCGATCGAGTTCGCCACGATCAACGGCGCGAAGGCGCTGGGGCTCGACCACCGGATCGGCTCCCTGACCCCGGGCAAGGACGCCGACATCGTGCTGATCCGGGCGGACGGCATCGAGATGGCCCCGATGAACAACGCGTCCGGAGCGGTCGTACTGGCGGGCCACCCCGGTCTGGTGGACTCCGTCTGGGTCGCGGGCCGGCGGGTGAAGTCCGGTGGGAAGCTCGTCGGCGTCGACGAGAGCAAGGTGGTGCAGCTGGTGGACCGCTCCCGCGACTTCGTCCTGGCACAGGCGGGCGTCGAGCCGGGGGGCCGTTTCCACCCGTCCCGTTACGAGGGCTGAGCGGACGTCAGGAGCCGCGGAGCCCTCCGGAAGCCGCAGAGCCCCTCCGGAAGCCGCGGAGCCCCTCCGGAACCGGGGGGCTCCGCGGCTTCGGGCTTCAGGCCACGGGCCGACGGGTGTTCGCGCAGGGTGGTGCCCGCGTCGAGCGGATCCCGTGGGACGCACCACAGCACCCCCGCGAGCGCGGTCGGCTCACGCGATCCGGGCGCACCGACGCCCCGCCCCGAGAAGAGCACCGTCTCCGACGATCCCCGACCCCGTACCGGGCGCGGAACCCGTACGAGACATGGCCGGGCGTCATCCCAAGGGCCCTCACGCATCCGGCGGGCGGCGGACGCGTCGAACGACGCCATGGGGGCATGCAGCACGCGTACACGCGTAGGGCTCGTAGGGCTTGCGGGGCCTCGGCGTAAACGGTCTCTTCGCACCGGCAGCACCTGTCGCAGGAAAGCCGGGCCGTTTCATTTCCGTTTGGTAGCGTCCCGCCGCACACGCCGGGAACACGGCGCGGACACCGGGCGGCAGGGGCGTGATGAGGGGGCTGGAGAGCCTGCGAAGAGGGTTGGGGCCGTGGGGGATCGCGCGCTGGATCATTCCGTCGACCGCGCTGGCGGTGCTGGTGGGCACCGGCACGGCCGTCCGAGGCCAGATCAGCCACGACAGCCGGTTGGCGGCCAACCGGGCCCAGCTGAAGAACGCCTGCCAGGGACTGCTGCCGCAGGACCGGCTCCGGCCGTTCCTGCCGGACGACAGTCCGGGACGGCTGGTCGAGTACGGCACCGCCCTCGACCCCACCCAGGAGAGCCGGGCCGTCCTGGACTGCCGGCTCTCGTGGGACGGCGGACCCGCCGGCACAGACAGGGTGGAAGTACGGGTGCGCGCCGAGGCGCTGCTGCGGGTGCGGGAGGACACCCCGGAGGATTCGGCGCAGGAGGGAACGGCGTTCCCCCTGTCACTGCCCCCGAGCGCGGTCGGCGACTCCGAGACCGACGAGGACGAGGCGATCGCCACCCTGCTGGTCACCTGCCCCGCCGGGCTCGCCCGGCGCACCGCGCGGACCAGGGACCTCCAGGTCACGGTGACCCTCCCGCGCCTCGAACGGGCCCCGAAGGAGAGACGGGCCGAGGCCCGGCTCTCCCGGCTGGCCGCCGCCCGTACCGCCGTCTCCGTCGCCGACTGGATCAGCGAACGACAGCGCTGCGGCGGCCCTCCGCTGACCGTGGGCGGCCCCGAGCGCACCCGGGCCGACGCGGCGCTGTGCGCCTGGCTCGACCCGGCGGAGCTGGGGCTTCCGGGAGCGTGGCAGGCGGGGGAGGCCCGGCCGTACCGGACCCGTAACGGCTCCTGCGAGACACGGCGTACGGACGCCGAGGCCACACCGGGACGGCTGACGATCGCCTCGGTCAGCGCGCAGAGCGCGATCGGGGCGCGGGGCCGCCAACTGCACGAGCTGTACGCACCGGTGGCCCCGCACAAGGAAGGGGGGACCGTGTGGATCGGCGCGGACGAACTCGACGTCGCCGTCTGGGCCGAGGCGGTCTGCGACGGTCAGCCTGCCTACCACCGGGTCGCGGTCGTCCCGGAGATCCCTCCGGACGCCAACGGCCACACCGTCCTCACCGGGGCGGAGCGGCGGCGACTGGCGGAGCGCGCGCGGGCCTTCCTCGTACGCTATCTCGCGGCGGACGGCGCCTGGCCGAGCCGGTCGCGCTGCCGTGACACCAGGTTCGTCGGGGACCGCCCGTGACCGCCCCGGCAGCCCCGTCGTCCCCTGCCTTACCGCCCGACCCGGAGCGCTCGGGCGTCCGCGTCTCCGTCCGCCGGGCCGTGGCGGCCGCCCTGACGCTGCTTCTGCCGCTGATCGCCTGGTTCGGACTCGGCGGGGAACTCGGCGGCGGCATCGAGGGCTGGATGAGCGACCGCGCCCTGGGGAACGCCTGCGACGGGCTTCTGCCCGCGCGTGAGACACGGGCCGTCCTCGGCCAGGGCCATCTGGCGGAGCAGCGGAACGAGATCCGCGACGAGGGCGGCACCGGCGACGCGGGGCGCTCGCTGTACGTACGGTGTGTGATCACCCGGATCGCGGAGAACGGGGCCGAACACCCCGCCCTTGAGGGGTCGATCGAGGTGACCGTCCACGGCGTGCCCACGCCGGAGGGCGACCGCGACGGGCGCGACGGCGGCCTCTACGGGGGTGCCGACGCCGACCGGCCCGTGCCGCTGGGCCACGGCTGGAACGGGTTCTTCGACGGCCGGAGCAGGGATGACACCGCGTGGGCGAGGGCGACCGCGGCCGTACTGCTCGACTGCCCCGACCGCCCGGACCGTACGGAACGACCGGCCCCTCCGGGCGAACTCCTCATCACGGTCGACGGCGATGTGGAGGGCACCGCGGTCGACAACCCGCATGACCGCGCGGGACTCGCCCGCATCGCCACCGTCACCGCGAGGAGTTCCGCCGAACGCTTCGGCTGCGCCGCCCCGCTGGGCCGCTCACCTGTGACGGTGCCGCTCCCCGTCGGCGAGGACGAGGACGTGGACCCCGCCGACGCCCACGGCACCTGCGCCGGCGTCCCCGCGCTCAAGGGGGCCCGCGTCTGGGAGAGCGTGCGGGGCGACACCCCGCGCGAGCACTGCGAGGTGGGCCGCGGCGAGCGGTCGGGCGCGTACGAACTGGACGCCTACTACGGTCCGTACGCCGAGGAGATGCGGCTGCGGATGCTCTCCGACACGCAGTACGACGGCGCGTACACGACGAGCGCGGTCTGCCCTTCGGGAGAGGAGCCCGCGCTGTACATGGTCCGCCTGCGCCACGAGCACGAGCGGAACGACGCGTACCAGCGCGCGGCGCTGCGGTCGTTCGCCGCCCGCTCGGCGAAGGAGCGCGCCTGCACCCGCCCCAAGACGCCGACCCGGCACCGCCTCGCACCGGCCCCGGTGGCACCGCCGGAACCGACCGCCCGGCCGGAACCGACCGCCCGGCCGGAGGCGTCCGGGTCGGGGCGCCCGGTGGAGTCGACGGCGTCGAGGACCGTGAGGCCGCGTCGGGTGTTGAAGACAGCCAAGGCTTCTTCACAGCCCTTTTCGCCGTCAGCCCAGGTAGGGCCGGTCCCGGTGTTCGAGGTAGTGCTGGAGGCGGAGCCGCTGGGTGTGGTGCATGGGGAGGTCCGGGAGGTCGCCCGGAGTGACGAACCGTAGCTCTGTGGACTCGTCCGAGATCGTCAGTTCCCCGCCGGTGACCCTCGCGGTGAAGCACACGTTGAACTGGCGGCGTACCTCACCGTCTGTGTACGCGATCACATGACGGGGGTCGGTGTACATGCCGATCAGTCCGGTGACTTCCACGTCGAGGCCGGTTTCCTCCTTCACCTCGCGTACCGCCGTTCCGGGGAGCGAGTCGGTCATCTCCATGCCGCCGCCGGGCAGGGCCCAGAGATCGTTGTCCCGTCGGCGCTGGAGCAGGATCCGTCCGTCGGCGTCGGTCACGACGGCTGAGGCGGCGACGACCAGAGTGTTCGGCTCGGGGGCCTCGGGGTCGTCGTAGTACTCGGTACGGGGCATGGGTCACTCCTCCTGCACGGGGGTGGCCGTGGCCCACACCGCGTCGAAGCTGTGGGCGTATGTGTCGAAGATCCCGCCGGTGCCGTTGCGGCGGAGGTGCCAGACGGGCGCGCCGTAGGCGTTCACTCCCCAGACGTGGGCGTTGACGAGTATCTGGTCGTCTGCCCGGAAGAGGGAGTTGTAGAGCGTCGTTGCGTGGGTCCGCAGTTCGATGCCGGGTACGTCGGCCAGGGGCCGGTAGTGCATCAGCACCAGTCGGCATCGCGACTCGATGCCGTGCCCGAACCGCTCCTCCTCGCCGCGCTGCCGGACGTTCTCGCTGTCGGCGTCCCCTATGGCGATCCGTACGGTGCAGCCTTCGGCGGCGCGCTCGCGCAGAAGATCGTTCAGCCGTGGGTACGCCTCGTGCAGGAAGACGGCCGCGTAGACGAGTACGTCGATGTGTTCGCGCGCCTGGGCGAGCATGTCGGTGAAGGTCGACACCGGTACGTCGGCGCGCTGGTCGTACAGCGCGACCAGCTCGGGGCTTACCGCGCGTGCTGCGCGTGCCTGCCGGAGCGAAGGCCAAAGAGCGTGCACGTCTTCTCCCAAGGTCTCAGCCGCCAGCAAGGCCGTTGCCCGGCGCGGTGTGCGGCCCAGATTGACCCAGCGTTCAACGGACTTGGGGTCCACTTCGGCCTTCGCCGCGAGGGTGGCGTAGGTCCACCCTCCTGCTGCCATGGCGGCTCGTAATCTCTCGTTCGGCATCGCAGTCTCTCCCTGGATTCGAGGACGTTGCTAGGGACGTTCTACCGCGTACGGGACGTCCCTAAATGGGTTTTGGGGGAGGTATCCCCGTCCCGGCGACCGGCGTGATCCTCCCTGCATGAGCGACGAGACAGTCCCCGAAGTGGGCACGCTGGCGCTGGACGCGAAAACGGGGCGGGTCGGCAGGGTGATGGGCCATGTGGGGACCTACGTCCAGCTGCGAAGGCCAGGCGGCGGCCTCGAATGGGAGGCGAGTCCGCAGGACGTACGCCCGGTCGACGGGTACGCACGGCTCCGCGCGCGGGTCGCCGAGCGCAACGCGAACAGTGGGGGTGCGCTGTGACGCGTTCGATCATCCGCCGGATCCGCTGGACGATGAGCCCCGACCCTGCTCCGGACGCACCCGAGATGATCCATGAGCTGAGGTGCGCCACCTGCGGGGCCGTGTCCGGCGCAGAGGGCGACTTCGAAGCCGTACGCGACTGGGCCTTCGCGCACACCGGGGGCAACCCCTCGCATCGGCGGTACCGCGAGACCGTGACGCGCGCCTGGCGGATGACACCCGCCGAGGGGGAGTGCCTGTGAGGCAGCGGTTGTTCAGCGTCCTGATCGTGGTCTTCTGGACGGCGGTGATCGTTCCCCTCGCCGTGATCAGCGACCCCGGAGCCCCCTGACGCTACCCCTGACTGGAGGGTTGGCGTTACGCGAAGGAAGCGCACGCCGAGCTGATCACCGTGATGGAGAACGTCGGCATCGACACCTCGGAGGTGCACGCGACAGCGGACGCGGCTCCGGACGGATCGGGCGTCCTCCGTCTCGTGCTTCCCGCAGAGACGGCCTGCGCACCGGCGCAGATTGCCAGAGCGGGGCAACAGTGGGTTGGGACAGGAGGAGTGAGATGGCGGTGGGCGAAGGAGTACGTTCGACGCTGGTCGGCGGTCTTGCACGCTTTCCAAGTCTGTTGATGGGGGATGGGGAGTGCGCGGGGGCGTTCGCCTGCGTTCATGGGCAGCCGGTCGTGGGAGCGGCTGCGCCCGCGGTCTCCTCTAAACGGCCGTGAACGGCGCTGAAGGAGAAGGAAACTGAGAAGATCGGCTGGGCCGGGCTCGCTAGCATCTTTGCTCTCGAAGGGGGAGCCGTGGCAGTAGTCCGCAAGAGATCACGACGCATTGTTGTCCACGGCACTGCCTTCCGCTGGCAACTGCGAGGCATGCCGACGTACGTCCAGGGGCTGGCCTGGGCACCGCGCACGTTCGCGGTCGAGCATACGGACACCCCGGGGACGACGCTCGTTGTCACCACCGACCAGCCGCATCCGAGTAATTGGTTCGGACGCGACGCCAAGGCGGTACTGCCGTCCGACGTTGCCGAGGCCATCGGGCTTGCTCTTCGTGCAGGGTGGGTCCCAGCGGCTCCGGGCTGCTCATTCCACCTCGACTGGTCGCCCGGATTTACGCCGTCGCTTTGAGCGCGGGGCCTGAGCTGCGGAAACGCACGCCATGATGGCCCGCCGAGGGCAGCGACGCCGTTGCACGCTGCCAGCCGCCGTCGTTTAGCGCTCGATCTGGCACGACGCCCTGGATGCCGACCAAGCGTTCACTCGACAGACGGTTCTAATGAGAACGTTGCCTCCAGAACTTCAAGCTGCGTACCGCCGCGGCACCACGCTGGTAGCTGACTGACAAAGCGATTCGTACAGGGGAGCGGAAGTCCAGAAGCCGAACCCGGTCGTGATCGGGAGCAACGCCATACGGGAGAATCGTGTCGAGGGCGATGGGTGTACTACCGCTTATGAGTACGGAATTGATCACGGCTTGCGCTCGGTAGGCGCCAAGTTCAGCCTCCCCCCAAGCTGTGCAATCGATAGGAGGAAGCGCTGGACTGCCGGTGTCACTCACACCGAGCACCCACGTCTGGTAGCCACCTGGGTTGCCGAAGAAGTGCTGCTCGGCGTAGCAGAAGCGCCTCGCTCCCAACGCTGGCCACGGCCCATCACCGTCCGCCGACGGCGCTGGCAGAGCCGAAAGGCGGGTCCGGCCAAGTCGAACCTTATGGGGGCCCACGGAGAGTGACGGGCGGAGTAGAGGGCTGCATGTGGTCAGCCCGTACATCAATACCTCGTCATCCTCGTTGCACCAAGTGACGAGATAGCCCAAGGTGCCCAACGCCCATGTCCGTACCATGAGTTCGACGTCGCTCTGACTGGGAAGGTCATCTTCGCCAACGGCGTAGACGCCGACATGCTGCTTGTGACTCCACGCTGGCTCGCCGAAGAGAGCCCTGACGTAGTCGTCCCGCACGAAGGGGGCCAGCCTCCGGTAGGCATTGATCAGACTGCGGCGCTTGCCCAACGTGGCGCGCCACCATCCTCTGGCAACGCCAGACAGCGTGTAGAGGGCGGTAAGAACGGCGGCCAGGGTCCACACGTTCAACTTGGTGTCCAGCTCAGGAAGGAAGCTCACCACGAAATCCTGCGCGAGAACCTGAGCCCTCTGGCCCGCAAGGTCCGCGCTTGCAGCTGAACCGTAACCAGGGCCCAAGTCAGTGACCCGGCCCGTGCCTCATGCAGGTAATTTTGGGCCATCGAAACCTGACTTGTCGGGACAGGTCCTGGGGCATCGCTGGACATGCGGCGCACCTCAACGGTGGTTTGTCCGGCCGGGCGGAGCCGCTGTCACCGGTTCGCCTACGGGAGCCAGCGGTACTGGAGTTCGGGGCGGCCGATCTGGCCGTACCGTGGGCTGCGGGCCGCACGGCCCTGGGCGACCAGGTGTTCCAGGTAGCGGCGCGCGGTGATGCGGGATATGCCCACCGCCGTTCCCGCCTCCGCCGCCGTGAGGCCGGATGCCGATCCGCGCAGCGTACGGGTGACCGCCTCCAGCGTTGGACCGCTCAGCCCTTTCGGCAGTGCGCCGCCGCGCGGAACTCCGCGTACCGGCGGAGGCGGTCGCGGAGGGTGGCGAAGGTGAACGGCTTCAGTACGTACTGCACCACCCCGAGCGACACCCCCTCCCGTACGATCGCCAGATCACGCGCGGAGGTGACGGCGATGACGTCCGCCGAGTGGCCGGCCGCGCGCAGGGACCGGACCAGTGCCAGTCCGTGACCGTCCGGGAGATAGAGATCGAGCAGCAGCAGATCGACCCTGGCCCGCTCCAGCACCCGCACCGCCTCCGACCGTGAGTGCGCGACCCCGGCCACGCGGAAGCCGGTGACCCGGCCGACATAGAGCGCGTGCGCGGCCGCGGCGACCGGGTCGTCCTCGACGACGAGGACGCTGATGGTCTCCGGCTCCTCGCTCATGGGGGTACCTCCGCGGTGTGGAGCGGCGATCGTACTGTGTTCCTGCGGGTGTTCCGGTTCACGTTCGCCCGCCGGGTTGGTACGCGGTGCCGGGTGGACGTGCAGAACCGGGACCCCGACCGGGGCGGCCCGTACCAGACCGCCCGTCAGACCGGTGTCCCCGCCCGCAGCGGCAGGCGGACGGTGAACTCCGCGCCGCCGTCCGGGCCCTCGGCCAGGGTCACCGTGCCGCCGCCGCGGTGGGCAGCCTGGCGGACGAGGGCGAGGCCCAGGCCGCGGCCGGTGCCGCGGGTGGACCAGCCTCGGTGGAAGATCTCGTCCGCGAGGCCGGGGTCGACGCCCGCGCCGGTGTCGTGGACCCGTATCAGCAGTTCGTCGGCTTCGGCGCGCGCGGTGACCGTGACCCGTGGCCGTGAGACCCGGACCGTCAGGGGATCGCCGCCCCCGAGCGCCGCCTCCGATGCCGCGTCCACCGCGTTGTCGATCAGATTGCCCAGGATCGTCACCAGATCCCGCGCGGGCAGCGACGGCGGAAGCACCCCGTCGTCGATCCGGCTGTCCCGCGCCAGGACCAGCTCGACACCGTGCTCGTTGGCCTGCGCCGCCTTGCCGAGCAGCAGCGCCGCCAGCACCGGTTCGCCGACCGCGCCCACGACCTGGTCGGTGAGGACCTGGGCGAGCTCCAGCTCCGCCGTGGCGAAGGTCACGGCCTCGTCCGTACGCCCGAGTTCGATCAGCGAGACCACCGTGTGCAGCCGGTTCGCGGCCTCGTGCGCCTGCGACCGCAGCGCCTGGCTGAACCCGCGTTCGGAGTCCAGCTCGCCCGACAGCGCCTGGAGTTCGGTGTGATCGCGCAGGGTCACGACCGTGCCGCGCTGTTCGCCGCCCACCACCGGTCTGGTGTTCACGACGACGACCCGGTCCGCGGTGAGATGCACCTCGTCGACGCGCGGTTCGGACGCCAGCAGCGCGTCCGTCAGCGACCGGGGCAGCCCCAACTCGGCCACCGCGCGGCCGACCGCGTCCTCGTCCAGGCCGAGCAGTTCGCGCGCGCCGTCGTTGACCAGTGCGATCCGCCGCCGCCCGTCGAGCATCAGCAGCCCCTCGCGCACGGCGTGCAGCGCCGCCTCGTGGTAGTCGTACATCCGGCTCAGCTCGGCCGCGTTCATCCCATGGGTGTGCCTCCGCAGCCGGGCGTTGATCACATACGTACCGACTCCGCCGAGCGCGAGCGCCCCGCCCGCCACCAGCAGCAGCCCCGCGACCTGACCGCGGACCCGCTCGCTGATCCGCTGGATCGTGATGCCGGCGCTGACCAGACCCACGATCCGACCGTCGTCGTACACGGGCACGACCGTCCGGATCGAGGCCCCGAGCACCCCCCTGTGCTTCTCGCTGTAGATCTCGCCCTTCAGCGCCCGCTCGGTGTGCCCCAGGTACTTTCTGCCGATCTGGTCAGGTTCCGGATGCGTCCAGCGGGTGCCGTCCGGGGCCATGATGGTGATGAAGTTGACGCCCGCGTCCCGGCGCAGCCCCTCCGCGTACGGCTGGAGCGCCCGTGTGGGGTCGTCCGTGCGCGCCGCCGCGATCACCGAGGGCGAGCGGGCCACGGCGGTCGCCGTCGCCGTGGACTGGAGGCGGGCGGTGTCCTCCGCCTGTGAACGGTCGGTGAGGTACGCGAACAGGGCGCAGCCCGCCACGATCGCCGTGACCAGGACGACCTGCATCGCGAAGAACTGTCCCGCGAGGCTGCGCGGGCGGGGTAGGCGCATGGGCATCAGTCTGCCCGCCCCGGTCTCTCCCTCCCGTGTGAACGGCTCCGCCGCCGAAGGTCCGGGCCGCCGGGGGCGGTTCGTGTGCGCGGCGCGGCCGTCGGCGGTCCGCTACGCGGAGGTCCGGCGAGTGTCCGGCCGTGAACGAAAGGAACGCAACAGTGACCCCGGTCACAGGGTGATGGATATTCACGGCAATCCATACGGGACATGGACCGGCTTCACTGAGGAGGACCCGTGACCGCTGCTGTCGCAGGCAGAAGGGACCGTACGCACTATCTGTACCTCGCCGTCATCGGCGCGGTGGTGCTCGGCATCGTCGTGGGCTTCGCCGCCCCCGGATTCGCCGTAGAACTGAAACCCCTGGGCACGGGGTTCGTGAATCTCATCAAGATGATGATCTCGCCGGTCATCTTCTGCACGATCGTGCTGGGCATCGGGTCCGTGCGGAAGGCCGCCAAGGTGGGCGCGGTCGGCGGGCTCGCGCTCGGCTACTTCCTGGTGATGTCGACGGTCGCCCTGGCCATCGGTCTGCTCGTCGGCAATGTGCTGGAGCCGGGAGCCGGACTGCAACTCACCGAAGCGGCACGCGAGGCGGGCGGCAAGGCTGCCGACGGCGCGGGCGGCGAGTCCACCGCGGACTTCCTGCTCGGGATCATCCCCACGACCATGGTCTCCGCCTTCACCGGGGGCGAGGTGCTCCAGACCCTGCTGGTCGCCCTGGTGGCCGGATTCGCGCTCCAGGCCATGGGCACGGCGGGCGAGCCGGTGCTGCGCGGAATCGGGCACGTCCAGCGGCTGGTGTTCCGCATCCTGGCGATGATCATGTGGGCGGCTCCGGTGGGCGCGTTCGGGGCGATCGCCGCGGTGGTCGGCGAGACCGGTCTGGACGCGCTGAAGTCGCTCGCCGTGATCATGATCGGCTTCTATCTGACCTGCGCGCTCTTCGTCTTCGTGGTGCTCGGCGCGCTGCTGAGGCTGGTCGCCGGGGTCAATCTGCTCTCGCTGCTGAGGTATCTGGGCCGGGAGTTCCTGCTGATCCTGTCCACGTCGTCGTCGGAGTCGGCCCTGCCGCGGCTGATCGCGAAGATGGAGCACCTGGGCGTCAGCAGGCCCGTGGTCGGCATCACCGTGCCGACGGGCTACTCCTTCAACCTCGACGGCACCGCGATCTATCTGACGATGGCCTCGCTCTTCGTCGCCAACGCGATGGGCGACCCGCTGAGCGCCTCCGAGCAGATCTCCCTGCTGCTCTTCATGATCGTCGCGTCCAAGGGCGCGGCCGGTGTCACGGGCGCGGGCCTCGCGACACTGGCGGGCGGGCTGCAGTCGCACCGTCCCGAACTGGTCGACGGCGTGGGCCTGATCGTCGGCATCGACCGCTTCATGAGCGAGGCGCGGGCGATGACGAACTTCGCGGGCAACGCGGTCGCGACCGTGCTGGTCGGCACCTGGACCAAGGAGATCGACAGGGCGCGGGTCGGCGAAGTGCTCGCCGGGCGGCTGCCGTTCGACGAGAAGACCCTGCTGGACGACGCGCACGGCGGGCATGAAGCCGGCGGAGGCGGTCATGGGGCTGGTCACAGCGGTGACGGCGGCGGTCACAGTGGTGACGGCGGCCCGGCCGGTGACGGCGCGTCGGGTGCCGGAGCCTCGGGCGCTCGGGGGATCGCCGTACCGGAGCGGCGCGAGGACGGGGAGATGGACACGAAGTCGGATACGGAGGCGAGCGTAGAGGTGAGCGCGAAAGCCTGAGCCTCGCCGTGGGTTCGACGACCGCCTCGACGGCCGCCCGCGCCCCGTCCTCACCACGCCCGCCCTCCGCTTCCCCCATGGCGGAGGGCGGGCTTGTGCGACGCCGATGTCAGCGGGGCCTGATAGAACGCAACGGAGCATCATCACCGACATCAGACCTTTCAGTACGGGAGAGCAGCGATGGGCACATGGGGCAGCGGGAACTTCGACAGCGATACGGCCGCGGACCATCTCGGGGACATCACCGGGCGGCTCTTGACGGAGGTCGCCGAGGCCATGGCGGGAGATCCGGTGGCGCTGGAGCCGGACGACTACTGGGGCGTCGCCGTGCCCTGCAATCTGGAGTTGCTGCATCTCCTCGCGTCACAGGGCCATGTAGGCGCGGAGCTGCCCAAGGCCGAGGTGGTCGCGGGCTGGAAGGACACCTTCATGGCCGTGTGGGAGGGCAGCATCGACGATCTGGGGCCCGCGCCGGGATTCAAGGACGAGCGCCGGGCCGCGCTGACGCGGACCTTCGACCAGCTGGCCGCGCTCGCCGCGGACCGGGAGCGCGAATAGCTGGAGCGCGGATAGTGAGCCGCGCCCGATGTGCTTGCTTCTGCGGTGGTTCCCGATAAGTTCAGGCGCACAAAAATACCCCCGGCTTCCATTGACAGTCGGGGGAATTCGCTGCGTATATTGGGTATTTCTCTGTCTATCGACACAAGAGACATAGAAAAACCACTGGTTGCACCATATCGCGTCAGGAGCTGAATTGTCAACCGAGGAATTGCGGAACGAACAGCAATTCGTCTCCGTTCTCTACGAGCGCCTCGACGCACTCCGCGAGCGGGCCGAGGCCGCGGTCCGGCAGACCGTCGGTCAGGTCGGCACCGGACTCCAGGCGAGGGTGGAGCGCGATGTGAGCACCGCCGAGCACACCGCGCACCTCTCCGCGCTGAACGCCGTCGACTCCGGACTCTGCTTCGGAAGGCTGGACCTCCAGGACGGGACAAGCCATCACATCGGGCGCATCGGAATCCGCGCGGACGACGCGGAGCTCACCCCGATGCTCATCGACTGGCGCGCCCCCGTCGCCCGCCCCTTCTATCTCGCCACCGGACATGAGCCCATGGGGCTGCGCCGTCGACGGCACATCACCAGCAAGGGACGTACCGTCACCGCGCTCCATGACGAGATCCTCGACCTGTCCGACGAGACCCGCACCGGATACGAGGATCCGGACGGCGACGCCGTGCTGCTCGCCGCGCTCGGGGCGGCGCGCACCGGGCGTATGGCCGACATCGTGCAGACCATCCAGGCGGAGCAGGACCGCGTCATCCGCGCCTCGCGCCACGGGATCCTCGTCGTCGAGGGCGGGCCGGGGACCGGGAAGACCGCGGTGGCGCTCCACCGGGCCGCGTATCTGCTCTACGCGCACCGGGAGCAGCTGGCGCGCCGGGCCGTGCTGATCGTCGGGCCCAACCCGGCGTTCCTCGGCTACATCGGCGAAGTCCTGCCCTCGCTCGGCGAGACGGGTGTGCTGCTCGCGACCATGGGGGAGCTGTTCCCCGGCGTTCGGGCGACCGGCACGGACACCGTCGCCGCCGCCGAGGTGAAGGGCCGCGCGGACATGGCTCAGGCGCTCGCCCGGGCCGTACGCGACCGGCAGCGGCTGCCCGAGACCGTCCCCGACGGCGACTACGAGGCCGAGGGCACCGTGCCCGAACCGGCGCTGCTGATCGACCACGAGGAGTACGGCGTCCTCCGGCTCCACCGGGAGATGGCGTACGAGGCCAGGGACCGGGCCCGTGACACCGGGCTGCCGCACAACCTCGCCCGGCCGCACTTCGCCTTCCGCGTCATCGACGCGCTCACGAGAGAACTCGCGGACCGGCTCGGCGCCGACCCGCTCGGCGGCCCCGGCCTCCTCGGGCCCGACGATCTCGCCCAGCTCGGGAAGGAGATCGCCACCAGCGCCGCCGTGCACGCCGCGATCGACGAACTCTGGCCCTCGCTCACCCCCCAGCAGCTCGTCTCCGGCCTCCTCGCCGAGCCGGAGGAGTATGTGGACCACCCCGACGACCTGGCGATCCGGCGCACGGGCGGGGAGTGGACGCCCGCCGATGTGCCGCTGCTGGACGAGGCCGCCGAACTCCTCGGCGTGGACGACAGCGCCGAGCGCGCCGCCGCCGAGGCCGAGCGACAGAAGCGGATCGCCTACGCGCAGGGCGTGCTCGACCTCTCCGAGGGCTCCCAGACGTACGAGTTCGAGGACGAGGAGTCGGAAGTCCTCGCGGCCCACGACATCATCGACGCCGAGCGGATGGCCGAACGCCATGAGGAGGCCGACCACCGCAGCGCCGCCGAGCGGGCCGCCGCCGACCGGACCTGGGCCTTCGGGCACATCATCGTAGACGAGGCACAGGAACTCTCCCCGATGGCGTGGCGGCTGCTGATGCGCCGCTGCCCCACGCGCTCGATGACCCTGGTCGGCGATCCGGCCCAGACCTCGGAAGGACCGGCGGGCAGGCCGGACGCCGACGCCGGATCAGGGGCGGAATCAGTGGCGGGATCACGGGCAGGCGCCTGGCAGCGGATCCTCCAGCCGTACGTCGGCGACCGCTGGACGCACACCCGCCTCGGCGTCAACTACCGTACGCCCGCCGAGATCATGGAACTCGCGGCGGCGGTACGGTCCGCCTCCTACCCGGACTTCGAGCCGCCGCGCTCGGTGCGCTCCACCGGTGTCGAGCCGTGGTTCGAGCGCGCGCCCAAGGGCGGACTCGACGCGGCGGTCCTCACCGCGGTCATCCGGGAGACCCCCGAGGAGGGAAGGCTCGCGGTCATCGCTCCGAAGGAGGTCATCCGGAACCTGCCGAGCCTGGCGCATCTGAGACCCCTCGACCTCACGAAGAACGTCGTCCTGCTGGAACCCGGCGAGGCCAAGGGACTCGAATTCGACTCCGTGATCGTCCTCGACCCGCGGTTCTTCACCCACAGCGATCTGTATGTGGCGATGACGCGGGCGACCCAGCGCCTCGGCTTCATCCACCAGCTGCGGCTGCCCCCGGCGCTCCGGGAGTGGCGACGCCGCCGGAGCGAGGGACGGCCGGGCGGAGCCGCGGCCGACGGATGACGGATGACGGGCCACGGCTGACGGGTGACGGGTGACGGGTGACGGGCGAGCGTGGGGAAGCGACGGGCGACCGGCGAGGGGCGAGGGGCGACGGCGGGGGAAGCGATGCCCGGCCGTCGACGGCCGGGGGAGGGCTTCGGGGTTCCGCGCGGACGGAACCCCGGCCCCCGCCGCACCCCGCCCCACCGCCCGCCGCGGCGGGCACGGCACGACCGCCCCCGCGCCTCCCGGCGGCCGGAACGGTCAGGCAGGCCGCAGCCACACCGTCGCCAGCGGCGGCAGCGTCAGCGTCAGACTCGATCCGCGCCCGTGCGACGGCTCCGGATCCGGCTTCACCGGCCCCTCGTTCAGCACGTCCCCGCCGCCGTACCGCGCCGCGTCCGTGTTCAGTGCCTCCGACCACACCGGGATCCACTCGGGAACGCCCAACCGGTACTCCTCCCGCACCACCGGCGAGAAGTTGCTGACCGCCAGCAGCGGATTGCGCGCGGCGTCGAAGCGGAGAAACGCGAAGACGTTGTCGTCCGCCGCGCCCCCGTCCACCCAGGCGAAGCCCTCGGGGTCCGTGTCGCGCTCCCACAGCGCGGGCGTCCGTGCGTACACCATATTGAGGTCGTGGACCAGCTGCCGCACGCCCCGGTGGTCCGCCTGGGCCGCGTACGAGGGGTCCAGCAGCCACCAGTCCGGTCCATGGGCCTGGGACCACTCCGCGCCCTGGGCGAACTCCTGCCCCATGAAGAGGAGTTGCTTGCCCGGATGGGCCCACATGAAGCCCAGATACGCCCGGTGGTTGGCGCGCTGCTGCCACCAGTCGCCGGGCATCTTGCTCACCAGCGACCGTTTGCCGTGCACGACCTCGTCGTGGGAGATCGGCAGGATGTAGTTCTCGCTGTAGGCGTACACCATCGAGAAGGTCATCTCGTCGTGGTGGAACCTGCGGTGCACCGGCTCGTGCTCGACATAGCCGAGGGAGTCGTGCATCCAGCCCATGTTCCACTTCATGCCGAAGCCCAGACCGCCGAGACCGTCCGGGCCCACATGGTGGGTGGCGCGGGTGACGCCGTTCCAGGCCGTGGACTCCTCGGCGATGGTGACCACGCCCGGACAGCGCCGGTAGACCGTGGCGTTCATCTCCTGGAGGAAGGCGACGGCGTCCAGGTTCTCCCGGCCGCCGCGCTCGTTCGGCGTCCACTCGCCGTGCTTGCGGGAGTAGTCGAGGTAGAGCATCGAGGCGACGGCGTCCACCCGCAGCCCGTCGATGTGGAACTCCTCGCACCAGTAGACCGCGTTGGCGACCAGGAAGTTGCGGACCTCCTTGCGGCCGTAGTCGAACTCCAGCGTGCCCCAGTCGGGGTGCGCGGCACGAGAGGGGTCCGCCGGCTCGTACAGCGGGCGGCCGTCGAACTCGGCGAGCGCCCAGTCGTCGCGTGGGAAGTGGGCCGGCACCCAGTCCATGATCACGCCGATGCCCGCCCGGTGCAGCGCGTCGATCAGATGGCGGAAGTCGTCCGGGGAGCCCATCCGCGAGGTGGGCGCGTAGAAGCCCGTGACCTGGTAGCCCCAGGATCCGCCGAAGGGGTGCTCGGCGACCGGCATCAGCTCGACATGGGTGAAGCCCAGGTCCTTGACGTACGAGGGCAGCTGAAGCGCCAGCTGGCGGTAGTCGAGCCCCGGCCGCCAGGACGCGAGATGGACCTCGTACACCGAGAAGGGGGCCTCGTGCGCCGGGCGGTCGCCGCGGCGGGCCATCCACTCCTCGTCGTGCCACTCGTACCGCGACTGGGTCACGACCGACGCGTTCGCGGGCGGGACCTCGGTGCGCCGGGCCATCGGGTCGGAGCGCAGGGTGTGGGAGCCGTCGGGGCGCATGATCTGGAACTTGTAGAGCGCGCCTTCGCCGACGCCCGGCAGGAACAGCTCCCATACGCCCGACGAGCCCAGTGAACGCATCGGGTAGCCGGTGCCGTCCCAGTGGTTGAACTCCCCGGCGATCCGCACTCCGCGCGCGTTCGGCGCCCACAGCGTGAACCGGGTGCCGGTGACGCCCTGATGGGTCATCGGATGTGCGCCCAGCGCCCGCCACAGCTCCTCGTGGCGGCCCTCGCCGATCAGATGCAGATCGAGATCGCCGAGCGCGGGCAGGAAGCGGTAGGGATCGTGCGTCTCGACCTCGTGCGCGCCCTTGCCGCCGTCCCCGTCGTCGTACGTCACGAGCAGCCGGTACTCCGGGGCCGAGCGCATCGGCAGCACACCGGAGAAGAGACCGTCGCCGTCCTCGTGCAGATCGGCCCGGAGCCCCTTGGCGAGTACGGTCACCGAACGGGCGTACGGACGCAGTACCCGCAGTTCGACACCGCCGCGGCCGAGGTGCGCGCCGAGCAGGCCGTGGGGGTCGTGGTGGCCGCCCGACAGCAGCCGCTCCCGGTCGTCGGCGGGGAGGGGCGGGGCCTTCAGTACGCCATGACGGGCGCCCGGCCTCGCGGCCCGGCCGGGGCGGTCAGTCAGGTCGATCAGGTCGGGGCGGTCCGGTTTCGCCGCCTGGTCCGCGCCGTCGGGCCGGTCCGCCTGGCCTGCCCGGTCCGCGGCGTCGGCCCGGTCCGCCTGGCCTGCCCGGTCCGCGGTGTCGGGTCGGTCGGCGGTGTCGGGTCGGTCGGCGGGCTCGGCGAGGTCGGTCCGGCCGGCCTTCGTCTTCGCCGCAGTCCCGGCGGGGGGTCTCGTGGTGTGCGCCGCCCCGGACCGCGCCGGCCGGTCGTCCCGCACGGCCGGGGCCGGGGAGGGGGAAGAAGATCGCGCGGCCGCCGTCACCGGGGGCGCGGTGGGGGGCGTCGCCCCGGCCCTCGCGGCGGGCTGCCGCCCGGCGGGCCCGAGGCCCGTCGGAGGGGTCGTGTGCTGCGCGGGCGCGTGGGAGTCGGTGGAGTCACGGAAGGGGGGTCGGGCGGCGGTCACGGGGAAGGAGCCTCCTTCGGGCGCGGGTGGGGGGAGTTCGCATCAGTGAGGTGTGAGCGCGGCCAGCCGTTCGATCGCCGCCATGGGCACCGGGAGCCAGTCGGGGCGGTGCCGGGCCTCGTAGACGACCTCGTACACCGCCTTGTCCGTCTCGTACGCGCGCAGCAGTTCGGGCTCCGCGCGCGGATCGGCCCCCGCCGCCTCCGCGTATCCCTCGCAGTACGCCGCCCGGCAGCGCTCGGCCCAGGAAGGGTTCCAGGGGCGGTGGGTACGGGCCGCGTAGTCGAAGGAGCGCAGTATTCCCGCGATGTCACGGACCGTCGGCTGGGGTCTGCGGCGCTCGTCGAGCGGTCGGGCGGGCTCGCCCTCGAAGTCGATGACCGACCAGCCGCCGTCGCGTCCGGAGCCGGGGGACGGGGGCGCGTACAGCGCCTGGCCCAGATGCAGATCACCGTGCACCCGCTGGGCCCGCCAGATCCGTCCCTCGCGGCCGAGTGCCGCGAGCGCGTCGAAGGCCGTACGCAGCCGCGGCACGTACGGCAGCAGCGCGGGCACCGCCTCCGCGGCCTCGTCCAGCCGCCGTCCCATCGCGGCCGCCAGCTGCTCCCGCTGCGCTCTGCGCAGGGTCACCGTGGGCAGTTCGGCGGCCAGCGCCGTGTGGACCTCGGCGGTCACCCGGCCGAGCGCGCGGGCCTCGCCGGTGAAGGACCGTCCGGCGGCCAGCGCGTCCAGGGCGAGCCGCCAGCCGTCCTGCGAGCCGCGCAGGAAGGGCTGGAGGACGCCGAGGGTGTACGGGTGCGGCTCGATCGACTCGTACCAGGCGACCGGCGCCGGGACCCGGGCGCACCCGGCGCGGGCGAGCGCGAGCGGCAGCTCCAGATCGGGGTGGGGGCCGGGCTGGACGCGCCGGAGGACCTTGAGGATGTACGCGTCCCCGTACACGAGGGAGGAGTTGGACTGCTCGGCGTCCAGCGGCCTGGCGGCGAGGCCGCCGGGGACCGCGGGGGCCTCCTCGAACCGGTCGAAGCGGAGCGTTCCGAGCGTTCCCGGAGTGCGCAGGCGTTCCAGGACCAGCTCGGCGAGACGGGGATCGTGGAGCCCCTCGTACACCGCCCGTCCCGCCAGCGGGCCGTCGGACGGGCGGCCGATCAGGGCGGGGGCGAGGTGGGGCGGCAGGGTCTCGCGGACGCCGAGGAGGAGTTGATAGCAGTCCTCGGACCGGTGCGCGGGGTCGGCGGTGATCCGCGTCGGTCCGCCGGCGGGGCCGGGCCGCTGCTGTACGCCCACGAGCAGGTGCAGCAGTCCGGGACCGGTGCCCGCGACGGGCAGCAGTTCGGTCACGGAGACGAGTGAGAAGCCGGTGACGGGCCGGCCCTTCCCGGCGAACCAGCGCTGGCGTGGCAGCCAGGAGTGCAGGAGAGGGGCGAGGGAGGGCAGGAGTGGGGCGAGCGGGTGCCGGGCGACGGGAGTCCGGATGGAAGCAGCCTCCGACATGGCATCGCGTCCTTTCCCCGAGATACACCCTAATGCGCTGTTTGCGCAGAGTGTCCCGGATCATGACTGCGACTGTCGGGCGGCGCGCGGGGACGGGGGCGAGAGTGCCCGATGAGGGCGGTGGAAACGCTCGCCGGGAGGTACGGCTGAATGTGCGTGGGCCGGGCGTGTCGGCGGGCCTCGTCCCCCCCCGTTTGCCGGGTGACGCCGCCTCCGTATGCCGGGTGTTTCGGCAGGTGGCGCCGCTGCCGTGTGCCGGGGTGCCCCGCCCCCGTGTGCCGGGCGGTGAACGGAACCGGCCGTGCTCCGGGCGTGGGTCAGGGCCCGTCCGCGCTCTGGGCGGGGACGGGCCGGAACATGACGGTATGCGGCGAATCTCTGTGAAAGTGGAGTAAAGGTTGGAAATCCGCCGCCTGTGGGGCGGGGGATGCCGGGTGGTGCCGGACCGTCACACCGGTCCGGCACCACCCGGGCGCGTGTCAGGCCGGAGCCGTCAGCTCGTTCCGCAGCCGGAACCAGTAGAAGCCGTGTCCGGCCAGTGTCAGCAGATACGGCCGCTGGCCGACCGCGGGGAACTTCACCCCGCCGATCAGCTCGACCGGCCGCCGCCCGCTGAACTCCCGCAGATCCAGCTCGGTGGGCTGGGCGAACCGCGAGAAGTTGTGGACGCAGAGCACCAGATCGTCCTTGTACTCGCGGGCGAACGCGAGCACCGCCGGGTTCGTGGACGCCAGTTCGGTGTACGAGCCGAGTCCGAAGGCGGGATTCTGTTTACGGATCTCGATCATCCGCCGGGTCCAGTGCAGCAGCGAGGACGGGCTGCTCATCGACGCCTCGACATTGGCGACCTGGTAGCCGTAGACCGGATCCATGATCGTCGGGAGGTAGAGCCGGCCGGGGTCGCAGGACGAGAATCCGGCGTTCCGGTCGGGTGTCCACTGCATCGGGGTCCTTACGGCGTCCCGGTCGCCGAGCCAGATGTTGTCGCCCATCCCGATCTCGTCGCCGTAGTAGAGGATCGGCGATCCGGGGAGGGAGAGCAGCAGCGCGGTGAACAGCTCGATCTGGTTGCGGTCGTTGTCCAGCAGCGGCGCGAGCCGGCGGCGGATGCCGATGTTGGCCCGCATCCGCGGGTCCTTGGCGTACTCCGCGTACATGTAGTCGCGCTCTTCGTCGGTGACCATTTCGAGGGTCAGCTCGTCGTGGTTCCGCAGGAAGATGCCCCACTGGCAGTTCTCGGGGATCGCCGGGGTCTTGGCGAGGATCTCCGAGACCGGATGGCGGGACTCGCGCCGTACGGCCATGAAGATCCGCGGCATCACCGGGAAGTGGAACGCCATATGACACTCGTCGCCGCCGCCGTCGAAGTCGCCGAAGTAGTCGACGACGTCCTCGGGCCACTGGTTGGCCTCGGCGAGGAGCACGGTGTCCGGGTAGTGCGCGTCGATCTCCTTGCGCACCCGCTTGAGGAACTCGTGGGTGCGGGGGAGGTTCTCGCAGTTGGTGCCCTCCTCCTGGTACAGATACGGGACCGCGTCCACGCGGAAGCCGTCGATGCCCAGGTCCAGCCAGAAGCGGAGGGCGGAGATGATCTCCTCCTGAACCGCCGGGTTCTCGTAGTTGAGATCGGGCTGGTGGGAGAAGAACCGGTGCCAGTAGTACTGCTTGCGCACCGGGTCGAAGGTCCAGTTCGACGTCTCGGTGTCGACGAAGATGATCCGGGCGTCCGCGAACTGCTTGTCGTCGTCGGCCCAGACGTAGTAGTCGCCGTACGGCCCGTCGGGGTTGCTCCGGGACTGCTGGAACCACTCGTGCTGATCACTGGTGTGGTTCATGACGAAGTCGATGATGACGCGCATCCCGCGCTGGTGCGCGGCGTCGACGAACTCCACGAAGTCGGCGAGGTCGCCGAACTCCGGCAGTACGGACGTGTAGTCCGAGACGTCGTAACCGCCGTCCCGCAGGGGGGACTTGAAGAAGGGCGGCAGCCATAGGCAGTCGACCCCCAGCCACTGGAGGTAGTCGAGCTTCGCGGTGATGCCCTTGAGGTCGCCGACGCCGTCGCCGTTGCTGTCCTGGAAGGACCGCACGAGGACTTCGTAGAAGACCGCCCGCTTGAACCAGTCGGGATCGCGGTCCTTGGCGGGGGTGTCCTCGAACAGGTCGTGGACGGGTTCGTTGACGGTCATGATGTGGGTGACCCTCCGATCGGCGGGGACGGTCGCAGAACGGCGATATGCGCGGGCACCAGGCCAGGCTCCAGGCGCACATAGACGGCTCTGCCCCAGTGATAGGTCTCGCCGGTGAGCTGATCGCGCACCGGGGCGGTCTCGTGCCATGCCAGGCCGAGCCGCGGCATGTCCAACGAGACCGTCGCCTCCTGGGTGTGGTGGGGGTCGAGGTTGGCGACGACGAGCACGGTGTTCGAGCCCGAGCGTTTCGAGTACGCGATCACCGCGTCGTTGTCGGTGTGATGGAAGTGGATGTCCCGCAACTGCTGGAGCGCGGGATTCTGGCGGCGGATCCGGTTGAGCACGGTGATCAGCGGAACGATGGTGCGCCCCTCGCGCTCCGCCGCGTCCCAGTCCCGTGGGCGCAGTTGGTACTTCTCCGAGTTCCGGTACTCCTCGCTGCCCTCCCGTACCGCCGTGTTCTCGCACAGCTCGAAACCCGCGTACACGCCCCAGGTCGGTGAGAGGGTCGCGGCCAGCACGGCCCGGACCTCGAAAGCGGGACGGCCGCCGTGCTGGAGGAAGGAGTGCAGGATGTCGGGCGTGTTGACGAAGAGATTCGGGCGCATGTATGAAGCGGTCTCGCCGGACAGCTCGGTCAGATACTCCGTCAGCTCCTGCTTGGTGTTGCGCCAGGTGAAGTACGTGTACGACTGCTGGAAGCCGACGGCCGCCAGGGCGCGCATCATCGCCGGCCGGGTGAACGCCTCGGCCAGGAAGATCACATCCGGATCGGTGCGGCCGATGTCCGCGATCACCCGCTCCCAGAAGACGACGGGCTTGGTGTGGGGGTTGTCCACCCGGAAGATCCGTACACCGTGTCCCATCCAGAAGCGCAGCACCCGCAGGGTCTCCTCGACCAGACCGCGCATGTCGCTGTCGAACGCGATCGGGTAGATGTCCTGGTACTTCTTCGGCGGGTTCTCGGCGTACGCGATCGAGCCGTCGGCCCGGTGGCTGAACCACTCGGGGTGCTCGGTGACCCAGGGGTGGTCCGGCGAGCACTGGAGCGCGAAGTCGAGGGCGATCTCCATGCGCAGGGCACGGGCCGTCTCCACGAAGTGGCCGAAGTCCTCGAACGTGCCGAGATCGGGGTGCAGGGCGTCATGGCCTCCGTCGGCGGAGCCGATGGCCCAGGGCACGCCGACATCGTGCGGGCCGGGGGAGAGGCTGTCGTTCGGGCCCTTGCGGAAGGTGGTGCCGATGGGGTGGACGGGCGGCAGATAGACCACGTCGAAGCCCATCGCGGCGACCGCGGGCAGCCGTTCGGCGGCGGTCCGGAAGGTGCCGGAGACCGGGGGCGCGCCCTCGGTGACGACCGCGCCCTCGGAGCGCGGGAACAGCTCGTACCAGGAGCCGTACAGGGCGCGGCGGCGCTCCACGAGGAGCGGCAACGGCTCTGAGCCGGTGACCAGTTCGCGCAGGGGGTGGCGGGCGAGCGCGGCGGTGACGTCCGAGGCGAGGGCCTCGGCGAGCCGGGCCGGGGGAGGGAGGGTCTCGTCGCGCAGGGCGTCGGCGACGGCGAGCACGGACTCGCGGCCGTCGTTCTTGGGCACGCCGTCGGCGGCGCGTTCGAACAGCCGGGCGCCCTCCGCGAGTACCAGCGCCGTGTCCGCGACGTCGCCCGCGGGGATCTTGATCTCCGCCTGGTGGAGCCAGGTGGCGATCGGGTTGCTCCACGCCTCCACGGTGTAGCTCCACCGCCCCTCGGCGTCCGGGGTGACCTCGGCCCCCCAGCGGTCCGTGCCGGGAGCCAGCTCCCGCATGGGCGTGAAGGGGCCTGGGTGACCGTTCGGGTCGCGTAGGACGACATTGGCGGCGACGGCGTCGTGTCCTTCGCGGAAGACGGTCGCGCTGACGGTGAAGGTCTCGCCGACCACGGCTTTCGCGGGCCTCCTCCCGCAGTCGACTTGGGGACTGACGTCCAGGACGGGAATGCGACCGATCATGGGCTCACCTGAGGGCTGTGCGGGCTGGACAGGTTGAGAAGAAAAGAGTGCTGTGACGTTTTTGTGGAAGTTTCCCGCTATTTGTAACTGCTCGGTCGACGACTGACGTGCTGAGGGCATGGCCGCTCCTGTCCGCGTTCACTCGGTGGGCGGATAGAACTGGGCGGATGACGGTCGACGAGGTGGTGTCACGGTGAGGGTGCCGTGCGCTGCCGTGCACTGCCGTGCGGGGCGCGGCGTGGTGCCGTTCCGTGTGGCCCGTGGTGCGCATGGTGTGTGTGGTGCGCGCGGTGTGCGGGTTTGCCGCACGGCGCGCTGTACGTGACGCTCGCGCGATGCGCACCGGTGGCTCGGGTACGCGTACCGGATGAGCCTTCCCACGGGGGTGGGGCGGGCAATCCGGGGGTGTGGTCCCTGCTCGGGGGTGAACAGGCGCACAAGTGAGGCCGCGGATGCGCCTGCTGTGCGCCGCCGTGCCTGCCCTCGCGCCGGCCCCCGCGCCCGGCTCGTCCCAGGCCCTGGGGGTTCTTTGCGCCGCCGTGAGCCGTCGGCGTGTGTCGGGCTCCGGGCCGGGCGGGCGGACCGGACGGGCGGACCGGGCGGGCCGGGTGAGCGGGCCCGGTGCGTCGGCGTGTCGCTCTTCGCGAGGCGGGGCGGGGGCGCCGCGCCGGATTCGGCGCGTTGCGATGGCCGGCCGGTCTCGGCGTGTCGGCGGCGTGTCGGGGCTCCGCCCGAGCCCCGCGTAGCGACTTCGGCGGGGCCGCACGTGCGGGCCTCGCCTGTTCAGGCGTCGCCCGACGTTTCGCGCCTCGGATGCCCGCGGGGCCGGACGCGCGGCGAGCGCGCCCGGCCCGTTCGCGGCACCGCCGACGGTCGACCGGAACCGGAACCGGAACGTGACTTGTCCGGGCGTGTCGAACTCGTTCGTGAACTCGCCGGACCGGCGGGTGTCCTCATCGCCTGTCAGGGGCAGGGGCAGGGGCAGGGGCAGGGGCAGGGGCGTCCGGTGGGGTGCTGAGCGCGCCCATCGGTATGGCGACGGCGCGGATTCCGGCGTGCCCGGCGCCGGAATCCGCGCCCCCTCTTTCCCCTCCCGAAACGGGCCGCGCCTCCGGCCCGCCCGGCTCAGCGCACCGGATTACCGGACTATCCGTCCACCGGTGCAAACTCCCAGCTCGGCTCATCGGGCCGCGCTCCGGTCAGAGCATTCACGCGTCCACCTCCGTCCACATGTGCCACGGCTGCCGCGCCACCCACTCGCCGACGGGCGCGGGCTTCACCGAGAGGGCGGCGGCCGAGCATCCCCGGTCGCCCGCCATCAGGTCCGGCTCCAGCCCGCTGCCCATGTAGTGGTAGAGCCCCGACACGCCGGACGCGGACTCCGTACCCAGGATCTGCGAGAGCCCCTGTTCGAACACGGCGGGCTCCAGCGGCACATAGCGCACCGGACGGCCGAGCCCCAGCGTGAAGCGCTCCGCCAACTCGGTACCGGTCACCGTCTCACAGCCCCCGATGTCGAAGACGCGGCCCGCGATCCCGTCCACGGTGAGCGCCGCGAAGACCGCCTCCGCGAGGTCCTGGTGAGAGATCCACGCCGTCGGCGCGTCGGCCGGCAGCGGATACGCCAGCACGCCTTCGCCGACCAGCGCCGGGCCGTTCCAGGGACTGAACAAATTGTCCAGATAGACCGGTGGCCGTACGACCACCAGCTCCACGCCGCTGCGCGCCAGGGCCTCACGGAACACGGTCTCCGCCAGACGACGGGTCTCGAAGGCGACGACATTCGTGGTCCGGTCCGGGATACGCGTATTGGTGTTGTAGACGAGCCTCCGTACCCCGGACTCCCGTGCCGCCTTCGCGATGTGCTGCGCGTAACGCATGACCTTCTCCGCCTGGTACACCAGCGGCAGCACGACCGCCGCATGGGTCGCGCCCTCGAAGAACTGCCGCACATCCTCGTAACGCCCCAGGTCACCGCAGCCGAAGGAGACCCCCGGCAGTTCCGGTCGATCCGCCTCCGGTCTGCGGCTCAGGGTGCGGACCTGGTGGCCGCGCTCGACGAGCAGCCGCGCCGTGGCACCTCCCTGGAAGCCGGTCGCGCCCACGACGGCGACGCGCATCGGAATGTGATCGGACATGAGTCTGATGAGCCCTTCGATAGGGTGGGGTCGCTGCCTGTACGGCCCTACAAGGCTGGCGGCGGCGGCTTCGGCCGATCAATTAACAAACCGGGTCGGAGGTTGAAGGATCGTCCAATGGACTCTGTTGAGACTGCTGCGACCGAAGGCGACGACCTCCTCAGCGAACTGCTGAAGCCCCTGCGCCTGACCGGAGTGTTCGACAGCCGCTGGCACGTACGTGCCCCGTGGGCCATCGAAGGGGATGCCGAAGAGAGCTGCGCCGTGCTCCACTTCATCACCCAGGGCGATTGCTGGATCACCGCGGACGGGCGGAACCCGTTCCAGTTGCACGCCGGTGACCTGGCGGTCTTCCCCACCGGAATCGCCCACCGGCTCTCGGACCACCCTGAGCGGCGCGGCGGTGTCGCGCTCGGCGCGATGCTCCCCGAGCGGGAGCCCGGAACCTCCGGGGAGATCAGGATCGAGGGCGGCGGACAGGTGAGCAGACTGCTCTGCGCGGGACTGCACTACGACGCGTCCGCGGCCACAGGGCTCTATCAGGCGCTCCCCTGGGCGCTGGTGCTCGACTGCTCCCAGGTCGACAAGGAGCCCCTGCTGCGCGACACACTGCGCCTGCTCGCCGCCACGGACCGTCCCGTGGGGCCCGGAGACCGCCTGGTCACCCTGCGTGCCTTCGAAATGGCCCTCGTACTGGCGCTGCGGCCCCTGCTCCGCGAACTGGCGGACAACCCCTCGGCACTGCCCGTGCTGCGCCACCCGGGGATCAGCAAGGCGATGGTGATCATCGCCACTCGGTTCGCCGAGCCATGGACCATCGAATCGCTCGCCCGGGAGGTCGGCATGTCCCGTTCCGCTTTCACCGCGGCCTTCCGGGAGCTGGTCGGCGAGGCGCCGGCCCGACATCTCACCGGGCGGCGGATGCAGGAGGCGACCCGCCTGCTCGGGGAGACCTCGCTTCCCCAGTCCGCGGTGCCGCAGCGAGTCGGCTACCAGAGTTCGGTCGGGTTCCATCTGGCGTTCAGGAAGTGGTACGGCATGACTCCTGGGGAGTATCGGGCAGGACGCCCCTCAGCTGCATGACTGGCCGGTTCTTAATCACCGCTGGACGGTCGTTCATTGCCCAGTGTCCATAGCTGGAGCGAGGCTCACCTTTGTCGGGGGACGTTCCGTTTGAGGAGAAACGTTGATCAGGTCTGGCCGGAACTACCTCGATTCGCTGTGCGACGGGCGTGAGGTGTGGCTCGACGGCGAGCGCGTCAAGGACGTGACCAGCCATCCAGCCTTCCGTAACGCCGCGGCCTCCATCGCGCGCCTCTACGACCTGGCCCATGACTCCGAACACCGGGATGTGCTCACATCCGACGGTGTCCATCGCGCCTATGTGGTGCCCCGCACCCATGCCGACCTGGTCGCACGCCGCGAGGCGTACAAGGTGTGGGCCGAGGCGAGCTTCGGATTCCTCGGCCGCACACCCGACTACATGGCGAGCGGGGCGGCGGGCTTCGCCGCGATGCCGCATCTCTTCACCACCGGCGACTTCGACGGATCCGACAACGTTCTCGCCTACCACCGCAGGCTCGCCGAGAACGATCTCTACTGTGCCTTCACCATCACCAATCCGCAGATGGGCACGGGCACGGGCGGGAACGGGGGCGGCCAGGCCGTCCGGGTCGTCGGGGAGCGCGACGGCGGGATCGTGGTACGCGGCGCGAAGATGATCGGCACGGGCGCGGTCTTCTCGGACGAGGTCATCGTCGGCACCATCGAACCGCTTCCCGCGGGCGCCGTCGATCACGCTCTGTGTTTCTCCATCCCGACCGACACGCCCGGACTGAAATTCATCTCGCGGACGTCGTACGAGGGAAACGCCCGCGCGGTCTTCGACAATCCGCTCTCCTCCCGCTTCGACGAGAACGACTCGCTGCTGGTCTGCGACGACGTCTTCGTCCCGTGGGAGCGCGTACTGACGTACCGGAACGTGGACGCCACCGCCGCGATGTGGTGGCAGACCCCCGCGTATCTCAACGTCGTCCACCAGGCGGCCACCCGCTTCTGGACCAAGCTGGAGTTCCTCACCGGTCTGGCGATCCTGCTGACCCGCACCAGCGGTACGTACGAGGTGCCGGCCGTCACCCAGTCGATCGGGCGGCTGCTGGGGATGGTCGCCCAGGCGAAGGCGTTCGTCCTGGCGGCGGAGGCGTCGTACGAGCACGTCGACGGCGGCTGCGGCGGGGTCATGCCCGGCACCGAGATCTCCTTCGCCCAGCGGATCATGGCCGGTGAGCTGTATCCGCGCGCCGTCCAGGAGATCAAGCTGCTCGCGGGCGGTTCGATCATCCAGCTCCCCGCGTCCGCCGAGGACCTGCTGCACCCCGAACTCGGGCCGGTCGTGGACACGTATCTGGCGACGCCCGGCGCACCCGCGAAGGACCGGATCAAGCTGCTGAAGCTGGCGTGGGACGCGCTGGGCTCGGAGTTCGCCGGACGCCACGAGCAGTACGAGCGCTTCTACCACGGCGCGCCGCACGTCTATCTGACGATGCAGACCTGGGCGGGCGGCGCGGAGAACTGCGAGCGCCTGGCCCAGAGCTGCCTCGACGGCTACGACCTGACCGATTCCTCCCGGTACACCGGGACTCTCAGGTGACCACGGCAGGTCCCCAGGGCACCCCTTCCGACGGCGTGCGCCGGGGGAGCGCACCCGGACGCCCCGCCGCCCCGGCTCGGGAGAGCGCCTCCCCGCCGTCCCGAGCCGGCACGACGGCCCCTGCGGGGGCGGGGGCCGGGGCCGACACGCCCGGCCCCGGGGCGACCGGCGGCACGCCGGCCACGCCCGCCCCCGTTGGGGCCGGAGCCGCCACGCCCGCCCCCGCGGGGCCCAGAACCGGGGGCCACGGTCTCCTGAACCCCGCTTCCGCCGTCCTCGGCGACCCGGAGACGTCCGGCGGCGCGCCGTCCTCCGGTGGTCCGACGGCCCCCGGCCCCGCGCCGGTCACCGCAGAGGCGGGGGCGCGCCCTGACGACCCGGCGCCCCCCTGCCGACCTGCCCCCACCGACGGCGACCCCCTGGCGCGTACGGCGAAGGACCCCGCTCCGCGCCGTCCCGCCGCGCCTGGCGGCGAGCGCAACGCCCCCGTGCCCGTTGGGGTGCCAGACGACCTCGCCGCGCCTGGCGGCGAGGACCACAGTCCCGTGCCCACCGGCGTGCCCGACCCCACTCCGCGCCATCCCGGCGCGTCTCGCGGCGCCCGCCGCCACCCCGCGCCCGCCGTGTCGCTGCGGCCACGGGCCGCCCTCGCATTGCTCGCGTCCACTCAGCTACTGCTGATCATGGACACGGCCATCATCAATGTCGCACTGCCCTCCGTCGGCGAAGACCTCGGATCCGGCTCCGCCGGGCTGTCATGGGTGGCGAACGCCTTTCTGATCACCTTCGGCGGTCTGCTGCTCCTCGGCGGCCGACTGGCCGACCTCCTCGGACACCGCAGGATGTATCTGACCGGCCTCGGGACGCTCGCCGTGGCCTCGGCGGCCGGCGGGCTCGCCCAGAGCGCGGGGACGCTGATCGCCGCCCGCGCCCTCCAGGGCGCGGGGGCCGCCCTCGCCGCCGCGGCCGCGTTCGCACTGCTCCTCAACCTCTTCCCGCACGGGCCCGCGCGCCATCAGGCGCTCGGCGCGTTCGCCGCCATGGGCGGGCTCGGCGGAGTCACCGGAACGGTTCTCGGCGGGGTGCTCACCGACATCCTCGGCTGGCGCTCCACGTTCTGGCTCAATGTGATCGTCGGGCTGGTGCTCGGCGGTGCGGCGTTGCGACTGCTGAACGGGGGCAGTCGCAGCGCCGCACGGGGCTTCGACCCCGGCGGGGCGCTCACCGCGACCGGCGGCCTCGGTCTGGTGGCGTACGCGCTCGTCGGCGCCGGCGAGGCGGGCTGGACCAGCCCCCGCACCCTCGCCGCGGGCTCCGCCGGGCTCGCCCTGCTCGCCGCGTTCGCCGTCATCGAATCGAGGACCGCGCACCCCCTGGTGCCGCCCGCCGTGCTGCGGCGGCCCACGCTGCGGGACGCGAACATCCTCAGCGCCCTCGCCCAGATGGGCCTGTTCCCGATGTTCTTCCTCGTCAGCCTCTATCTGCAGAACGTGCTCGGCCAGTCCCCGCTCGTCGGCGGCCTCGGACTGCTGCCGCTCTCCCTCGTCGTGGTCGCCGTCGCGCCGGGAACCGGAACACTCATCGCCCGGTTCGGACCGCGCACCACCATGACGCTCGGCTTCGGACTGCTCTGCGCCGGCCTGGGCTGGCTGGCGCTCGCACTGACGGCCGAAGGAACCTTTTTCTCCACCGTTTTCGCGCCCAGTCTCGTCATCGGCGTAGCCCTGCCGCTCGTCATGGTCACCACCAATGTGGCCGCCACCGCCGACGCGGGGCCCGAGGAGACCGGGCTCGCCTCCGGACTTATCAACACCAGCCAGCAGTTCGGCTCGGTGCTCGGACTCGCGATCCTCGTGGCCGTCGCCACCGCCGGCCACGGCCCCGGACCGGAGGCGCAGACCACCGGATTCCGCAACGCCCTGCTCGTGGGCGCGGCCTTCGCGGCCCTCGCCGCGCTCCTCTCCGTACGACTGCGGCTGCCCCTGCCGGGTACCCCCGCACCCGTACCCGAGCGGGCATCCGTACCCCTGCGGGCCGCCGCGCCCGCATCCCACCGGCCCGACCAGGCCGCGGGGGCCGCCACCGGCCCCGACCGCGTGTCCTTACCCGGCCCTGCGACCGGCTCCGGGGCTCCGCGCCCGGACCGTGTGGGCGGCACCCCCGAGTGATGGTGCGCGGCAGAGCGTGCGACGCCGCCCGGCGTCGTGGGCGGCTGGGGGCCGTCCGGCACGAGTAACTGCGTAACCCACCTATTGAATCGATTGCCTCGACGCGTCCGAGGGGGGTCCACGATGACCTTGTACGACCTTGTCGAACCCGGTCTCGCACAGCGCGGTGAACCGCGCTACCGCATAGCCGAGATACGCGCCGCCGATCCACTCGGGGCCGACGCCCTGCTGGCCACCGTGCCCGCGATGAACGCCGCCGCCGACGTCCCCGCGCTCACACGCGCGCTGCGGACACTCGTGCCCGATTCGGAACAGGTCGCGGGCTACGGCGTCACCGACGGCCTCGCCGCCATGCGCGACCTGGGGATACTCCTCGGCTCGCTCAAGAGGCACGGAGTCCAGCCCGTCGCCGCCGTCCCCGAAGTCCTTCCCGTACTCCGGGAACTGGGCCGCCTCACCGACATGGTTCCACGCGACACGGTGCACCACTACACCACCTGGAACCCGCTCGGCCACCGCCAGCGCATGTACACCGGCGACAAGATGGAGGGCAGCCTCCAGGACGCCGTCCGCATGGTCTTCCCCGGCCTCGTCGCCTCGCTCGACGCCTGCGCGGACCTCGCCCGCCGCGAACCGTACGACCCGGGCTTCGCCATCGCCCTCGACCGCACCGCCCACCACGTCCAGGCCATGGTCGACTCCATCGACTTCACCATCGCCCAGGTCACTCCGGTCTTCTTCGCCACCGAACTGCGCTCCTACTTCGAGGAGATCGACATCGCCGGCGTCGACTACCTCGGCCCGGCCGCCGCCCAGGTGCCGCTCTGGCTCGTCGATCTGACGCTGTGGCAGTGCGACCGGAGCCATCCGTCCTACGACACGTTCCTCGCCGACTCGGTCAGCTACAGTCTCCCGTCCTGGCGTGCCCACTACGCCGCCCACCAGGGCTGCACCTCCGCCGTCTCCAAGCTCTCCGCCGCGATCAGCTGGGAGGCGGCGGGCGACCGGATGCCCCCGCAGCTCGCCCGCTCCGCACTCTCCCTCGCGCGGGTGCTCCGCATCCTCAAGGCGTTCCGCGCCCGGCACATCACCATCGCCCGCAAGGCGTACAGCGAGGAGGTGCGGCTGTACGACAAAGGCAGCGGAGGCGCCCCGATCGAGCTGCTGCGCTCGGTGCTCGACCTCACCCGCGACAACGAGACCCTCGTGCGCCGGGCCGCCGCCCCACAGCGCGCCCCCCAGCCCGACGCACAGTCCGCGCCCCAGCCCGACGCGCAGTCCGCCTCCCAGCCCGACGCACAGTCCGACGCACAGTCCGACGCGCGGTCCGACGCGCAGGGAGAGCCGATCCCATGACCCACTTCATGATCGCCGGTGGCGGGATCGCCGGACTCACCACCGCGCTCGCCCTGCACGCGGCCGGGTTCAGAAGGGTCACCGTCGTCGAGGCCGCCCGCGAGCTGCAGCCGGTCGGCGCGGGGCTGAACATCATGCCCAACGCGGTACGCGAACTCGACGCCCTCGGACTCCTCGAAGAGCTGGAGGACCGCGCCCTGCCCACCCGTGAGCTGCGCTACTACCACCGCAGCGGCGGGCTCGTCTCCCGCGAGCCGCGCGGACGCGGCGCCGGGTACCACTGGCCCCAGCTCTCCATCGCCCGCGGCGAACTCCAGCTCGCGCTCGCCGCCGCCGTACGCGACCGTCTCGGCGCCGGCGCGGTCGTCGGCGGCGTCCGGGTGAAGTCGGTCGAGCAGCTGCCGGGGGTCCGTCCGCGCGTGCAGCTGGAGCACCGGGACGGCGCACGCCGGGGCAGCGCCTCGCTCGAACCGGACGTGCTGATCGGCGCGGACGGCATTCGCTCGGCCGTCCGCGCCTCCCTCAACCCCGGCGAGGGCGAGCCTCCCTGGAACGGGATGCTCGTCTGGCGCGGCGTCTCCCGCGTGCCCGCCCGGCAGATCGGCGGCTTCATGTTCATCGCCGGCGACGACCGGCAGAAGGCCGTCGTCTATCCGATGACCGCCCCCGACGCGGCATCGGGGACGGTACGGGTGAACTGGGCGCTCGCGATGCCCGCCGACTCAGCGGATCTGGATCTGGATCTGGATCTGGAGCCGGAACAGGAGTCGGAGCCGTGGCCGGAGTCCGCACAGTCGCCCGAGCACTCGGGGCTGCCGGACTCGGGGGACTTCCCCGGCACTCCCGGCCCGCCCGACGCCTCCGGCCCGGAGGGCTCTCCGAAGGCCACCTTCCGCGGCGACTGGAACCGGGCGGTCCCCGTCGAGAGGTTCCTCCACCACTACAAGGGCTGGGAGTTCGGCGGCGTCAGCGTCGAGGACATCCTGCGGGCCGCCGACGGCGCGTACGAGTACCCCATGGTCGACCGTGAGCCCCTCGCCCGGTGGTCCCACGGCCGTACGACCCTGATCGGCGACGCCGCCCACGCCATGTACCCCATCGGCTCCAACGGGGCCACCCAGTCCATCGTCGACGCCCGCGCCCTCGCCCACGCCATGGCACGCTTCCCCGACCCGGTGGAGGCGCTCGCCGCGTACGAGGCCGACCGCCGCCCGGCGATGACCGAGCTCCAGCGCGCCAACCGCGGCCTCGGCCCCGAGGTCGTCATCAACCTGGCCCACCAGCGGGCCCCCGACGGTTTCACCGACATCGACGAGGTCATCCCGCCCGAGGAACTCGCCGAGATCGCCTCCCGGTACGCCGCGACCGGGGCGTTCGACCCCGTGTCGGTCAACCTGGGGTCGCCGTACGCGACGACGGTACGCCCGAGGGGGTGACCGAGGAGGTGACCCGAGGGGAGAGCGTCCGCCGGGTCCGGCTCCGGCGGACGCCCCACGGGACGGGTCCGTTCCGCGCCTCCCGTCCCGCCTTTCCCGTATGCCCGCGTCCCGGTGGATCCCGTACGCCCGCGTCCCCGCCTCCCGTACGCGCGCGAACCCGCCTCCCGTACGCGCGCGAACCCGCCTCCCGTACGCGCGCGAACCCGCCTCGTACGCCCGCCCGCGCGACCCGCTGATCGAACGTCAGAACGGAGTTCGCCCACCCGGCCGGGTCCTCCGCCCGGCGCACCCCCCATACAGACGTGCGCCGTGGTCGGGGCGGGCGGGCCGAGGCTAACGTCGTGGGTGACGGAGAGGCGCACACCGTCGCGCGTCCCCTCGGATGCGTACCTCCCCTGCGAAGGTGGGACCCGTGAAGGCCATTCGTCGATTCACCGTCCGCCCCGTCCTCCCCGAACCCCTCCGCCCGCTCAGCGACCTCGCCCGCAATCTGCGCTGGTCCTGGCATACCGAGACCCGTGACCTCTTCCAGACCGTCGACCCCGAGGGATGGCAGGCGGCCGGGGGCGACCCTGTGCGGCTGCTCGGCTCCGTCCCGGCCGCGCGGCTGGCGGAACTGGCCTGGGACCGGCGCTTCCTCCGCAGACTGACCGCCGCCGCCGACGATCTGGACGACTATCTGCACGGACGCAGGTGGTACCAGACACAGAACGACCGGACCGCGCCCACCGCACCGGGACGCCCACCGCACGGCATTGCGAAAGGCACGCCGGGACGTACACCGCACGGCACCGCGGAAGGCATGCCGGGGCACCCGGCGGACGCCGACGGAGCCTTCCCCACCGCGATCGCCTACTTCTCACCCGAGTTCGGCGTCACCGCCGCGCTCCCGCAGTACTCCGGCGGCCTCGGCATCCTCGCCGGCGACCATCTCAAGGCCGCGAGCGACCTCGGCGTCCCGCTCATCGGCGTCGGACTGCTCTACCGGCACGGCTACTTCCGCCAGTCCTTGTCCCGCGACGGCTGGCAGCAGGAGCACTACCCCGTCCTCGACCCGAACGAACTGCCCGTCAGCCTCATGAGGGAGCACGACGGAACCCCCGCCGTGGTCTCCCTCGCCCTCCCCGCCGGGCGCCGTCTGCGCGCGCACATCTGGGTCGCCCGCGTCGGTCGCGTACCGCTGCTGATGCTCGACTCGGACGTCGAGGAGAACGCGCCCGGCGAACGCGATGTCACCGACCGGCTGTACGGCGGCGGCAGCGAGCACCGCCTGCTCCAGGAGATGCTGCTCGGCATCGGCGGAGTGCGGGCGGTCCGGGCGTACTGCCGGCTCACCGGCCATCCCGTGCCCGAGGTGTTCCACACCAACGAAGGCCACGCGGGCTTCCTCGGACTGGAGCGCATCCGCGAACTCGGGGACGCGCCCGAACCGCTCGACTTCGACGCGGCGCTGGAAGCGGTCCGCGCCGGAACCGTCTTCACCACCCACACCCCCGTCCCCGCCGGGATCGACCGCTTCGACCGGGAACTGGTCGCCCGTCACTTCGGCGAGCGCGGCGAACTCCCCGGCGTCCCCGTCGACAAGATCCTCCGGCTCGGCACGGAGACCTACCCCGGCGGCGCGCCCGAACTGTTCAACATGGCGGTGATGGGCCTGCGTCTCGCCCAGCGCGCCAACGGCGTCTCCACCCTCCACGGCGCGGTGAGCCGCGGCATGTTCGCCGGCCTGTGGCCGGGGTTCGACGCCGACGAGGTGCCCATCACCTCCGTCACCAACGGCGTCCACGCGCCGACCTGGGTCGCCCCCGAGGTCTCTCGCCTCGGGGCCCGCCAGATCGGCGCGAGCCGCGCCGAGGACGCGCTCACCGTCGGCGGCTCCGATCTGTGGAACTCGGTCGTGAACATCCCCGACGCCGAGATCTGGGAACTCCGCCGCGAACTGCGCGAACAGCTCGTCACGGAGGTACGGACCCGGCTGCGCGCCTCCTGGCGGCAGCGCGGCGCGGGCGCGGCCGAACTGGGCTGGGTCGACGGCGTCCTCGACCCCGACGTCCTCACCATCGGCTTCGCGCGCCGGGTCCCCTCGTACAAGAGGCTGACCCTCATGCTCCGCGACCGGGACCGGCTGAGGGAACTGCTGCTGCACCCCACCCGCCCGATCCAGATCGTCGTGGCGGGCAAGGCGCATCCGGCGGACGACGGCGGCAAGCGTCTCGTCCAGGAACTCGTGCGGTTCGCGGACGACCCGAGGGTCCGCCACCGGATCGTCTTCCTGCCCGACTACGGCATGGGCATGGCGCAGAAGCTCTACCCCGGCTGCGACGTCTGGCTCAACAATCCGCTCCGCCCGCTGGAGGCGTGCGGCACCAGCGGAATGAAGGCGGCGCTCAACGGATGCCTCAACCTCTCGGTGCTCGACGGCTGGTGGGACGAGTGGTACGAGCCCGATTTCGGCTGGGCGATCCCCACCGCCGACGGCTCGGCCACCGACGAGGACCGCCGTGACGACCTGGAGGCGGCGGCCCTCTACGAGCTGATCGAGAACCGGGTCGCGCCGCGTTTCTACGACCGGGGAGCGGGCGGACTGCCGGAGCGCTGGATCGAGATGGTCCGCCGTACGCTGGCGACCCTGGGCCCCAAGGTGCTGGCGGGCCGGATGGTACGGGAGTACGTGGAGCGGCTGTACGCCCCCGCCGCCCACGCCCACCGGGCGCTGGACCCGGACACGGCCCGTGATCTGGCCGCCTGGAAGGCCCGCGTCCGGGCCGTGTGGCCACAGGTGGCCGTCGACCATGTAGAGGCCACGGAGACGCTGGAAGCGCTGGAGTCGATGGCGGCTACGGAGGCGGCGGCCGGGGAAAGGGTGGCAGGCGGAGCAGCGATGGCGGCCGGGGAAACGACGGAGAACGCCGCCGCCGTGGAGTTCGCCGAGCCGACCGCCGTGGGCACCGCGGAACTCGGCGCGATCCTCGGCCTCCGTGTCCAGGTGGCCCTCGGCGAGCTACGGCCCGAGGACGTCGAGGTCCAGGCGGTAGCGGGCCGGGTCGACCCCGACGACGCGATCGCCGACGCCCGGATGTTCCCGCTGAAGCCGACGGGCGGCCCGGATCTCCAGGGCCGGTGGGTGTACGAGGGCCCGCTCTCCCTCGACCGTACGGGCGCTTTCGGCTACACCGTCCGCGTACTCCCCGCGCACCGGCTCCTCGCGTCCCCCGCCGATCTGGGCCTGGTGGCACTGCCGTCCGGGACACCGGGGGAGGGCGCGGGCCTGCTGATGCGGTGAGCCTGCGGCGCCGCGTGCCGGGTGGGGGCCGCCGGTCGGGACGGTGGTCGCTGACGGTGCTCTCGTGCCTTGCGGGTACGGGGTGAAGCGGACGTGATGGGGGGCGGCAGCCCCCCATCCGTCCCCTCGGCCTGGCGGCCTGGGGAGACCCCACCCCCTCGGCCTGGCGGCCTGGGGAGACCCCACCCCCTCGGCCTGGCGGCCTGGGGAGACCCCACCCCCTCGGCCTGGCGGCCTGGGGAGACCCCACC